>CAXUBO010000143.1:0-4497 GCA_964249345.1 uncultured Armatimonadales bacterium | reverse complement strand
CCGTGTGCCGAATGTCACAGCCGGAGTGTGACATTTGTCACACCCAAGCGGCAAAGAGACTAGTATGTCTTGACAAGCCTGGTTTATTTCGGTATATTTATTTCTATATTACTAGAATTGTATAGTTATGGAAATAAACTCAAAGATGGTCAATGAAAAAGCGGACTTTGCCGCCATGTTCAAAGCGCTTGGCGATCCGACGCGCCTGCATATTTTCGAGTTTCTGTGCCGGCAGTGCTGCCCGGTGGCCGTCGAAGACAGTGGCGATGTGCGGCCTGTGCTGGGACCGACGGTGGGCGAAGTCTGCTGCCATGTCACGGGCGCAGAGCGCATCACTTCCACCATTTCTTTTCATCTCAAAGAACTTCGCTTGGCCGATCTGATTACGACGGAGCGGCACGGCAAAAACATGATTTGCGGCGTCCGCCGCGAAGCCGTCGCGGCCCTAGCTTCGTTCCTGAGCGGCGTCATTCCCCCGCTCACTCGCGGCGATTGCTGCGACGAATAGAAAAGACATCCAGAAAGGAAACACCATGAAACTCAGCCAATTCTCAGCCTTGCTCGCATCTTATCCCAATAAATCGTTTCGCCTCATCTTGCCGGGTGAAAACGTCGTGCCGGCCTCGTTCCACATTACCGAAGTCGGACACGTTGCCAAAAAGTTCATTGACTGCGGCGGCAAGCTGCACACCATCCAAAGCTGCCAATTGCAGGCATGGCTTGGCGGCGACACCGATCATCGTCTTTATGCCGGCAAAATGGCCGGGGTGCTGGACCTAGCGCGGGCGAAGGGCATTCTTCCCGAAGGCGAAGATTTAGAAGTAGAAATCGAGTATGAGGACACCGTCCTTTCGCAGTACCCGGTGGCAAGCTTCACCGTGACAAACAGCGCCGTCGTGCTGACGCTGACCACAAAGCACACGGACTGCCTCGCCAAAGAAGTTTGCCTGCCCGCGCTTCCAATGGCAGCCGGAGCGATGTCCGGCTGCGGATGTGGTACGGACTGCTGTTAATCGGGAAAGGGTCGCCATGAAGGACGCCATGACCCGGCGCTATGCGGCGGAGTTCGTCGGCACGTTCGGCATTGTCTTCGCGCCGGTCGCGCTTTCCGGGACGGCGCATTTTCCCGGCGCTGCCGAAGACTTGGCGGCAGCGGCCTGGGTGTCCGGCCTAGCCGTCCTCGCTATGATCTATGCGCTCGGACATATCTCGGCGGCGCATTTCAACCCGGCTGTTTCTCTCGGCTTCGCCGTCGCGGGCCGGTTTCCCTGGCGCTTCGTGCCGTTCTATTGGGCCGCGCAATTTGGGGGCGGGATCGCGGCGGCGGCTCTGACCGCGCTGCTTTTTGGCCGGGGGCATGGCGTTCACGTCCCGGCCCCCGGCCCGCTTTCCCGTGCCGTGGAGGTGGAAACGGTTCTTACCTTCCTCCTGATGCTGGTGATTATCGCGGTCGCCACGGACAAGCGGGCCAATGGCGCGGTGCCTGGCCTTGCCATCGGCCTGACCGTCGTTTTCGATGTGCTGATCGGCGGGCCGGTGACGGGCGGTTCCATGAACCCGGCCCGTTCTCTCGGTCCGGCGCTGTTCGGCAATTCTGCCGCGCTGTCGCACGTCTGGGTTTACTTTGCCGGCCCTATGCTCGGCGCAGTTTTCGCATCCCGGCTTTATGAGTGGCTGCGCGGCGGAGAGCGGCACGCCCAAAACGCGCCGAACGATTTAGGAGAAGCCCTATCGGAAATTGAAGACGCGGCTCAGGACGCAGCCACCGAAAAGTAATGCTCAAAAAACGCAGGCACGTCCACGGACTCGGTGACTTGATGGGAAAGGTTCGGGTTTGCCTCGGCGGTGTGCCGGTCGCTCCAGTCCAAGTCCGTCTGGCCGGTGCGGAGCGGGCTGGTCAGCTCGACGGAAATTGGGCGGGCCTCATAGGTGCATAGGGACGGCTCAAAAAGGAGCGCGGCGGCCAGCGGGTCATGGAACGTGATTTCAGACTGGTTCTGGAACCAGACTTCGGCAAAGGCGGCGACCGGGGCCAGCGGCCCGCCCGCTTCGGCAAAGCGGCGGCGGCACTCACCGGCAGGCATCCGGCAGGGCTGGGTCACGTCAATGCCAACCGCAGTCAAACGCGGCACGGGCGCGGCAAACACCATCGCGGCGGCGTGGGGATCGCACCGAATGTTCCATTCCGGCTGCGGCCGGTGGAAGAACCAGCCGCCCATCAGCACCATTTCTTTTAACAGGCGCGGAACTTCCGGGTCTAAAGCAAACAGCAGGGCAATGTTAGTCAGCGGCCCAATCGCCAGCAGCGTCACTTCGCCGGGCCGGGCGTGAACGGTCTCGCGCAGAAAGTTTAGGGCCGTGTTCGGTCCGAACTCCCGGTGCGGCCACGCGCCTGCTTCCAGCGCGGACGCCTGCGGCGCATGGGGCTGGTTTTGCACCGCAAGTAAAGGCCGGGCCGTCCCGGCATGAATGGGAATGTCGTCGCGCCCCCCGGCGCGGCAAACCGCATCCGCCAGCGACGCGCGATGTTCCGGCTCGCCGCTGACGGTGGAAATGCCCAGCAATTCGCAGCGCGGCTGACGCAGCAGGTACGCCAGCGCCAGGGCATCGTCAATGTCCGAGCCAATGTCGGTATCCAGCAGAATGGGGACGGGTTGGATCATAACTGGGTATTCTGCGCCGCTGCCGGGTGCGCCGCATTGCGGCTTAAATAAACGCGGCTGTAGTTCCACTCGTAGAACTTGCCGGCGAAGGCCGACGCGGGCAAAGGCTTGTCCACGCTGTCAATCTGGGTGTGGCCCCATGCGCCGTCAAACAAAAACCGCATGTCAATCGGCTCGCCTTGAGCCGTGTTGCCGTATGTCCAGTGGTAGTCCGAGCCGCTTTGCGCTTTGATACCGTCCACATAGATTGTAAAGCTGTCGTCTTTTTTGTAGACCAGCGTCCAGATGTGGTACTGAGAGGCATCATACGCCCCAATGCCGTCCGCCGTCATCGCCCGGTGCCAGTCCCCGTAATCCCTGGTGTCTTTGGCCGGCGTCGCGGTCGTGTTGGAGTGCCAGAAACGGCCGTCATAGTTGGTGTTGCCGCCGCCGTTGTCGTAGCCGAAGCTTTCAACCAGGTCCATCTCCGCGCCCTGCGCGTGGCCGTCCCATTTCCACTTGTTGCCTGCCGTCCAGATCGCAAACCAGTAGTACGGCGGCGTGACATAGCGGACCCGCGTTTCCCAGACAATGTCCCGGCCCAGCAGCGAGCCGGCGTTCGGCAGCGCCCAGAGCGCCATAAACGAGCCGCAGCCGGCGTTGTGCTGCTTCGGGTTCACGGTCGCCGCGCCGTCCAGCGGCGTCAGATAGGTCTTGAGGGAGTCCGGCAGGAACTCGCGCACCGGCGGGCTGTTGACGCCTTCAATCGGCTGATTACTGAGCGCGTCGGCCTTGTCCGGCGCGACCGTGTTGGTTCCGTAGTTGCCGTTCCCGTTGTTGAACGTGTTGAACTGGTCATGGTACACAAAATTGGCGTTCATGTCGGCCTGGGTTTTGATCGTGCCGTCCCTGCCGAAGTGCCAGTTTTTAACCAGCACCATGTTTGGCCCGCCTAGCCCAAACGACGGCGGCGGGCCGAGGGCCAGACTGTTCACGGTTCCGCCGCCCAGCGTTTCCACGCGCTTGGCCGCCCGCGCTTTCGCCGCGTGCGGCTTTTTAGCATGAACCGGCACGGGTCTAGCCGAAACCGGCGCGGCGGCGAGCAGCAGGGCCGCTCCCAGAAGCGGAAGCATTGGTGCACGAAGTTTTGCCATACCCGCAATATACAGCAAATCGCCCCGTCTGTCAACCGCCAAAGTTATTTGGGGGCGTATATTGACAAAGCCCGTGGCCTATGTTATGATAGCGTGACAGCCGAAGACACAGCCCTGCAAGACAGAAAGGAAAGAACGTCCATGCGATCCCTTTTCAGACCTGAACCCGCTTCTCGGCCTGCCGCGCTTCTCGGCCCGACTCGTTCCTTTTAGCTTGACCTTGCTGACTATGGCGCTTTGCTCTGTGCCTGCCCATGCCGGTACTTGGCTGCTCCAAATCACCTCCGGCTCCGGCACGGCGACCGCACCCCACAAGCCGACCCAGACCTGGACTGCGCCTGCTGTCACGCCGCCTCCTCCGCCCGCGACACCCCCGGCACCGCCCCCGCCGACAAACTCGGTCAGCATTCCCAGCTTGTCCAACGGCCAAAGCGCCACTGCCGGAGGCGGCACGGCCACCGCTTCCGCCAACTTGACTGCGACCATCACGGGAACCTGGCAGGCTGACCCGACCCTGCCTTCCGATCCCCCGCCGCCAAAGGTTCTTGTTTGCGAAAGCTCCAGTGCGTATGCCAACGACACCAGCAGCGACGCCAATGGCAACCCTACTCCGGCGGTTCCCGGCAGTACCATTAATGATGGACTAGGCGACTCGATAGACCCTTCCGCGCAGCCTGTTGGAACGGCCCACGGCATCAAGT
>CAXUBO010000142.1:0-10705 GCA_964249345.1 uncultured Armatimonadales bacterium | reverse complement strand
GGGCGGAGCCAGCAGCGTGACGCTGCTGAGGGTTAGAACAATGCCCGGCAGCAGCAGCCAGGGGGTAAAGTCTTTTTTTATTGCGCTCTTCAACTTATAACTCTTTCCGGGCGAATGTCAGCGACGCCAAAGTCAGCAGGGCGGCGGTGTAGCAGACGCCGTAAGCCGCCGTCTGCCACAGGTAGGCATTCGGGACCGTGAGGTGATGCACCATCGCATCCTTGAAGTTGAACGACTCCAAGTTTGGCAGCAGGTGATACAGCGCGGCAATGGCGATTCGGTTGAACGCATTCTGGGGATGCGCCGAAAGCGAGGCATAGAGGGGGAACTTGACGTTGCCCAGCAGGCACAGCAGCACCGACAAGAACCAGGCCAGCGGCCACGACGCCCAGGTGGACAGCCAGAGCGCCATCGCGGCGAGAATGGTCGTCTCTAAAAACAAAAACGGCAGCACATACAGCATGGCGGCATCAATATGGCCCATGTAAAAAAGCTGCAAGAACGAAAATGTTGCGGCCATGACCGCCATGCCGATCGCGACCGTTCCCATTGCGCCCGCGTACTTGCCGCAGATAAACTGCCACCGGGCCACGGGCTTTGCGATCACCGGGTAGATCGTCTTCTGCTCCTGCTCGCCGGGAATGCCGGTGACTGTCACTGTGATGGCAACAACCGCGCTGACCAAAAACACAGAAAAGAGACACAGGTCGTTCAGCATCTTCATCTGGACGTGCCGGTCGAACTTGGCAAGCGCCGCCGAGCCGAAGATCAAAAACACGGCGAACAGCATCAGCACATGGAACACTTGTTTGCGTGCGCCTTCCAGCATCGTAATCCGCCCGATAATGCCGATATTTCGCAGGCTCTGCATCTTGCTATCCTCCCACTAAACGCAGAAAAGCGTCTTCTAACGTCTCGCGCTGCGGGCTGACGGCGACCAGCCGGGCGCGGCGCGACTCCAGCAGCCTCATCACTTTGTAAACCGCGCCCGCCGGAACGCGCAGGCTGGTTCCAGCGCCGGACGGCTCCACGGCGCCGCCTAAGTCTTCAATCTGGTGCGCTAAGACTTCATCGCGCTCGGTCTGCTCAATCTGCACCCGGACATCCGCGTAAGTCTGCGTGATCTCCTGCGGCGTCCCGCAGGCGACAAGTTTTCCCTGAGCCATGATGCCGACGCGGTCACAGACGGATTCCATTTCAGACAGCAGGTGCGACGACAAAAAGATGGTCTTGCCTTCGTTCTTCAGCGCCGACAGTAGCTCGCGCAGCTCTTTTCGCCCGACCGGGTCCAGGCCCGACGACGGCTCATCCATCACAAGAAGCTGCGGATCGCCGACCAGCGCTGACGCCAGACCAACGCGCTGGGTCATGCCTTTGGAGCATTTTGAGAGGATCATGTGCCGGTTGTCCCACATGCCGACTTGCCGCAGGCAGGCTTCGGTTTGGGACTTCGCCCGGCGGCCGCTCAGGCCCGACAGCCCGGCATGGGCCTGAACGACTTCCAGGGCCGACAAAAACTTGGGAAAATACGGCTGCTCCGGCAGGTAGCCGACTGCCCGCCGGGCGGCGACTTCGCTCACGGGCCTGCCGAACAGCCACGCCTGGCCGGCTGTCGCCGGAATAAATCCCAGCAGCATCTTGATCGTGGTCGTCTTGCCCGCGCCGTTCGGTCCCAGAAATCCGAACAGTCCGCCTTGCGGAACGTCCAGCGTCAGGCCGTCTACGGCAACCCGTTTTTCTTTCTGGCGCGGCACCGGATATTCTTTGGAAAAGTTTTTGATTTGAATGGCGGCTGACATCGCGTGTTCCCTGTGTTCCCTTGCAGCAGCGGAATCTGTGTACTCTTGCGGTCATTATCGGTATTTGCGCGGGGCTTTATTAGGGTCGGGCTTTTATCGGGTACAATGGTCGCCATGAGTCAAGAATTCGCGGTGCGGGAGATTTCCCCGCAGGAAGTCCAGGCCGCCCTGGAGCGCGGTGACGCCGCGTGTTTAGTGGATGTGCGCCAGCCGTGGGAATACAAAAGCCACCATATCGCCGGGGCCAAGCTGCTGCCGCTTGGCGAGCTGCCCCGCCGGGCTTCCGAGCTTGACCCGGCGGCTGCCATCATCTGCCTCTGCGAGCATGGCATTCGCAGCCGCCATGCCGCCGATTTTCTCGCCGCTCAAGGCTTCTCGGATGTCGCCACCATGACCGGCGGCATGGCCGAATATCCTGGTCCCGTGGAAGCCGGGCCGGCAGAGGGTTTTTAACTGGTCCGAGCAGTTGAAAACCACTCGCTCAGGGAGGCGTCCTACCGGACGACAAGAAAGCTCTCTTCTACAAAGCTCTCTTCTACCCGGAGGGTACTTCGCCCAGCGAGTAGTTTTCAAATACTCGTTTGCCTGCGCTCGTTTGCCTGCGCCGTTTAGTCAAGAAAGCCCCTATATGCCTCAACTGCGGGAACTGGAAACAATTCGCACTCCGAACGCTTTAGACGCGCTCTGCGGCTCGCTTCGCGCTGCCGGACGGTTTGCGCTGGACACCGAGTTTGTCGGTGAGCGAACCTACCTGCCGCGCCTCTGCTTTGTCCAGGTCGCGACGGAAGAGTTTATCGCGCTGGTGGACACGCTGGCCTTTGCCGATCTCCGTCCACTTTGGGACTTAGTGGCGGACCCCAGCGTCCAGAAAGTCCTGCACGCGGCGCGGGAAGACTTGCGGCTGGCGTACTACGGCGGCGGGAAACGGCTGCCCTGGAACATCTTTGACACCCAGGTTGCGGCAGGACTAATCGGCCTGCCGTCTTACCCGCTGTCTTATGCCCGGCTGGCGGAGGCGCTGACGGGGGTGAAACTTTCCAAGGCCGAGACGCGCAGCGAGTGGGACCGCCGCCCGCTGACGCCCGCCCAGCTTGACTATGCCCGCGACGATGTTCGGTATCTGCTGCCTATCACCGATAAAATCAATCGCCTGTTGGAGCGGCTTGGGCGCGTGGGCTGGATGCAGGAAGAAATGGGCCGGTTCTCCGACGCACGCACCTATGAGACCGCCCCGGAAGACGCCTACCTGCGGCTTCGCACCGGGCGCGGCTTTACGGCCCGGCCCACGGCCCTGCTGCGGGCGGTGGCGGCGTGGCGGGAAACGGAGGCGGCAGCCCGCGATGTCCCGGCCCGCTCTTTGCTGCGCGACGACCTTTTAATCGAGCTGGCTCAGCGGCCGCCCCGGCGCCTTACGGATTTCCGGCGTCTGCGCGGCTTCCCGGAAACCGAAGAAGTTTCCTTTGGGGCGCCCCTGCTGGATGCGCTGAACGCCGCCCGCGCCTTGCCGGAAGACGCGCTGCCCCTGCCGCTTTCCGGCACGGGGCCGGAAGAAACGCCGCGTGAGCGGGCGCTGGGCGACTTGCTGTACGGGCTGGGGGAGGCGCTCTGCCTGGACCGCAATCTGGCCCCGGAGCTGACGCTGACAAAGGCCGACGCGCTGGCGGCGGCACGCGGCCACGAAACGCCGCTCCTGACCGGCTGGCGGCGGGAGGCTGCCGGCGGCGAGCTGGAACAAATCGCGTCGGGCCGTGCCTCGGTCCGCCTGCAAGTGACGCCGGAGACCCTGTCAATCGTGCTGGATTCGGGCGCAGGCTAGGAAGTATTTTGGCCTGCGTGCCACAATCCGTGGTATACTGCACCGACTGAGAACAAAACGCATTGCCGCTTCGCAGAATTATGGCGTCAAAAAATCAAGCAATGGAAGACCCAACCTCAGAAATTTATGCCCAAATCGGCGACGATGCGCCGTTTTATGCGCTTGTAGACGCTTTTTATGCCGGCGTGGAGGCCGACCCGGTCCTGCGCCCGCTGTACCCGGATGATCTCTCAAACGCCAAAACGCATTTGGCGCTGTTTTTGATCCAGCGGTTTGGCGGCCACGCGCAGTATCAAGCCGAGCGCGGGCATCCGCGCCTGCGGATGCGCCATATTCCGTTCCAGATTGGCCCGGCGCAAAGCGAGGCCTGGCTGCGGCACATGTTCCATGCCCTAGACGCTATTGCCGAATTGGGCCCGTTTCGGGACATCCTGCGGCCCTACTTCTCGGAATCGGCGGCTTTTCTGATTAACCACAATGAGGTTCCGGCCATAGAAATCCGGTAGTTTTGCGCTAAATTCCTTGTTTTTTTATGAGGAAAGCACTTTGGCATACTTCTTGCAGTCCTTCTTTTCATCGTCTTTTTGCAATTTTTAGCACCGCGCCGTTCGCACTCAATGAATGCGGCCAAAGGAACTTAATTTTTATGCCCTGCTATACTGTACGTCCTGCTGCAATTGCCTTGTTTTCCGCTTTGATCAGCGGCTTGCCGCTTGCCGCCGCTGCTGCCCCTGTTCAGGAAGTGGTCCCGGCGGACTCGTTTATTGCCCAGCATGTCGGCACGATCGCTCAGCTTCACCAGCAGATTAGTCTGGACCCAGTTGTCCGACGCCGTCTGGCCCGGCATTTCCACACGTCCGCCCCAGCGGTGACGCGCTACATCCAGGACAATCTGGTGCTGAAGAAGCTCACCAAGCCTCAGGTTTTTCAAGTCTACTGCATCAGCCGCACGGGACGAGAATACACGATCAACTCCCGCCTTGCCGCCGGAACGCCGGTGTTTGTGATGCGCTCCACCGGCCAGCCTGTGCTGAAACTCGCCTGCGGCAACCCAATGGTGGCCGCGCTGCCGCCGGTGACAACGAAAGTGGCGGCCTACCATTCCCCGGAGATTGCGCCTGCGCCTGTTCCCGAAGCCGCGCCCATCACGCTCCCGCTTCAGGCCAATGGCCCGGTGGTTGTTGCCATGAATGATGTTCCCGGCGTGGTTGTTATGCCGACAACTAAAGTCGGCGGCTTCCTCGGCCAGCTTCCCGCCGTGCATGGCGGCGGCTTTCCGCTCGGCTACCTGGCGGCCATCCCCGTGATTGCCGTCGTCGCCAGCCATCACGGCGGCGGCAGCACTCCCAACCTCGGCACCGGAACGACTGGAACTGGCACAACAACGGGGACGACCGGGACGACCGGCCCAACGACTGGCACTACCGCCACAACGACCGGAACTACCGGCACAACTCACACCGGCACGGGAACGACTGGGACTACTGGAACGACCGGGACTACTGGCACAGGCACAACCGGCGAGACAGGAACCACAGGCGAGACAGGAACCACAGGCAACACTGGCACGGGTACGATGGGAACAAATTCCGGCAACAACAGCGGTGTTACCCCGGTGCCGGAACCCAGCACCCCGGCGGCTTTTGCTGTCGGCGGCGTGTTCCTGCTGTTCCTGCTCGGCGGCACCAAATGGCGCAGCCGCAGCAAGGCACGCTGAGGCACAATTGCTGTCCAGAACCTCACCTCAGAAGAACCTCACCCGGAAGTAAGCTTCCACCCTCTCCTTACAAGGGAAGGGTCGCCATTCCGATGGCGGGGTGAGGTTCTTCTAGGGTGAGGTCTTCTTGTAAGCCGTAATCAGCGAATGCGCCTGACGGGTCGGCTCCGGCAGGCGGTAGCCCCGCACACACTCAAGCACCAGCTTTGTCGCCGAGTCTACGCTGATTTTGTGGCCCGGCGAGATGTAAAGCGGGTTCGTGCGCGGCTTGGTCTGCACCACTGCCCCGATAACCTGCATTCGGGCTTTGTCGAAGAGCGGCACGGATTGGCCCGGTTCCAGCGCCCGCGTCCGGTCATACAACCCGTAGAGAAAGCTTTTGGCGACTCCGACACTGGGCCTATCCAGCAGAACCCCCAAATGGCAGGCAATCCCAAAGCCTCTGGGATGGGCCTGCCCCGCACCATCCGTAAAGATCATATCCGGGACGGTCTCAAGCTGGGCGAACGCCTCCAGCGCAATCGGCGACTCCCGAAAAGACAGCAGGCCGGGAACATAAGGCATGGGAACGGGCGCCGCCGCGTAGCGGGCTTCGAGAACCTGGAAGTCCGGGAACGACAGCAGGACGACCACGGCGTAGCCGGTCTCCCCGTCGCTGCTGAACGACAGGTCCACCCCGGCGATTGTTTTGATTTCTCCAAACGCATCCGTCAGCGAAACGCGCTTTTGCAGGGCAGTTTGCTGCGCCCGCGCTTCTTCCGGGGTCATGTTCCACGGGTGCGTCAGTTCAGGAATGGGTCTCATAAATACTTTCTAAAATACTTTCCAAGCTCAAAAGCGTTACGTCAAAGGCAGGGCTGGGTAAACGACCTAAGTACCTTCCAACCTAAGCATCGTTCAACAGAACCGAGGACACAATGACGTATATCACAACGCGAGACGGCACGAAACTTTATGTCAAAGACTGGGGAACAGGCCGCCCCGTCATCTTGCTTCACGGCTGGCCCCTGTCCGCCGATAGCTGGGACGACCAGGCAATGGCGCTTGCCGATGCCGGGTTCCGCACGATTGCCTACGACCGGCGCGGGTTCGGACGCTCCGACCAGCCCTGGAGCGGCTACGAGTATGATACCCTGTCCGATGACCTCGCGGATGTCATCGAGGCTGTCGGCGCGACGAATGCGGCGCTGGTTGGCTTTTCGATGGCAGGCGGTGAAGTGGCGCGTTACTTGTCCCGGCACGGCGGCAAGAATGTCTCCCAGGTCGCGCTGATTTCTTCCGTCGTGCCGTATATGCTGAAGACCGGCGACAACCCAAACGGTGTTGACCCGGCGATTTTCGCCCAGATGACCAGCGGCATGAAGCAGGACCGCGCCCATTTTTTCGCGGGCTTTTTTAAGGACTTTTACGGGGTCTCGCTGGTCAAGCATCCGGTCAGCCCGGAACTCATCGAGAACTCGGTGGACGTTGCCATGCAGGCCAGCCTGAAAGCCACGCTCGGCTGCGCCGAAGCGTTTGGGACGACTGACTTCCGGCCTGACCTCGCCGCGTTCACCCTGCCGACGCTGATCATTCATGGGACAGCCGATCAAACCGTGCCGATTGACGCCACCGGGCGAGCGGCGGCTCAGGCCATTCCGCAGGCCAAATTTATTGAATACGACGGCGCCCCGCATGGCCTGTTCGCCACCGAAAAGGACCGTTTGACGGCAGATTTGCTGGAGTTCCTGCGCTCTTAGCCTCTTATCAAAAAGGAGCCTGCCACGCGGCAGGCTCCTCAATATTTGTTAGGTGTTACAGCGGCTGATTAGGCCGCTTTTTTCTTTTTCGCCGCCACAACCGCGCCGCCTAAACCCAGCATCAGCAGCAGGCCCAGCGAAACTGTCGTGGAGGCTTCAGGAACAGCCGCCGGGCTGAAGCGCAGTACCTGGCCGTCGCCCGGCCCCGCACCCTGGCTGGAAATGTAGATCGAGCCGTCCGCCCCGGCCGTGAGGTCCGTATAAGTGAAGCCCGCCGGCAGGTTGGTCAGCAGCGTGGTCACATCGGTGGACGGATTGAACTGAAACAACTGCCCTGGGCTGGGCGGGCCGGCCAGGCCGGTTGTGGTGTCGTCCAAAACGTACAAGTCCCCATTCGGCGCAAAGGTAATGCCGGTAATGTTTGTGAAGCCGGACGCGAACACCGACGGCGTTCCAGAGGCGCTCAAGCTAAACACGCTCGCTTTGCCGACCGGAAACGGAAAGCCGGTGAATGCGCTGACGTAGAGGTTGCCTTTGGAGTCTTGGGCCAGCGCCGTCGGCACGGACTGATAGGTCGGCGGACCGGGGGCGCTGCTCGGCTGGGCTGGGAGGAATGCCAGCAGCGACGGCGGGCCGCCTGCCGCCGGCGTTTGCAGCACGACATTCCCGCCGCCGTCGGATACGGCAAATCCACCTGCGGCGAGGGACGCGATTGAGTAGGGGTTCGCTTCGGGCGGCTGCGACATCCCATTGTTTGCTGCATAGTTCGCGGTCTCGTAGGGAACCATGTCTGAAACTGCTGTCATGGAACTGCCCCCGGCATTCAGTTGGACGATCTGACCCAGAGCGCCGGCATTCGTGGCGGCTAGCCCGGTCGCCTTCTCCACATCCGTAACAAGCTGGGTGCGCTGGAATTCCTGGCCGCCAAAGCCGAACACGCCGTACAAGTTGCCGCCGACAAAGGTGATGCCGGCAAGTCCAGCAGCCGAGCCGCCGCCGGACGCGGCAACCGACGGCAGGTTGGTGATGATCTGCGATTGAATGCCTCCTTTCAGCTCGTCCACCGAGCCGGTGTCGCCGAAATAATCAACACTGTTGTTGCCGTCGGTAAAATTGGGGCCAGACGCAAGGCCGCCGTTGCCGTCCCCGGCATCGGCGACGTATAGCCCGCCGTTTGGGCCGAACGCGAGGCCGTAGGGGCTGTCCAGGCCGCTCATCACCACTTGGAGGCTGGGAGTTTGGGCGTGTGCGGCTGCCGGCATGAGCGCGAGGGCTGAAAAGGAGAGGCACGTCTTGAAAGACATCTTGGAAAAACTCTGCATTGCTTGGACCTTTCATAGAGAACAGGAGAAGGAAAGGCCGGACCAACGTGCTGCCGGTCTGTGCCGGCGTCCCTCGGTCTTACAGACGTCGGCACAGCTAGTCCCTGCATAAAGTATGCCAAGTTGCAAAACAATTCTGGTATTTTAGACCAAACGCTCCGAGGCCAGCGTGTCCAAATCTAAGCCGTCAATCTTGCCGGCCTGCCAATGATAGTATCCGGCGCAGGCAATCATCGCCGCGTTATCGGTGCAGAGGCGCGGCGGCGGGACCGTGAGGCGCAGGCCGGCGGCGGCGCAGGCGTCCCGCGTGGCGGACTGCAAACGGGAGTTGGCGGCGACGCCGCCTGCCAGCAGGACATGGGAAACGCCGTGCAGACGCGCCGCCCGCAGCGTCTTCGTGACCAGCGCGTCGGCGATGGCTTCCTGCACCGAAGCGGCCCAGTCGGGAAGAGTTACTTCGGAGTAGGCCGGGTCGCGGTGGGCATTCAGCACGGCTGTTTTAAGGCCACTAAACGAAAAGTCCAGCGAATCCGGCCCCAATTGAGCGCGGGGCAGGGGAACGGCGCTTGTATCGCCGCCCCGCGACAATTTATCAATAGACACGCCGCCGGGGTAGGGCAGACCGAGAATACGCGCCGATTTGTCGAATGCTTCCCCGGCGGCATCATCACGGGTGCGGCCTAAAATCCGGTAGTCCCCGTGGCCGCGCACCAAAAAGATTTCGCTGTGGCCGCCTGACGCCACCAGGCAGATGACCGGGAACGCGATGTCCGGGTCTACCAGCCAGTTGGCGTAAATATGCGCTTCAATATGATGCACCGCCAGCAGCGGCAGGCGCAGCGCATACGCCAGCGTCTTGGCGGCGGACACGCCGACCAGCAGCGCCCCAAGCAGGCCGGGCCGGTTCGCAACCGCGACAGCGCTGAGGTTCCCAAACCCGATTCCCGCTTGCTCCAGCGCTTCGGCAATGACGGCGTTGATTTGAGTCACATGCTGCCGCGAGGCGACTTCCGGCACAACGCCGCCGGTCTTCGCGTGCAAGTCAATCTGCGAGGCAATCACATTCGAGCGCAGCTCGCGACCGTCCCGCAGCACGGCTGCCGACGTTTCATCGCAGGACGTTTCGATTCCTAAAATATCCATAATGCTGCAATAATACCCGAAAGCATAACACAGGCGGCAAAGAAGTTGACAAAGAAGCGGCTTTACGGTATCATTTTGTCTGAATCCACCCAGTTTTTGTGTTAAACTTTTTCGGACTTCTTTTTTAAGGACCCACATGGCAACACCCCGTCAGATTCGCGGACGCATCCGCACGGCCAAGAACATTCAGCAGATCACCAAAGCGATGAAAATGGTCGCTGCCGCCCGCCTGCGCCGCGCTCAGGAAGCGGTCGGGGCGGCCCGGCCCTACGCCGAGAAAATCCGGGCGGTCATGCAGAGCCTCGGCGCAAGCGGCGGCGGCAGCGTCCGGCATCCGCTCCTGCGCCGGGCGGACGGCGAGCCGGCCAACATCGGCATTGTTCTTGTGACCGGCGACCGGGGGCTGTGCGGAGCGTATAACTCCACGGTCATTCGCCGCGCGTTTGACCTCGCGAAGCCGTTTGGAACAGCGCATGTCAAAATGGTCTGCGTCGGCAAAAAAGGCACCACGTTCTTTAAGCGCCGAGGCTACGACGTTGTCGCCGAACATCCGGTCCCGGCCACAGGCATCAGCTTTGCCGACGCTCAGGCGCTGTCCCGGACAGGCCGGGACTTGTTTGCGGACGGCGAGATTGACGTGCTGTACCTCATCTACACGCAGTTCGTGTCGGCCTTGACCCAGCGGCCTCAAACGCTGACCCTGCTGCCCCTCCAGCCCCCGGCGGAAGATGACGCCGGCGCTTCGGCCCGTCAGCCCGCCGATTACATCTTTGAACCGGACCCGGAAGTGATCTTGGGCAGCCTGCTCCCGCGCTATGTGGACACGCAGGTCTACCAGGCAATCATTGAAAGCGTCGCCTCCGAGCATGGCGCCCGCATGACTTCCATGTCCAGCGCCACCGACAACGCCGGCAAAATGATTTCCAGCCTCACGCTCTCCTTGAACCGCGCCCGGCAGGCCACCATTACCAAAGAAATCGCCGAAATTGTCGGCGGCGCAGAGGCGCTTAAGTAGCCTCAAGCAAGCCGCTGACGGAGCTCAACCATGGCTGACGCACCTTCCAACCTGCGCCCGATGCGGCCCATTCTGCGGCACCCGTTTGTGGAAGACGTGCTGCCTGTCGCCGGGCAGCCCGCTTCTTCTCCCCCGCCGCCTCCCCCGCCAACTC
>CAXUBO010000141.1:0-10710 GCA_964249345.1 uncultured Armatimonadales bacterium | reverse complement strand
GCCTTTTTTAGAGTAGTTCTGCCTTTTTTAGAGTAGTTCTGCCTTTGTCGGGGTGCTGTGCAGGACGCCCCAAAACTGCCGCAACTATTTATGAGATACGCTCTAGAATGGAAAGTAAAAATGGAACCTCAACAAAATGCGTTTCAGGGTACATTGGTGAAGTCAACGGGTATGTCTGAGGCAGATCGAATTCAAAAATGGTACTACGATCCCATAGAAGAGCAAGGAGAGCATCGCGCTATTACAATTTTAATGCTCATTATTCCAATATATGAGCGCTATCTTCGCTATGCTTGTAGCCACGAAGGTGGCTTTGGCCTTAATACCTGCCCTGTACAGCAAATAGCAAATCAATTTGCCATCAGTCGAGAACAGGCATACCATTTTTGGCAAATTATGCGGAATGGCCTTCTTCATAGAGGCACCCCCAAAGAAATGGCGGGCCTGAAACAATACGCACTGACAAATACAGGGCCAGTAATTTCTGAGCCACACCCAGGACAATTAATCATCAACCCTTATGCCGTGCGCGATCTACTGATACCTTTGTTCAAAAACAACCCTAATTTTTGGTCACAATCCGGCTATCCTGTACCTGATGAAGTAACGCCTATCTACTACTCAGAACAAATCACTCAATCCTACACGCAAACTCAGCCACATATCCCATAACTTGGTCAATTTGCCTCAAAAGGCAATGCTTTGACACTGCCCTTAGCCCTCGCTTTCAGCGCAGCTTGCAGCTCTTCATCCGTCTCATCGCCCGGCCACTGCTCCACAATCATCTGCATCGCAGTCTTGCCCGGCGGCGGCAGGCGACGCGGCTTGATCTCGTCCAGCGACTTCGGAATGCGCCGGTCTTTCAACCCTACAAGGAGCGTTTCCATCGTCAGCGTCATAGGATGCGCCTCCGTTTCGGTGGTTCATATGCAGAGTATACCCAGCTTGACGGGATAGGCAGTGCGTGGTACACTGCCGTCAAGTGCAGCGCAGATGAGGAGGAAACCTGATGGCGATTATGACGAAAGCGCCCGCGCCGGTGACGGACAAACAAACCAGTGAGCTGACGTATGATGCGTACATGGCGGAGCCGCAAGTTGAGGGGCGATACAGCATCATCAACGGAGTGAGAGAATACATGGCCGGAGCAACATGGCGGCATCAGCGCGTGTCAAACAATATCAGCCGGGCGTTTTATAGGTATGAGCAGGAAAGCGGCCTCGGCACGACGGTTTCCGCACCCTTTGACGTACTCATTCGCCGCTTCCCAAAGCTGCAAACCCGGCAGCCGGATGTGCTGTTCATCAGCCAGGCGCGAATGGCGCAGGGCGGCGGCATTCCGGTCAAAGGGCCATTCGGCGCTGCGCCGGAGCTTGTCGTCGAGATTGTCTCGGACAGCGAGACGCAGCGGATTTTAGGCGACAAGATTGTGGATTATGTGACTATCGGCGTGGACGAGTGCTGGGTGGTGCGGCCGGACGATGGGACAGTGGAAGTGCTGACGCTGACGCCGGGCGGGGCGTCAAGCGTGGCGGTCTACGGGCAGGGCGAGGCAGTGCAGTTGGTCGTCTTCGCCGGACTGTCGGTTTCAGTGGCAGGCGTGTTTGCGGATTAGGGATGCTGACAGATTGACGGGGGCGGCTTCTTAGGGTACACTAGGGAGAACAAATGTTTTCCGGGTAATGGATTGGAAACGGGCGCATTCTTGCAGCCCGTTTTCTCTTGTCTGTTTTCTTTTGTTTGTTTTCTCTTATTAGGGGCAGTAGTTTATGGCTGATTTTATTCGCATTCAAGGGGCGCGGCAGAACAATCTCAAAGACATCTCGCTGGACATTCCGCGTGATAAGTTGGTCGTCATCACGGGGCTGTCGGGGTCGGGCAAGTCGTCGCTGGCGTTTGATACGATTTATGCCGAAGGGCAGCGGCGGTATGTCGAGTCGCTGTCGGCCTATGCCCGGCAGTTCTTGGGCCAAATGGACAAGCCCGATGTGGACCATATTGAAGGGCTGTCGCCCGCCGTGTCCATTGACCAGAAATCAACGTCAAGAAACCCACGCTCTACGGTGGGAACCGTCACCGAGATTTATGACTACCTGCGCCTGTTGTTTGCCCGCGTCGGCATCCCCCATGACCCCGTGACCGGCCTGCCATTAACAAAACAAACGATTGAGCAGATGGTGGATAAAACGCTGGAACTGCCGGAAGGAACGCGCATTCAGATCATGGCCCCCGTCGTGCGCGGGCGCAAGGGCGAGTACAAAAAAGAGATGGACGACATCAAAGCGGACGGCTTTGCCCGCGCCCGCATTGACGGCACGGTGTACGATTTCGCGTCGGACACCATTCCCGAATTAGGCCGCTACAAGATGCACACGATTGAGATTGTGGTGGACCGGGTCGTCGTCAAGCACCCTGCCCCGGACAGCGCGACGTCGTCCACGCTCGCCAAGCGTCTAGCCGACTCGTTTGAGGTGGCGGTCAAGCACGGCAAAGGGTCAGTGATTGTAGACGTTGCGGGCGGAGAGGCTTTAGAGTTCACGGAAAGCTTTGCGGCGACGGATTCGGCGTTTAATTTTGAGGAAATCGAGCCGCGCCTGTTCTCGTTTAATTCGCCTTACGGCGCGTGTCCTGAGTGTCACGGGCTGGGCATCAAGACTGAGTTTGATCCCGACTTGATTATCCCGGATAAGGCATTAAGCGTGGAAGGCGGCGCGATTGCCCCGTATGTGGCCGTGACTTCGGGCAGCACCAATGAATGGGCGCTGGGACTGTTTCGGGGCGTTGCCGAGCGCTTCAAGTTTGACCCGGAAGCGGCGGTGGACACGCTGACCGGCGAGCAGTACCAAGCCTTGATGTACGGCGTTTCCGGCAATGTCACCGTGACGTTCCGTAATAAGTGGGGCAGAAACCGGCAGTTCACGTCCGACTATTCCGGCATTGTCGGGATGCTGCAAAAGAAGCTCAGTGAAACGGAATCCGACAGCATCAAAGAATGGCTGGGCCAGTTTCAGTCGGAGAAGCCTTGCCCCATTTGCCACGGCAAGCGCCTCAAGCCGGAAGCGCTGTCGGTGCTTCTGGGTGGCCTCAATATCAGCGACCTCTGCGCCCTGAGCATCGCCAAGTCCCATGCCTGGTTTGAAGAGCTGAAGCTGACAGCGCGGCAGCAGATGATCGGGCGGCAGATTGTCCGCGAAATCCAGACGCGCCTCGGTTTTCTGCTGAACGTCGGCCTCGGTTATTTGACATTAGACCGTGGGGCGAAGACACTTGCCGGCGGCGAAGCGCAGCGTATTAGATTGGCATCGCAAATCGGCTCCGGCCTTACCGGCGTTTTGTATATCTTAGATGAGCCGTCCATCGGCCTGCACCAGCGGGACAACACCAAGCTGATTGACACCCTGTTTCACCTGCGCGGCCTCGGAAACACGATTATCGTGGTGGAGCATGACGAGGAAACGATGGAAGCCGCCGACTGGATCATTGACATCGGCCCCGGCGCAGGCGAGCACGGCGGCCATGTGATCGCGCAGGGAACGCCTGCCGAGATTAAAGCCAATCCCAAAAGCGTCACCGGCGGCTTTTTGTCGGGCCGCGACACCATTGCCATTCCCGAAGAGCGGCGCTCGCCCGGCGACAAGTTTTTGGAGATTGTCGGCGCGTGCGGGCATAATCTAAAAAACGTCACCGTCAAAATCCCACTGGGCTTGTTTGTCTGCGTCACCGGCGTGTCCGGGTCCGGCAAGTCAACGCTCATTCAGGAAACGCTGTTCCCGCGCCTTCAGAGCGCCATCAACAAAGGCCATCATGTCTGGGAGCCGCATGACGCCATTAAAGGCATTGTCAACTTAGACAAAATCGTTGACATTGACCAGTCCCCGATTGGCCGGACGCCGCGCTCAAACCCCGCCACCTACACCGGCGTTTTTGACATGATCCGCGACTTGTTCTCCAAAACCGCCGACGCCCGGATGCGCGGCTACAAGGCCGGCAGGTTTAGCTTCAACGTCAAAGGCGGCCGCTGCGAGGCGTGCAAAGGCGACGGCATCATCAAGATTGAAATGCAGTTCCTGCCTGATGTTTATGTTCCCTGCGAGGTCTGCCACGGCAAGCGCTACAACCGCGAGACATTGGAAGTCAAGTACAAAGGCAAATCCATCTCCGACGTGCTGGAAATGACCGTCGGCCAGGCCGTTGCGTTTTTTGAGGCCGTTCCCGCCATCACGCGCAAACTCAAAACCATTCACGACGTTGGGCTTGATTATATCCGCATGGGCCAGCCCGCGACCCAGCTTTCCGGCGGCGAAGCCCAGCGCGTCAAACTCGCCACCGAGCTTGCCAAACGCGCCACCGGCCGCACCCTCTATATCTTAGATGAACCAACAACGGGCCTGCACTTCGCCGACATCCAAAAGCTTCTCGGCGTCTTGCAGCGCCTCGCCGACACCGGCAACACGGTTTTAGTGATTGAGCATAATTTAGACGTCATTAAAACTGCCGACTGGGTGATCGACATGGGTCCCGAAGGCGGCGACGGCGGCGGCACGGTCGTCGCCGAAGGCACCCCCGAAGATGTCGCCCGCGTCAAAGCCTCCCACACCGGCCGCTACCTCGACAAAGTGCTGAGGGGCGAAAGCCTGATTGGCAGGAAGTAGCAAAACAAAAAAGCCAGCCCAACATTGGGCTGGCCTTATCTTTTGCATTGTTCTTCCACAAACTCTATCAACTCAATGCTCTTTTTGAGATACTCTTTCACACGCACCATCGAAATGTCAGAGGTTTTGCCATGAGCGATTAAGTGCCGATTACTCATAATCGAGTTCAGAGCCTCTTTACGTCCTTCTTCACTGGCGAAGATGTCTAGTTCTTTTCCCCATTCCTTCTTGAAGGCGGAAGCAACCTCAACATACTTTGAGGTTTTCGGATTTTGTATCTTCGACAGGCTACTCCTGACATAAGCAGACACAGCCTCACTTGCTGATCCTTGCGCGTATTCCACATACAATTCTGTGAGTGCGTTCTCCAGCAGACCCGCACTCAGTACGCAGATATACTTAGCCCAATGTGCCTGGACTTCAATATCACCCGCGCTTGCGTGGCTAGTTCGCGCAATTAAATCATTTAGTTGCTGGATTTGTCTGCTAAGTTCGCGGTTATGCATCTAGACGCCTGCGAACGCTAGCGTCGCTTTTTCCAGCCTCCGTTTTACGTTGCTGTCATCGGACGTGTGCTGAGATATGAGACTAGTGAACTCATCATCCAGTAGAAGCGCGTCATAAGCTGTTTTAACTGCCGCAGCGTCAGTAGTTGCTCCTTTTTCTATCCTACGTGCCAAGCCTACCATGACAGCATCAAAAAGCGCTGCGTTTAAGACTTTATCAGGTCGAAAAGCTTTGCTGTCAAGGCTCTGGTGAGCAAGTTTAATCGTTTGCAAGAAAATGCGTTCAGCTCGTGACAGAAAAGCCGTATTTGTTTGCTGGTACTTCTTTGCAAACACTGTCAGGAACTCACCCATTGGGTGTTTGTACTGGTCGGCGTAAAAGTACAGCGCCAAGAAACGCAAAATGAACTCCTGATCTTTCAATCTGTTGTTCTCTTGACCGAATATTGATCGCCAATGTTGATCACCGTTTAAAGTCTTGACAAGATCAATCAGGTCGCCATGGTATACAGCAGTTCGCATTTCTTGAGGGCCGAGTGAGATGCCGCCGCTGTTGAGCCGCTCAAAGATGTGATACAAACTTGTATCGTCATCCTCCGGGGATATTTGCTTAATTATTGTAGCATGGATGATGGAATCGTTGAGCGTAATGCGGTCCCGCTCCGCAAGAGTGTTGTAGGTACAACCCTCAAACTGCGACTGTACTTTTTGCAGTTTGAAGACTTTCTTGACGTTATCATCTTGCTTCGGCTTGAAAAACCCATCATAAAAAAATTGAAGTGTTCTAAGCCTTTGTTGACCATCAATGACAATCAACTTGTTTGACGCGCCCTCACGTGCCATGAAAATTCCAGGAATAGGCAATCCGAGCAAAAGGGACTCGATGAAACGGGAAGCAAGGTTCTGATTCCACACATAGTTACGCTGGAACGATGGTATGAAAATATCGCCCCGCTGAAGCCTGCGGACTAATCCCTCAACATCATAATCCGCTCCAAAACTGGTAATATCATATTTCTCAGAAACGACTGTGTCGTCAGCGTCAGCATCATCTACGCTGTTAGCTTCCTCTAATTCGTCACGGTCTAAGAGCGAACCGGCTTCCGCTATGTTTTCAAGTATCGCAGGCATATCTTTGTGATCTATCCAATCTTGTGTTATCAATAAGATACCCTAACTTGAAGAAATATCGCGAATTTTGGCGCTGCAACTTACGTTGATCGCAGCATCGCGCTCAACGCTCTGCGCGATGCGAACACTGTTTTGCTGGCAATGGAGACCGAAGATGAGTAAACAAGATATCATCCGGCAAGTGAACCATTATTTAGGGCCGCATTAAACCGCCGAGATGACCATTGAGGTCGTGGAAAAGTCTGTTCACGCCGATGGAGACTGGTGGTACGTTCCCGTCCGCCCGACAACGGATAAGCCAATCACATACAACTATTTCGGCGTACTGACAGACATCGAAGGCGAGATCAAGGAAAAAGAACACCTAGACGTGCTGCTGGTTCCAAGTGCGTGACAGTAATTAGGATCTTTTATTATGCCATTAGAACCGAATTTCGTTGCTCTGTTTCCGCCTGGCGACCATCCCGTTCCTGAACATACACAGGGACATATATTCGCTAACGAGGATAAGTTGATAGCGGCTTTAGAAGCGGACGATCCAGGCACCCCATCTGCTGCTAAACAACCCAAATACCTGTACCGGGGGCAGACGGGCAGGTATCCCCGCCCCTGGCCGCCTAGAGACATAGCTGACCTCAACATTGTTCAGCACAGCTACACGTTTGATAGCATCATTCCCACGGATTACCGGCATCTCGAAGATCATCTAACGTTAAATCAACACAGTAGCCTCGACGTTCAGACTGCTTATGGTAATGAGGTCGCCCATCTTCGCGCTCTTATTACATATTTAGCCATTGATCGTTGGATCTCGGCTTATCCGAATGTCACACATCAGGTGCTTCCGCAAGAGGTAACTAGCTGGTTTCAATCGCTTGCTCCTAGCTCCGGAAGTATGCCGTTTGATAGACTTGGCAATATCGGTCAGCACTGCGAGTTACCTTCGGGATATACGGATGCTACTTCCAGCAAGTACGCCGCTCTTTGGTTTGCCAGCCATAATTGGGTTAGCGGCAGCTACTCTCCCAATGCAACAGGGATCGTTTACCGTATCAAGTACGATGTTCTCTGTCAAGCTGAGGCCGATCTGAATTTAGGCTTTGGGCTGACAGGAGATGGGTGTTATCGTCATGTTGACATTCGGCAAACGCCGTGGGCTGTTTGTCCACGTCCTTCTTTGCAGAATGGCTGGTCTTTGATCAATTTTGAGTCACCACGTCTTTTATTGGAATTGATTGACCGCCAAGCTATTCAAGCATTCCAATTCAGACGCAGTGATAATCCTCCCAGCGTGAACACCTTGAGCAAGAACGCTAATATTGCTCCTGAGCCGGATGGAGTTAAAGAGGCTATAGCTTGGATCCACGACAATCCCACAAACGCAAACTTGCAACATATCATTAATGCTCATTCCAGCAACCCGAATGGTTGTCATCAACTTCTCAGCCAGCCCTCAACGGTTGATATCATTTTTCACGGCTTGCAGTCGGTAGTGTAATGCGATTAGGAGACCTAGCAAATGACTGAGACTATGACACAAGAGGCGGCGAGCTTTTTTTTTGACAAAACTCGTACCCGGCAGATTGTGGCGGATCAGAACGAGAAGATGGGGTTTGTTGTAGACCGCACCGCGACGCCGGAACAGGCCCAAGCTTTAGTTGAAGAGTCTCTGCGGGCCAGCGGTTTGCGGCCTGAAGACAATGTTTTCTTCTGCGGCATCATTGCAGCACGGTGGCTGTAATTTTTTCGCAAAAGCGGCCATAATCTTCTTATGATCCTCCATTCCTTTGCCGCGCTTGCAGGTGCGGCGGTTTTCCTTGCGCTTTCCCTGCCGGTTCATGCCGACGCGCCGCGCTACCAATTTACGCCCGGAGAAACGCTGCGGTTTTTGATCCAGCGGGACCCGTATTTTGATGATCCGAAGGGGGCGATGGAGACGGTGTCCGGCGAAGATTACAAGCCGCCTGTCGTCGAGCGGCTAATGGAAAAAGTGCAGAGCGTGAAGGCGGACGGCGCGGCGACGCTGCTGCTGACGCTGACGCCGGAGCCGGGGTTTGAGGACGAGGAGCGCCCGCAGGCGGCGATTTCGCGCACCGTGACAGTTTCGCCCGCCGGAAAAGTGCTGTCGGTTTTGGGAACGGCGCTGGGGGACAGCCCGGCGGAGCGGGACCTGCTGCGCGGGATTGTTTGGGTTTCGCCGATTTTGAGCAGAAGAAATACTGTCAGAAAAGACGGGCTGGCCGTAGAAGACCATTCCAGCCCAGCGGTTGTCACCCAAAGCACGTCGCCGGACCATGACGGGACGCTGCTTCAGACAACGTCCGTAGCGCAGTCGGACCATGTCGTCTTTGACTGCCGCCGGGGACAGCTTATGCGGGCCGTCAGCATCGAGACAATCACGCTCTCGCTCGTGATGACCGGGCGCGGGCGGCGCGGGTCCGATGATTTCGGCCATGTCGTGCCGAATGCCCAGGTTGTCCAGACGCTAACCATCGAGCGGCAGGCGAACTAGAAAGCCATTTTGTCTAACATCATCCATGCCATCGGCAGCTATGCCCTGTTGATCGGTTTTTGCTCCCAATTTGTGGTGCTGTACGGCGCGGTCAAAAGCGATGAGAAGCCGGCCATTGTCCAGGCAATTCTGCTGATTATGGCTCTCGGCTCGGCGTCCGTCGCACTGCTGCTGCGCCCGCACTTGCCGCCGCAGCTTATTCCCGATTCGCTCGGCTGTTTTGCGGCGCTGCTGCTGTTTGCGCCGGCGGTGGAAGCGGTGCGGAAGATGTGGGCGAAGAAAGAAGACGCAAAGAAACTCCAATGAGCGCGGGCATGACGACCAGTACGGGGAACCAGACCGGGCCGTACCACGCCCACGGCACGAGAAAATAGATGTCGGTGCTGGTTAGCGACTGCGGGAACCCGGTCCAGAGCTTCAGCCACAGGTAAAACGTCTCGTCCCACACGGCAAACGTAAATAAATACAGCCCCAGACGCTCGCGGCTTGTGCGCCCCGCCGCCATTGCCGGGCCGAGCAGCAGCAGCAGCGTCGTAATCTCCCGTCCGTACTCGGTATCATAGACCCCGATACGCCGCATTTCACTGAGTATCGCCGCGCCGTTCCAGGCCAGATGCCGGGAAGCCCAAATCGCCGGATAATCCAGCCCTGGCGGCATCGCGCCCAGACTGCGGATATATACCACGACCAGCGCCTCCACATAGCCAAACGCGGCGGCGTACAGCGTCCACCACAACAATTTTCCCAGCATTTTCTTTTTCGTCACGGATGGACCTTTCGAGCTGCGCGAACGAGGGTCGTCTGCGCTGCGGCAGCCACAAGCGGCACGGATGCAGAAGGCGTCAGCGCCTGAAGCGTCCTCTGCCGTGATTGTACCGCACGGAACGCCTGCGCCCGGCCCCAGTTCCAGGTGCGCCAGTCGCCTTCGTTGTGGGACCAGAGCGGCAGAGAGGCTGCGAGCTGCCCCTGCGCCGCCGGGGGCAGGCTGGGCAGCGCGGCAACTAAAGCCGGCACGGCGTCGGCGCTCAGTGACGCGGCGTAATCCGCATCAAACACCTGCGTTTTCATCGCGCGGACGGCGTTCGTGCGGACAATCAGCGCGTCGGGATTGACCGCGTGCAGGCCAAGAATGAGAAGAAACGCAGCCGCGACGGCCCCAAACGCGAAATGCTGACGCCACCCGCGCAGCAGGGTGAACACAAACCACGCGAATACGGCCGCCAGCCAGCCCATAAACGCCATTGTATACAGCCGCAGCTCGGTCAGCCCGCAGGTTTCCTGGTACAAACGCATCCGCAGCATCGCCGATGCCAAAATCACAAACAGCAGCGCGACCTGCACCACCGCCTGCGCCGAAAATAGACGCTGAGCGCGGGCATCGGCGCTGTTTTGGAGCCGGTGCAGGCCCAGCAGCAGCGGCAGGACCAGCGCAGCCACCCAGACCAGCTCAAAGAACCCCGACCGCGCGTACTGCGTGTAAGTCAGCCCCGCCGTCGCCGCAACCGTCGCCGCGCCGCCGAAGAAGTAGCGGATTTGCACCAGCACAAAGCTCAGGAACAGCAGGTTGAGCAAGCCTAAAATGGTTCCTGTTTCGACGGTTCCCAGGACCGGCAGCTCCTTGCGCCGCTCCCCGTCGCGTTCCGGCTTTTCCCGCAAAAACAGCGTGCGCCCAAAGCCTGCCGTCAGCCAGGCCAAAAACACTGTCAAAGAAGCATGGCTGAGAAAGACGCCGGGATCAACCTGGAACGCCTCCGAAAGCAGATGCCGGTACACGGCGTCCGCCGCCGACAGCAGCGCCCCGAACAAAAGCAGGAGCGGCAGGACTAACAGGACGCCGCGCCCCGCCGCTAAAACGCGCGGCAGCCAGCCGCCGCGCTCCAGGATGAGGATGCTTTTCCCCGAGGGTGCG
>CAXUBO010000140.1:4156-10839 GCA_964249345.1 uncultured Armatimonadales bacterium | reverse complement strand
CCTGCCGCGTTAGGGCCTGCGGCTGTGCCGCTTGCCTGGCTGCCGGTGGACCCCGCCGGGCTTGCCGCACCGGACCCGCTGGCCCCATTTGCGGGTGTGGAGGCGTTTGTTCCGCCTTCCGGCCCGACAGTGCCGCCGGCACTGCTCGCGGCGCTGCCGCTTGGAGCGGCAGCGGTTCCCGGCGTGGACGCTGCGCCACTTGAGTCGCTGCTGGTCGAGTTCGCGTTGTTGGACCGCAGGCCGTGCGTCGCGATAATGGCGATCAGCGCGACGACAACGATGCCGGCGATAATCCAGGGCAGAGCACGCCGCGCCGCCGCGTTCTTTGCAACAACGTCCTGCCCTTTCTGCTGATTTTCCGGGTTAGGGTCTTTTGGATTGGGGTCCTGCTGATAACTGGTTGCCATGTGGTCTCTCCTTAGTAAAATACAGACACTGCTGAGTGCTTTCGGTTTTCCCCGCAGTTGCGGCCCTGAAACCGAGGAAGCGTTAGTTGTGGGTATAATAATCTCCAGTACGTTACTAGGAAAAGATTTGTACTGGGAAAAGATTTATGCCTGAACCTTCTGCTCATCGTTTAGAAGACTTGATCGGCAACACGCCGCTGGTGCGTCTCTCCCAGATTGAAAAAGAAGCCCCCGGCGTTGAGATTTACGGCAAAGCGGAATTTTTTAACCCCGGCGGCTCGGTGAAAGACCGTGCTGCAATGAACATGATCTTGGAAGGGGAAAAGTCGGGGGCGCTCCGGCCCGGCAAGATCATCTTAGACGCCACTTCAGGCAACACCGGCATTGCCTACGCGATGATCGGCGCGGCGCGGGGCTACAAAGTGCGCCTGTGCCTGCCGAAGAACGTCACGCCGGAGCGCAAAAAAATCTTGTCGGCTTACGGCGCGGAGATTGTCTATACGCCGCCCGCCGAGCAGTCCGACGGGGCCATTCGCGTCGTGAAGCAGATGTACGCCGAAGACCCCGACTTGTATTTCTACCCGGACCAGTACGCAAACGACGCCAACTGGCAGGCGCATTTCAAGACCACTGGACCGGAGATCTGGGCGCAGACTGAACGCCGCATTACCCATTTTGTCGCCGGCCTCGGCACCACGGGAACCATGATGGGCGTTGGCCGCTACCTGCACTCGGTCAACCCGGACATCAAGTTAATCTCCATGCAGCCTGACTCGCCCTTCAACGGCTTGGAGGGCCTCAAGCACATGGAAACCGCCATCGTGCCGCCGATCTACGACTCCACGGTCGCCGACGAAAACATGGAATGCCGCACCGAAGACGCTTACGTCATGGTCAAGCGGCTGGCCCGCGAAGAAGGCCTCTTAGTCGGCATCTCCGCAGGCGGCAACGTCCACAGCGCCCTCCAAGTCGCCAAAGCCGCTCCCAAAGGCAGCGTCATCGTCACCGTCCTGTGCGACAGCGCCGACCGCTACCTCTCCGAGCGCTTCTGGGAAGACCCCGAAAGCGAGCCGCACCCGCAGATTTAATGCCGTGTGATCTTGATGCCGTGTGATCTTGATGCCGTGTGATCTTGATGCCGTGTGATCTTGATGCCGCATGATCAGGGAGAGCATTTTCATGGACGAAGAACCAAAGCCGGTTATTTGGATCGGCTCATCGCGCGATGACCTGAAACAGCTTCCTGAAGAGGTTCAGGATAAGATTGGCCGTGCTTTGCAAAAGGTACAATACGGTTCTAAACCGGTTTCTGCAAGAGTGCTTGCTGGATTTCATGGCGCTGGTGTTTTGGAAATAAAGGCCGACCATGATAGCGATACCTACCGCGCCGTCTACACTGTTAAGTTCGCAGGATATGTTTATGTGCTTCATATGTTTCAGAAGAAGTCAAAGCACGGCACACAAACACCGAAGCATGATATTGATTTAGTGCAGACCAGGTTGAAGCTTGCTGAAGCCGACTACCAACAATTAAGATCTCAGCGGAACTAGGAGCATGAAGATGGAAGAAACGGAAGTATTTGTTGGAAGCGGCAATGTTTTTGCTGACTTGGGGCTTCCAAACCCGGAAGAGCGGCACTTGAAGGCACACCTGAGCATAAAGATTGAAGCAGCAATAAAAGACAGGCGGCTCTCCAAAAAACAGGCCGCATTGAAATTAGGTTTAAGCCCCCATGACCTGGCGGAACTGCTGGAAGGCGCTTTGTCTCAGTATTCCATAGATCAGCTCATTGGCTACCTGCACTGCCTGGGCCATGACGTGACACTTTTCGCATCTGTCCGAGCGCGTGAGCCGGAGGCCAAAAACCATACTCAGAAAGCGGAGCAGGGAGTAGTGGCCGCTTGAACGAATAGCGCTATTCACATGGACCCTTTTGTTATTATTGGCATCGGTTTGTTATGTTTCTTCTGCGCCGTCCTTGCTGGGATTTTTTGGGAGGCTTGGCGATCCGGCAGAATGATCCAGGAGTGGGCTGATGAACACGGATATACCATTCTGGGAAAGAAGCAGCCGCTGGTCAATCTTGGGCCGTTCCGATGGGAAAAGCCGCAGGGAAGAACCTTTTATCATGTCACAGTGCGTGATGGGAAGGGCCATACGCATGATGGCTGGATTTGTTGTGGCAGTAAAGGATTTGGGCTGCTATCAAACAAAATCGAGATACGCTGGGATAATGTAGAGCCGCCGGTGACTTCCGTCTGCATGGATGGGAGTGTATGACCGCCGCCCCCGACAGGCTAAACAAAGTATGCCGCTCCAACTGACAACCGAACAAAGCGCCGCAATCCGCGCTCATGCCGCCAAAGATTATCCGCATGAGTGCTGCGGGTTTTTAGTCGGACAAGCGGACGGTGAGACTGTGACGGTGACACGCACGGTTCCGGCGGCGAACCTGCGGGACGACTCGCCGCGCAATCGGTTTGAGATTGATCCGGGAGATTTGGTCAAGACCGACCGGGCGGCGCGGGCGGAAGGGCTGGGCGTGGTCGGGTTTTACCACAGCCACCCGGACGCGCCCGGAAGGCCGTCGGAATTTGATCGGGAACATGCCTGGGCCGGGTACTGTTATGTCATTGTTTCGGTGCAGGCAGGCCGGCCCCGCGAGATGCGGTCTTGGCGTCTGCGCGAAGACCATCAAGTGTTTGCCGAAGACGAAATACAAGTGACCGAGGAGATTTGAAAATGCCCGTAAAGATAATCGTTCCTACCCCGATGCAGCGGTACACGATGAACCAGGACGAAGTGGAAGTCGGCGGCGCGACCGTGGACCATGCCTTGATGCACTTGTCGGAGTCTTATCCCGACATCAAGAAGCACTTGTTTAGCGATGACGGCAGCTTAAGGGCGTTTGTCAATGTGTACGTCAACGACGAAGACAGCCGGCACCTGCAAGGCGGGCAAACGCCGGTCAAAGACGGCGATACGCTCATAATCGTGCCGAGCATCGCGGGCGGTTTAGACGCCGTCGGCACCGGCGGCGCACCCTCATTCCATCTGGCGAGCAACCCGGATTTGGAAGAGCTGTCCAACGACGAAGTGCTGCGCTACTCGCGGCACCTCATCATGCCGGAAGTGACGATGGAAGGCCAGAAGCGCCTGAAGGCCGCGAAAGTTTTGTGCATCGGCACCGGCGGCCTCGGCGCTCCTTTGACTATGTATCTTGCGGCAGCAGGGGTCGGCACGATTGGGCTGGTAGACTTCGACACGGTAGACGTGACCAACTTGCAGCGGCAGATTGTCCACCGCGAAAGCGCTGTGGGGCTGCCGAAGATTGACAGCGCGGAGCGGACGCTCAGAGAAATCAACCCTTACGTCAACATCGTCAAACATGAAGTCATGCTGACCTCTGAGAATGCTTTAGACATCTTGAAAGACTACGATGTCATTGCTGACGGCACCGATAACTTCCAAACCCGCTACCTCGTCAACGACGCCTGCGTTCTTCTCGGCAAGCCGAATGTCTACGGCTCCATTTTTCGCTTTGAGGGCCAGGCTTCCGTTTTTTTCGCCAAAGACGGCCCCTGCTACCGCTGCCAGTACCCGGAGCCGCCCCCGCCCGGCATGGTTCCCTCGTGCGCGGAAGGCGGCGTTTTAGGCGTTCTGCCCGGCATCATCGGGGTCATTCAGGCGATTGAAGTCGTCAAGCTGATTTTAAGCGAAGGCCAGACGCTGATAGGTCGACTTCTCATGTTCAACGCGCTGAAGATGTCTTTCCGCGAGTTCAAAGTCCGCAAAGACCCATCCTGCCCAATCTGCGGCGAGCATCCAACCCTCACGCACCTCATTGACTACGACGAGTTCTGCGGCGTCGGGCGCGGCGACGAAGGCCCGGCGCTGACGACAAGCGAAGCCATCAGCGCGAAAGAACTCAAAGCCAAGATGGACAGCGGCGACCAGTTTACGTTGATTGATGTGCGTGAGCCGTATGAGTACGCCATCGGCCATATCCCCGGCGCAAAGCTTGTCCCGCTCGGCACGGTCAAAGAGCGCCTGCACGAGTTTGACACGTCGGGCGAGATTGTGCTGCACTGCAAGTCCGGCAAGCGGTCCTCGGAAGCGCTGCAAGTGTTCAAGCAGGCCGGGTTCAAGAAGCTGCATAACTTAACGGGCGGCATTTTGGCCTGGTCGGACGACGTTGACCCCAGCGTGCCGAAGTATTAGGAACCCACCCCGTCTATTTCTTACCCTTCCTTCTTCGGGAGGGGCGGTGAGCCTCAGCGAGCCGGGGTAGGTTCCTTGACACTTTCCACGCCGCCGGGTAGAATGCCTCGAAACTGAAACCTATTTATCCAGTCAATCACTAAACAAAGTCAACAAAGAAAAACTATGAGCATTGCTGATGCCGATAGCCCGCAGAAAGTGCGGCTTAACCTGACGTTCCCTGCCGACCGGGTAGACCAGCCGCTGCTCGCGCAAGCTATCAAGAATTTTGGCGTCAGCGCCGACATCCGCCGGGCGCAAATCGAGCCGCAGACCGGCGGCTATATTATGCTGGAGCTGACCGGGACCGACAAGCAGATTGATGACAGCGTAGCGTTCTGGAAAGCGTTCGGCGTTGGGGTCGGCTTTATCGGCATAGATGAAGCCCAAGCCTACTAACAACTTACCGCTCAGACTTATACTCAGAGGAGACAGTTATGGCAGAAAACTACGCGCACCCGGAAGTGCTGATAGAAACCGAGCAAGTCGCGGCTGAAATGCACTCCGGCGCGTTCAAGCTGATTGAGATTGACGTAGACACCGATGCCTACGCCCAGGGACATCTTCCGGGGGCGCTTGGCTTCAACTGGCAGACGGAACTCGAAGACACGTTGCGGCGCGACGTTCCCGACAAGTCTCAGTGGGAAGCGCTCTTGTCCAAGTCCGGCATCACCCCTTCCGATACTCTCGTGCTGTACGGTGACAACAACAACTGGTTTGCGACGTTTGGCTACTGGCTGTTTTTGATTTACGGCCATGACCGGGCCAAGCTGAAGCTCCTTAACGGCGGACGCAAGAAATGGATCGCCGAAGGCCGCGCGATGACCACCGAAATCCCGGTGCCAGCGCCGTCCACTTACACCGCGTCCGAGCCGAACTGGGAGCTGCGGGCGTTCCGGGATGAAGTGCTGCAAAAGCTGGGCGATCCCAATGTGACGCTGATTGATGTCCGCTCTCCTGATGAGTTTTCCGGAAAAGTCATCGCGCCGCCCGGCATGAGCGAATCGGCCCAGCGCGGCGGTCATATTCCCGGTGCACAGTCGGCTCCGTGGCTCAATGCCGTCCAAGAAGATGGTACGTTCAAGTCCGCCGACGAGCTGAAGGCATTTTACGCCGGCAAAGGCGTCACCGAAGGCAAAAACGTCATTGCCTACTGCCGGATTGGGGAGCGGTCGTCACATACCTGGTTCGCGCTGTATAACTTGTTGGGCTTTGAGAACGCCAAGAACTACGACGGCTCCTGGACCGAATGGGGTTCTATCATCGGCGCACCGATTGAACGGGAAGTCTCGACGGTTCCCGGCACAGGCGGCGAGGGCAAAGTTTGCCCGCCATAGCCTAAGAGGCTCAAGAAACCCGGCACTGCAAGTGCCGGGCTATGGAAGCAAAGAAAGTGTGCCGAAGACGGTATGACTGTGTATCCGCTCCGCGCTGCGGACAAGACCGCCCATTCCTTATCTTTAGTCGCGGAGCGACTTTCACTCAACAGTAGCCCGGCTGGGCCAGTGCCGGGTTCCTTGTTCGCTGCTTCTTTATCCTCACACCATGCGACTTACCACGAAAAGTCAGTACGGCCTGCGCGTCCTCGGCGACTTGATCCAGAACTGGCGCGACGGCAATGGCTACAAGCAGGTCGGCGAGCTTGCTGTGCGCTGCGAAACGTCGCAAAAGTACCTGGAACAAGTCCTGCTGCCGCTGTCCCATGCCGGCATCTTAGAAAGCAAGCGCGGCCAGCACGGCGGCTACCGCTTGAACCGTGCGCCCCAGGACGTTTCCCTGGCCGAAGCCCTGCGCCATTTAGAGGGCCTGCTCATGCCAATCCCGACCTGGGCCGACGACAGTGCAAGTGACTCGTCAGAGCTTGCCCGCGTCCTGCGCCGCGTCCGCGATGCGATCCGGGACATTTTGGAAAGCACATCCATTGAAGTGCTGGCCGAAGGCGGCCCGGCGAACCCCAAGCGTACCGAAGAGGCTATGGAAGCCTTGATGTACCACATTTAACCTCCCATTCTCCT
>CAXUBO010000140.1:3122-4056 GCA_964249345.1 uncultured Armatimonadales bacterium | reverse complement strand
GTACCGAAGAGGCTATGGAAGCCTTGATGTACCACATTTAACCTCCCATTCTCCTTTGAGCGCCTATCTGGTATACTGGCGACATGGCCCGGCCTGATTTAACGTACCTCAAGAGCGTCTTTTTGTTCCTCATCGGCCTGCCGCTGGGCCTCTTGACCGGCCTGTCTGCGGTGTCGGCCAGCGTGTTCGGCGTGCCGGCGGTCCGCCGCTTGCTGGGCCTGCACCCGGCACGGGCCGTTGGGGTCAGCCTGACGGTAACATTTTTCGCGGCCCTGGCCGGCATTTTGTCGTATGCCCAGCACGGTGACGTGTTAGTGGGTCTCGCCTTGCTGCTGCTGTTCTTCCAAACCCTCGGCGCGACGATTGCGGAGCGGCTGATTTCGGTGCGTCCGCGCCTGGAGCGCCTGACCCTGCTGTGGGGAACGCTTGTTATTGCCGGCGGCCTGGCAATGCTGGCATCTGCATTTGGCTTCCTGCACGGCCCCGCGCTGCCTTTCGCCATTCGGTCCCACGGCTGGGAGTTTTACGAAGGGGCGGCAATCCTCGCGGCGGCGGTCGGTCTGGCGAGCCGCATCTTTGGGCTGGGCGGCGTCCTTGTTGTCCCGGCGATGATTTACGGCCTCGGCCTGCCGCCGCATGTGGCGCAGGGGACGGCGCTGGTGGTGCTTGCGGTGGCCGGGCTGCCGCCGGTGCTGGTTTACGCTCGGCGCGGCAACATCGAGCCGCAGGCAGCCACCTGGCTCTCGGCGGGCGCGGTGCTGGGCGCTTTGACGGGAGCTTTAGTGGCCGTGCAAAGCCTGAGCGGCCACGCGCTGATTTTGCTGCTCGGGCTGCTCCTCACGGTTTTGGGATTGATGATGCTCTGGCGCAAAGAGATCGTTCTGGAAGCGTAGCGTCTCAGTCTGACCACGTCAATAGCTTGTGCTAACTGGCA
>CAXUBO010000140.1:0-3022 GCA_964249345.1 uncultured Armatimonadales bacterium | reverse complement strand
GAGCGGCTCAAGAGAAGCAGAGCGGCTCAAGAGAAGCAGAGCGGCTCAAGAGAAGCAGAGCGGCTCAAGAGAAGTGGACGGCTTAAAGAGGGGCAGCAATCACTTCGCAGGCGGCGATGTTTTTGGAGAACGGTTAAAGGCGTTGAAAAGCAACAAACAGGGTTTTACAAAGCACGGTTTTACGTTGATTGAACTGCTGATTGTTATCGCAATCATCGCGGTACTGGCGGCGCTTCTGTTTCCGACATTCCAAAGGGCGCGGGAGAACGCTCGCCGCGCGGCGTGCCAGTCTAACCTCAAGCAGCTTGGCCTGGCGCTGATCCAGTACACCCAGGACAATGAAGAACGCTACCCGCAGGGCAATTATGTGGACCCATGGGGATTTCAAGGACGCGGCTGGGCGGGGGAAGTCTACCCTTACGTCAAAAGCGCGACGGTGTTCCGCTGCCCGGATGACCCCACGCCGCTCCCCGCCGTTTCCTACTGCTTCAATTCCAACCTCGACGGGCATGGAGCCGGCGGGGCGCTCGTCACGTCCGTTTCCCCCGCAAGCACGATTCTTCTCAGCGAAAGCTACGGCGTTTCCGCCGATCCGAGCAGCCCCCAAGAAGGCAACTCGGCAGGCGGCCACGGCAACGACGGCGGCGCGGGCTTTATTGATTACAGCGGCCCGGACGCCCACTGGGTCACGGGCATCATGGGCCAGCCGGCGTGGGATGACGGGCTGAACGGCGGCGGGTACGGAGACCAAACCGAGGGAGTCCACACAGGCGGTGCAAGCTTTGCGTTTGAGGACGGCCATGTGAAGTGGCTCCTGCCCGCGCGTGTGTCCCCCGGCTTTGCGGCTCCCACGTCCGCCACAGACCAGAACTTGAACGGGACACTCGGCAGCGGCGGCGTGGCTGCCGGCACGGGGCTGATGGGCCAGGCTCCGAAGAACTTCACGGCAACTTTCAGCCCGATCTAATCAGTCTATTCTCATCGCAGGCTAATCAGTCTATTCTCATCGCAGGCCGCACGGCGCGGGCCAGCCACCAGCCGCCAAGCCGCTCGTACTGCGCCGGGAATAATGGCTCTCCAGCGACATCAATCTCCGCGAAGCCAGAGCGTTTTAGCTGAACTGAAATGCTTTGCAGGGGACGGCCCCATGCCTTGCGCCGTGCTTTAATGGCGGCTTCTTTGAGCGCCCACAGCAGCAGCATTCCTTCCTGGCTGTCCTCGCTGCCGAACTGCGCGGCGATCTGCTGCCGCTCGTCCGGCATGAATACGCGGGCGCAGAGGCCGGGATGCACCGGGCGAATGCGCTGAATGTCAATCCCGGCACTGCCTTCCGCGTCGGCGTCGGAAAGAGTCGCAGCCCCTCGCCCGTCGCTGTGCGAGAGGGACAGCGTAAGACTCGGCAGGGGGCAGCCCATGATCACCGGGGCGACTCCCTCACGTCCTACCTGCCAATCCAGTGGGTTTACGCCAAGCTCCTCCTGCAAAAGCTTTTTTGCCGCCAGCCGTCCGGCCAGCCACTCGGCACGGCGTTTCCCGGAGTACCACGCCGCTAAAGCGTCCATTTCGTCCGGCGTCAGCCAGACGCTTGGCGTTTGCGCCGATACCCATTCGGGCTGCACGACGATGGTTCTTGAAAGACTGGTTTTTGGAAGCGGCATACAGCAAGTATACCGGGGGTTCCACAAATAACGCGGCGTGTGCTACAATTGAGGGAACTTTTTCAGGCACTTTTTATGAACTCGCTTTTGATTGTCAACCCGGCAGCAGGGCAGGGGAAGCCGCAGGACGCGCTGGAAGGGCTGCAAGCGGCGCTTGGACCTGTGCTGGGCCGGGTGTTCGTGACGCAGAAAACGGGCGATGCCGAGCAGGCCGCCCGCGACGCGGCGGGGCAGGGATTTGACGCCGTGCTGGTTGCAGGCGGGGACGGCACGGTAAATGAAGTGATCAATGGCCTGCTGACCGCGCCCGGTGCGCCGAGGCCGCTGCCGCTGGGACTGGTGCCGCTGGGAACTCAAAACGTCCTGGCATCGGAGCTTGGCATGGCGGCTTCCGGCGACTGGGACGCTGTGGCCGCGATGCTGCGGGCCGGGAAGACGCGGCGGCTGGATGTGGGGCTTGCGGAAACCCGCTACTTTGTTTTGATGGCCGGCTTCGGCTTTGACGCCGTCGTCGTGCGGGAAGTGCTGCGGCCAGTCAAAGAATTCTTTGGTCCGGCGGCGTATGCGCTTGCGACACTGGGGGCGCTGGCAAAACATCGCAGTACGGCGATCTCTTTGACGCTGGACGGCGAAGAAGTCCATTCGGAAGCGTTTCTTGTGGTGGTTGCCAATGCGTCGTCGTATGCCTCCCGGCAGATCAAGCTCGCGCCGTTTGCGGCTCCCGATGACGGCTGGCTCGATGTCTGCGTGTTTGAGCGCCCCCGCCGAGGCTTTGGGATGGACCGGCGCATCGAGCGGGTCGGCTTCGCGTCCCAGATGGTGTCTGTGCTGGCCCGCCGTCACCTGCGTGACCCCAGCGTGCGCTATTACCGCGCCCGGACGATTGCGCTGTCGTCGGTCCCGCCGATTTCCGGTCAGCTTGACGGCGAGAGCTTTGGCGAGACGCCGGTTTCTATCCGCATCGTCCCGCACGCATTGTCCGTGTTTGTTCCCTAACGGCGCAGTGTATTTCCGAGAAAGGCTACTCTTTTACTATGTTTTCTCCCAAGCTTAATGCCGATCAGCAGTACCAAATGTACCTCAGCGGCCAGTGGCGCGATTCCAAGACTTCGCTGTTCCTGCCGAACATCAACCCCGCGCACAAGTCCCAAGTCTTAGGCTATGTGCCGGAAGCCACCGACGCGGAAGTGAATGAAGCCATGCTGGCCGCCGATGCCGCGTTCCCGGCGTGGCGAGCGGTCAGCGGCAACATGAAAACCAAAATCTTTCTGCACCTGGCCCAGATTTTGTACGCCCGATTTGAGGACTTCCAGGGGACAATGGCCCGCGAGATGGGCAAAACCCTGTTTGACAACAAATTAGAC
>CAXUBO010000139.1:5336-11212 GCA_964249345.1 uncultured Armatimonadales bacterium | reverse complement strand
GTTTCTAATGCTGCTTTTTCTGCCGCCTCTTTTTCTGCCGCCTCTTTTTCTGCCGCCTCTTTTTCGACTGTCGCCTTGATGACGGCCAGCGTCCGGCCTGCAATGGCATGGACAAACTGATCGCCCACCATGTCCCGCGCAAACCAGCCATTCAGGAAGGGCAGGGGATAAGTCAAATCGTGGCTGATCGTGACCTGTGTTCCGCGTCCCCAAGCGTCTTCTTCCAATGTCCAGACCACCCACATGCCGAGGGCGACACCGGCAAGATGCTTGAAGTAGATTTTGCCGGTCTCCGGCTCGCAAATCTGGACACTCTGCCAGCGTACTGGGAACTGCTGATCTTTCAGCGGGAAATCCTGACGACGCGCCGCCATTTCCACCACTTTGCGCGTGCCGTCCTCCGACTGCTCAAAGACCAGCACCTCCGTGTAATGCGGCAGCAGGGCCGGCCAGTCTTGGATGTCCGCCGCAAGCTGGAAGATGCGCGACTTCAGCCCGCGCATATAAACTGTGTTTTCCGTGTGCATAATCAAAAAGCGCGGCTCATCCCAGCCCTCTGCTTTTGTATTCCCTCTGCTTTTGCATTTACCCATTCTCAGCCTGCGTCAATTGAGCGGTGCCTGATTTTGCCTGCACCAGCGCCACGCGAAAGTACCAGTGCGTGTTAAGACGGACCTGCTGCACGCCGCTGAGGCCAATCATCTTGTAATACTCGCGCAGGGAGAACGCGCGGCGGACACTCGCCGGGGCATCGTGGCGAGTGAAAGGATGTGTGTGAACGGTGGTCATTGCGGCCCGGACGCCCCAGAGCGTCGGCAGGTCGCGCCGCAGATCACTCACCACAAAGCCGCGCGTCGTCAGCTTGTCCATCGCTGAAAGAACATGCACCGACGCCTCAAACCCCAGATGATGAAATGCCAACGCGCAGAAAGCCAGGTCAAACGAACCCGGCGGGAACGGCAGTGTGAGGGCGTCGGCCTGGACTAAAGAAACGCCGGGGGCTGCCGCCTGCGCCATTCGCAGCATGGCGGCATGATTGTCTACGCCGATGATGGAAAGGTCAATCTTCTGCCGCCGGCCCCACGCAAGAAGCGCTTTCGGGATGTCCGCCGACCCGGTCGCAATGTCAAGAATGCGGACCGGCGTGCCGCGCGGGACATCCGCCAGGAGACGTGCGACATGAAACACAATCGTCTGCGTCCCGCCGAACAGGCGGTTGGAAAGCGCGACATCCTGCATGGACCGCTCAATCTCGGAATACGGCTGGCAGGGATCGTCAATTTCTTCAAGCTCATCCGTGCGCGGCAAGTGGAATGGATCACGCCACAGCATGAAGCGCCTCGCTGACGGCCCGCGCGGTTTGTTCGATCTGCGTGTCGGCATGGGCGGCGCTGACGAAGGCCGACTCAAACTGGGACGGGGCAAAGTAAACGCCCTGCGCCAGCAGGGACCGGAAAAACGCGCCGTACCGCGCTGTGTCGCTGGTTTTCGCCGTCGCAAAATCAACAACTTTGGCATCGGTAAAGAACAGGGTCATCATTGAGCCGAGGCGGTTGATCCGGTGCGGGATGCCAAGCTTCCGGGCCGTATCTTTGGCGGACTGAGCGAGAAAGTGCATCTGGTGGTGCATCTGGGTATACAGCGTCCCGCGCACCTCTTCCAGCATCGTGAGCTGCTCTAGGCCGGCGGCGACGGCCAGCGGATTGCCCGACAGCGTGCCGGCCTGGTAGACCGGGCCGACCGGCGCGACTACGTCCATGATGTCCGCCCGTCCGCCGTAAGCCGCCAAAGGCAGCCCGCCGCCGATAATCTTGCCGAGAGCGGTCAGATCGGGGGTTATCCCAAAAAGCTCCTGCGCCCCGCCATAAGCGACCCGAAAACCCGTGATGACTTCATCAAACAGCAGCAGTGCGCCGTCACGCCTTGTCAAATCCCGCAGGGCATGAAGAAAATCGGCGCGTGGGGTGACGACGCCCATGTTCCCGGCCACGGGTTCCAGCATGACCACGGCGATTTCGCCGGGCTGGGCGAGCATGGCGGCGCGGAACGCTTCCGCGTCGTTATAGGGCAGCGTGATCGTGTCGCGGGTGAGGTTTACAGGAACTCCCGCCGAGTCCGGCAGGCCAAGCGTGGTCAGCCCGGAGCCGGCTTTGGCGAGAAATCCGTCGGAGTGACCATGATAATTGCCCTCAAACTTGATGATCTTATCGCGCTTCGTAAAGCCCCGCGCAACGCGCACGGCGCTCATCACGGCCTCGGTTCCCGAAGACACCAGCCGCACTTTCTCCACCGAAGGCACGGCCGCCACAATTCTTTGCGCGAGGCGCACTTCCGCTTCCGTGCTGGCTCCAAACGAAGTCCCGCGTTGGGCGGCGTCTGTGACGGCACGAATGATGCGCGGCGGCGCGTGGCCGAAGATCAGCGGTCCCCATGACATGACGTGATCTAAATAACAGTTGCCGTCCACGTCAAAAATGTAAGGGCCTTCCCCGCGCTGCATAAACAGCGGGTCGCCGCCAACCCCTTTAAACGCCCGCACCGGCGAGTTGACGCCGCCGGGAATGACGCGCTGAGCCTCGGCAAAAAGTTCTGCCGACTTTGGGTGTTCCATGCTAAGAGTATACCCGGCCCGGCCCGTTCCCGCCTCGAAAATCGGCAAGCCTGAGAAAGTAGCCTGACTTTGCCGATAAGTCTGTTGTACGATGAAAAATGTATTAGAAACGGACACTCTTCCACCCAAAGCTATCTCCTGCGAACAAAGCCGCTTTTGGATGAAATTCGGCATCGCGGCAACCCTGCTGTTTCACGGCTTGTATGCCGCCTGGCTGCTGATCAAGCCTGTTTCCCGGCACATCACAGGTCTCGGCGATGACGTGCTGGAAACTGTCGGCGGGGCGCTTGCGGCGCTGTTCTGCTTTCTGCCGGTGCCTGGCCCGGAAAAACAGCCGTTTTGGAATGTGCGGTTTTGGAAATCGCGCTCCCGGCAGGTTTCCGTCTGCTGCGGCCTCAGCATGGTTTGTTACACAATCCAGCAGCTTTATATTATTTATCCTGATTTTCTCCACCATCCGTCTCCCGTGCCCCGCATCGTCGCAGACACAATTGCACTTTGGTCTTATCCCTGGCTTCTTCTCGGAATTTGGCGGCTGCCGCGTAAGCCGCTTTCGGTCTCATCCCAAATCCGCATTTCGCTGGACGGGCTGATGGTCATCACCTCAGCGCTGACATTTAGCTGGTATTTTGTGCTGGGGCCAACTATTTTGACCGCCAGCGGCACGATGGAAGGCAAAATCACAGATATTTTGTTTCCGACAATGGATATTCTGCTGGCTTCCTGCCTGCTGCTGCTGGGAGGCCGGACTGATTACTTCCGCTCCGTGCTGATTTTGTTTTCGCTTGGCCTTTGCATCGTCGTCGTTTCAGACAGCACGTTTGCCTACATCACCCTGCACCACAAGTTTATCCAGGGAACTCTGCTGGACATCTGCTGGTCGCTCGGATTTATGCTGATCGGGGTTGCCGTGGTTACGGGGCGGCAGGCAATGGCATTCACTCAGTTTGAAGATGAGCCAGGACGTCTTTCTTCATTATGGACTTCTCTGCTGCCTTATGCCCTGCTGCCTTTGGTCGGCGCTTTGGTGCTGCACACTGAGCAGGCGCCGGAACGGGCGATTGTCCGGCACGGCGTCTTTTGGGGCGCTTTTGCCCTGATCTGCCTGGTGCTGGTGCGTCAGGTGCTGGCCCTGCTGGAAAACCGGGAGCTGAACGGGCGGCTGGAAGCGCTGGCGACGGCCGATCCGCTGACCGGCCTCTGCAACCACCGGACATTCCATAAGCGGCTGGCGGAAGAAGCCGCGCGGGTGAGCCGGGAAGGACAGTCGCTGGCGGTGGTCATGCTGGACGTAGACAACTTCAAGTTTTTCAACGACGCCTACGGCCACGCCGCCGGCGATGATGTCCTGCGGCAGCTCACCGCAGCTTTGCGCCGAAGCACGCTGCCGGAAGACACGCTGGGACGCTTCGGGGGAGACGAGTTCGCGCTGATCCTGCCGCTGAAGACTGCCGCCGGGACGCGGCGGGGGGCCTCGGCGGAGTCCCTCTGGGAGAGCCTTGAACTTGCGCTTTCTGGGTTGTCCTTCCAGCCGCCGGAAAGTCCGTCGGTCATTCCGATGACGATTTCTATTGGCGTTGCGCTGTTCCCGGTGGAGGCCGGCAGCCATTTGGAGGCGCTGGAAGTGGCGGATCGGCGGCTGATGCATGTCAAGACCGGCGGCGGATCAGACCATCCTGCCGAGCAGCTCTGCCGCGAGCTGACACTTTCTTTGTCCGGGTTCCCCATGCTGAATGCCTTGGTGACAGCGGTAGACAACAAAGACCGCTATACCCGCCGCCACTCCGAAGACGTGCTGACGTACAGCCTGCACATTGCCGATCAACTGGGACTGGACGAGGAAACACGGCGCACAGTGCAGGTCGCGGCGCTGCTGCATGATGTCGGCAAAATCGGCGTTCCCGACCGCATTCTGCGGAAGCCGAGCGCTTTGACCGACAAGGAGTTTCAGGCGGTCCAGCAGCACCCGCTGATGGGCGCAGTGATTGTCGGCGCAGTTCCGGGCTTTGAGGAGACTTTAGATGCCGTGCGCCATCACCATGAGCGTTTTGACGGCAAAGGGTACCCCTTTGGTCTTACGGGCCACGAGACGCCGTTCCTTGCCCGTCTTATCGCCGTTGCCGATGCTTTTTCCGCCATGACGACCGACCGGCCTTACCGCAAGGGCATGGAACGCCAAAAGGCGCTGCGTATTTTAGAAGAAGGAGCCGGAACGCAGTGGGACCCAGAATGCGTTTATGCCCTGCTCCGTGCCTATCAGCCTGCGAATCATCTTTGTCAGGAACAACTGCTGGCGGCATAAGGCCGCTGCGTGGGGAATATGCAGGGCAGATACGGAGGTCTGCCCCTACACCCGCTCGACTAACCCTAGTCCTGCCGCGATCAGTTCCGAGACTTTTTCCTGCGAAGACGACTCGGCGTAGACGCGAACGACCGGCTCCGTGCCTGACGCCCGAAGCAGAAGCCAGGCGTCGTTTTCAAAAAAGAACTTGGTGCCGTCGGTGCGGTCAATCTTCTGCACTTTGAGGCCGGCGATTTCGTCCGGGTTGTCTTCCGTCAGCGACTTCACCACGGCAGGCATCTTGGCAGGTTCGGGATGCAGGTCCACGCGCTGATACTCATGCGGACCGAACTCGGCCATCAGCTCGGCAATCTGCTCTTCCAGCCGCTTCTTGCGAACTGCCATTGTCTCCAGCAGCATCAGGGACATCAGCGGGCCGTCGCGCTCCGGGATATAGCCCAAGACGCCGATGCCGCCGGATTCTTCGCCGCCGATCAAGACAGGTTCTTTCAGCATCCACTCGCAGATATTCTTGAAGCCAATCGGCGTCACATGCAGGGTCAGTCCATACTTAGCGCAGAGCTTGTCAATCAGCGTTGTCGTGGAAACTGTCTTCACGACGGACCCGCGCAGCCCTCGGTCTTCGTAGAGGTGCCGCAGAACAAGCGCAAAAATCCGGTGGCTGTCCACAAAGCTGCCGTAAGCGTCCATTGCCCCGACCCGGTCTGCGTCGCCGTCTACGGCCAGCCCGACATCCGCGTTTGACGCCAAAACGGCGTCTTTGAGCGGCCCTAAATTTTGTGCAATCGGCTCCGGGTTGAGGCCGCCAAAGACCGGGTTCCGATCCCGGCAGATTTCCTCGATTTCGATGCCCGCGCCGCGCAGGATGTCCGATAAGTAGCCGCTGCCGCTGCCGTGCATCGGATCGGCGACAATCTTGTAATTCGCGGCCTTGATCTTTTCCAAATCCACCATGCCGCGCAG
>CAXUBO010000139.1:0-5236 GCA_964249345.1 uncultured Armatimonadales bacterium | reverse complement strand
TGGGCGTTGTAAGAGATGGACGGCGACGAGCACGACTGCGCCGAAAGCACGGCCTTCATGCCGGATGCCGCTACGACTTTCGCCGCTTCCGCCGCAAAGTATTCCGACTGCGAGCGGTTGTCGTACCCGATAAAGACCACCTCTTCGCCCGGCACTTCCGGCTTCTTCAGGTAGTTGACGACTGCCTGCGCGACCAGGCGTACATTCGCGCCCGTAAAATTGTCGGCAATGATCCCGCGCCACCCGTCGGTCCCAAAAGAAATCTGTGGCTTTTCCGCTTCCGGCATAAAAAGTTACTCCAAAAATCGCTATTCCAAGAAAAATCGCTATTCCAAGAAAAATCGCTATTCCAAGATCGTTTGCAGGGCTTGATGCGCGAGATGGACTGACAGAACCGACTCAGCGCCCTGGTTTCGGTTGAGGCCGCCCGGCGTCAGCGCGTCGGAGACGCCCCCGGTAGCCGTGTTAAAGACCGGCAGGCCATGATGGTTGGCCCCCAAGTACCAGTTGAAAGCATCGCGGGCTGCCTGTCGGTAGCGCGGCTCGCCGGTGGCGCGGTAGGCTTCGGCGCAGCATTCCACCAGCGCCCCCGCATCCACGGGCTGCTGGTCAAAGCGCGGCGGCGCAGCGTCAGAGCGCGTGAACCAGCCGGCTTCCGTGAGGCGTAGGTTGCCGACCGGATTGTAGCTTCCTTGCGGGTTGCGGGTCTTTTCCAGCAGGAAATCCAGTGACTCCATCGCAATGCGCCTGTAACGCGCGTTGCCGGGAAAGAGGCGGGATGCAGCAAACAGCGCCTGCGGCAAGCGGGCGTTACAGTAAGTCATCTGGTCTTCAAACCAGTGCCAATCATCATCGGCGCCGGCATCGTACTTTTCGGTCAGCGCGTCCGCCAGCATTCGGACCTGGTCGTCGGCGATGCGGGCCTCAGACAGACCTAAAATAACGAAGGCTTTGGCCCGCAGATAAGTCGGACGCATTGAAGGCAGGACCGGCAGGGAGCCGAGCAGAAGTTTTTTAGCCACGGCACAGGGTGCAAACGGCGCGTCTACGGCACAGGCAACGCCGAGGCCCCAAAGCGTTCGCCCAAACGAGTCTTCGCTGCCGACTGAATCCAGCCAGTTCCCCTGTGCATCGCAAAAGTTGTGGTACTGCCCAGCACACTCGCCGGAAGTAATTGCGGCATCTTCCACAAACTGGAAGCAGGTGCGAGCCAGCCGTGCGTAGAACTCCGGCTGAGTTCCATCCTGCCAGTAACGCAGGCCAACAATGAGGCCGCGTGCTTCATCGTCAATGGAGTAGCCGTGGCGCGGGTTGGGCCGGGCGTCTTCGCAGTGCTGCCAGAGGCCAATGCCCGTCAGCATTGTTTCTAAATGATCAAAGCGCAAGTCAGCGCGTTTTACTTGGGTCTTCATTGGACTTTTTCTCCCCGAATGCCGGGGCGATGAAACGAACCAGGGCAATTAAGCCCCAGAAACCGCTTGGCTTGGAACCGGGGAGGGCGCCCAAACTTCACCCTCGCGGACAAAATCGTTTAAGCCCGGTATCGTCATCGCATCCATCGCCGCCCGGTGATTAACCCAGCGCTCATCCAACATTTCCGTGAACAGTTTCGTATACTGAATGCCGACGCTCTGCCAGGTCATAGCCCGCCCGTAATGATAGGCTTTCTGCCGCGTTTCTTCAAAAAGAACGTCGTCGGTCAGCACGCTTTCAATGATGTCCGACAGCTTTTCCGAGTCGCGAAACGGATACAAAAAGCCGCGCCCGTCCGCCAGCAGCTCTTCGGCGTACAAATACGGCGTGGAAACGATCACCTTGCCGGTCACCATCGCGTAAGCCAGCGTTCCCGACGTAATCTGGTGCGGGTTGGCGTAGTACGGCGTGATATAGATGTCGGTCGCCAGGAGATAGTCAATCAGCTCCTGAAGCGTCAGGTACTTGTCAATGAATTTGACGTTGTTGCTGAGGCCAAGTTCTTGCACCTGCTTGACTAGGCTCTCGCGATACCACTCGCCTTCTTTGCGCTTGATGACCGGGTGGGTCTGTCCCAGCACGAGGTAAGTTGCTGTCGGTTCTTTCTTGACCACATCCGGCATGGCGGCAATCGCGTCTTCAATGCCTTTGTTCGGCGAAATCAAGCCGAACGTAGATAAAACGCGGCGTCCGGCCAGGCCCAGCTTTTCTTTCGCCGCGCTGTCTGCATGGAACGGCGCATTGGGCGCACCGTGCGGAATAAAACGAATCTTGCCGGGCGCGATGCCGTAAACGTCTTCCAGCAGCTCCACAGCCTTGTGGGCCATGACGACAAAGCAGGAAGCGTGGGATTCCATTTCTTTTAAGATGCGCCGCTGCGGCTCGGAGGGGTTCGGCAGAACCGTGTGCAGCGTCACAACCACCGGCATTTTCACCGTACGGACAAGGTCTAAGATGTATTCCCCGTGGTCGCCGCCAAAGATGCCGTACTCATGCTGAACGGAAAGCAGGCTGACTTTGTGCTTTTCCAGCAGCTTGGCCGCGCGAATGTAATCGGACTGATTTTCTTTTTCTATGGTATAAACGACTTTGGAGTCAGGATGCGGCTCGGACGGCACGGCGTCGTCTACGGCGAAAACAATGGAGCGCCAGCCGGTCAAATCCGTTGCGTTGACAACGTCCAAAGTAAAAGTCGCGATGCCGCATTCTTTCGGCGGGTAAGTCCCGACGTAAGCGATCTTGTGGCGCTTGGCGAGAGTAGGATAAGCGCTCATGGGTAGGATACCTCCTCGCGCAGCTTGCGTGCGCGGCAGCGGCAAATCCATTTGATTTGCCTGACAAAGCGGGCCGGAAAAGAGCGGCACGGAGGGTCTCTTGTGATACAATCTCAAGTCTCAAATCCCGTAAGGCCGAACACTTCATTATATCCGCGCAGGGGTCTGCATCAAACTTGCAGCAGCCTCAGCAGCAGCCTCAGTCCTTCGCCGCCATCTGTCGGCAGCCCCGGAATGGCCGGCGCTGCACCGCCGCCGGGATGGGGCAGCATTCCTTTCAGTACCGCCCAAACCGGGCCGAGCGTGACCGCCAGCGACACAACATTGATCAAGGTTCCCGCCAGGCTCCAGCCGATCAAAAGCCACCCAAGCTGAGTTTTACGCGGGTCGTCCAGCATCAAAAATATCATGCCGGCGGGCAGGCCGATGTAAGGAAACAGCATTCCAAGAGCCGCAGCCGCTTTTGGGGCCAGCGGCGACTCGGCCGGCGAGGGGCGAGCGGACGCCCTGCCGGCCGGGGCAGTTCCCGGCGGCAGGGCAGGCGGAGCGCCGGAGACGCCTGCCGGTGCGGAAGGCATGGCCCGCAAAGGGCGGCTGCACTGCCAGCAGGAGACGGAAGAAGGAAAATTGTTTGCGCCGCAGTACAAGCAGCGGACACGCCCGGCATCTGCGCCGGTTTCAGAGGGAGAAGACATCACACTTATTCTGCCGACTTATTCTGCTGATTTATTCTGCTGAGGGCCTGGCATCGGGAACCACTTCCGGCTTGGCATCCGGCGAAACCGCCCTCCCGTTATGCACCGCCGTTTTGCCTAAATCGCGGTCGTTCAAGTAAAACAACGCGCCTGCCAGGACAAGGACCAGCAGAATGATCCCGGAGACGCGCACCCAGTAGCCGGTGCGGCTAGGCGCAATGACCGGCTCTTCCAAGCCGGGCGCCGAACGGTTGTCCTTGCCGACTGTGTTGAACTTTGGGCCACCTCCCAAAAAGTCCGGGTTTTCCTTTTGATCCGCCATAGTTACATATACGATACCCGATACGCGCTAAAAATCAGACCAAAGAAATCAGATGAAAATTGCTGAAACATTTGCGTCCGCAGGCTGTCGTACTTGCTAAGAAACAAGTTTTGTACGGGAAAGAAGCGATTTTCCATGAACCGGCCCTTTTGGTCACTGCGACAAGCTGAGAATGATTCCTGTGAGAGCATCCGCCCGCTGCTTTCGCTGTACGCCGACCGCATGGCGTCGCCGGAGGAAATGCGCCGGATCGAGGCGCACCTGCCGGGCTGCGACGGCTGCCGCGAGTCGCTGTCCTGGATGCAGGCCACCCACCGCGCGTTGGCGGCGCGTCCGGTCGCGCTGCCGCCGTCAGACCTGCATTCCCGAATCGCCCAAGCCATCGCCGCTTCGTCCGCCGCGCCTGTTTCTTCTGTGCCGGGCCTGCTGCGCCCAGCGCGTTCGTTCACGCTGTTGCGTCCCGGCTACGCCGCCGCCGTGTCTTTGACTGTTTTAAGCATAGCATTGAGTGTGAGCTACCCGCTGTGGCATCCGGCAAGCGAAGCGGGCGTCAAGCCTGCGCTGCGGCCAGTTTATTCCGCGTCGGCACCGCCCATTGTCAAGCCGCATTCAGCAGCACTGCCGCATTCCGTATTGGCCCATTCCCGCACTGCGTCCGTCGCGCCGGAGACACAGAAGCCTGCACCGCATTTAGTTGTGGTTCCGAGGAAGACTGCGCCGGCGAGTGTGGTCGTCCCGCAGGAGCGTGTGGCGGCAACTGTGCCGGCTCCGGCCACGCATTCTGCTCCCGTTTACGTTCAAGCCGTGAGCCATTCATCCGCAGTGACGCACGAGAAGATAGCATCCATTCAAGCGGCTCCCACCGAAAAACGGCAGCCGCAGGCGCTCAAAACCCTGAAAGCGCCAAGCCTTATCATCACGCCGAAACTTCCCGACGCGCCGCTTGTTGCCAGCCGTGAGAAAGAGCTGCCCCCAGTGACTGTGGAGATCGAAAAAGCGACTGTGACAACTCAGCCGTTAGTTCAGACTGCATCGCTGGCATCCACCTCTCATAACTTTCTTGATGGGGCGAATGCTTATGCAAGAGCAATGCGATCTGAGGCTTATGGAAAGACGGAGTTTGTGAAACGGCAGGCATCCGGCAGCTTTGCTAATGCTGTGCATTCAGTGGCCTCTGACCCTGCCGCAGTCGTTTATCCAGTAGTTTATTCCAGCACAGCCGCGAAATGAATTTTCTGAAATGAACCCTCTGAAATGAACTTCCTGCATTACTGCCCGTCGTGTGAATTGCGAGTTACGATTGGGTAGAATGCAGTGTAATTTTTCATAAAGAAAGGCCCTTATTTTGACTTGTCCACCGTCTCGCCGCCGAAACCGCTTGACCCAAGCGTTTACTTTGATTGAACTGCTCGTCGTTATCGCCATTATCGCGATTCTCGCCGCCATTCTTTTCCCGGTGTTCCAAAAAGTAC
>CAXUBO010000138.1:0-11265 GCA_964249345.1 uncultured Armatimonadales bacterium | reverse complement strand
CGGCGGTGCCGGTTCCGATCGTGGTTGTCGTGCCTGCGGCGAAGCCTGCCCCGAAAAAGGCGGCAAAAGCCGCCAAGCCGCCGCGCCGGCCCGCGCCCAGGAAGGTGGTGAAGCTGCCGCCTAAGCCGGTGCCTGTGCCTCCCGCCTGGGCATTGTTCAAGCTCAACCCCAAGGTGCGGGTGCAGCTTGATTTTCGCAACGCCAGCGTAGACGCGGTCATCCATGTCCTCAGTGAAGCAAGCGGCATCGCCATTGTCAAAGACCCGGCGCTGGTCGGGGGCATCACCCTGCAAAGCCCCAAGCCGCAGTCGCTGGACGAAGCGTTTGCGCTGTTTGACGCCATTCTGCGCTTGAAAAACTACGAAATTACGAAGGGCGGCGACCCGCTCGCCAAAAACAGCGGCTTTTTGCTGGTCGCGCCCCGCTCGGCGGCGGTTGCGGCGGCGGTTCCCGGCGGAGCGCCTCCTCCCGGTGTTTTTGCCATTCCCGGCGGGCCTTCCGCTGCCGGCCAGCTTGGCGGACCGCCGCCGGGAGTCGTGCTGCCGGGAGGAGGTGCGCCGCCCGGAATGACGATGGCCCGGCCCGGCGGCCGCTCGATGGGAAGGCCCGGCGGCAGCCCGCCCGCTGCGCCGCCTTCCACCGAGCCGGTGCTGAAAGTTTACGCCATCCGCTATGCCAGCGCCACCGAAGTCGCGCGGGTCGTCACCGAGGTTTACGGCAGCGCCGCGCCCCCGCAGCAGCCGGGCTTTTTCCCCGGTCAGCCGCCTCCCGCGAATACCGGAAACAAGCCGGTCATTAAAGCGTCCGCCGAAGATTACAGCAACTCCGTGATTGTTTACGCGCCAAGCGCCCAGCAGGCCGACATCGCCCAGTTCATCACGCAGATAGACAAAGCCTCAGACCAGCCCCAAGTGCCGCGCGTGTTCAAGCTGCAATATGCGGTTGCCGAGGATTTGGCGTCGGTTATTCAGGGCATCTTGGACGACAGCTCGCCGCTTGGCCGGGGCGGCACAACCACCGCCAAGCAGCAGCAGGACCGGAACCGCTCTCCCTTTTTCTTTTTTGACCAGTCCAACAGCTCGCAGAACCAGAACGGCACTGTCATTGCCGACTCGCGCACGAACTCCCTCGTCGTGACGGCGACGGTAGACAACTTGGAGCATATTGCAGAGGTTTTGAAAGAGCTGGACCAGCCTGCCGCGTTCCAAAGCACGACCTGGGTGTATGTGTTCAAAAACGCCCGCGCCGATGTTGTCGCGAATTTGCTGAACCAGTCGTTCGGCAACAAAACGACCAACGGGCCGGTGGGCGGGTCACTCACAAACACCGGCCTGACCCAGAGCAGCGGCAGCCAGGTCGGGCAAACCAGCGAAGGCGGCGGCACCAGCACTCCGCCCTCCTTCCAGCCGAACTTCAGCCAGCAGGGCGGCTTTAATCAGCAGGGGGGCGGCAACCCGCGCCAGGACAACGGGGCGTTCGGCCAGAATGCCCCCACGACCGGCCTTGACAGCGAAGGCCACGTCGTCAATGTCCGCAACCTGACCGGCCAAGTTCTGCTCGTGCCGAACATTGACACCAACAGCGTCATTGTCGTCTCGCCGCCGGAAGACCGCACCGTCGTGGAAGCCATTTTGGAGGAAATGGACGAAATCCCGAAGCAGGTGATGATCCAGACGCTGGTCGTGGAAGCCAATTTAGACAAAGCGCATCAGCTTGGCATCGAGTTCAGCGGCACCCAGAATAACCCGTTTGGAGGCTTTCACGGCACCCAGACTGAGACGCAGTCGTTCGGCCTTCAAGCAAACACTGCCCAGCCGCAAGGCCTTCGCTACACGCTGTCGGCAGGCCAGTATTCGGTCTTTTTGCAGGCGGTCCAGACCGACTCGCGGTTCAACGTGCTCAGCACGCCGCGCATTTTCACGACCAACAACGCGACCGCTCAGATCAACATCAGCCAGAGCCTGCCCTATGTCACCAACCAGACCGTGACGACCACGGGAACGATCCTCTACAATTACAACTTTCTCAACGTCGGCATTGTGCTGACAGTGACGCCGCGAATCACGTCCAACGGCTATGTGACAATGGACGTGACCCAGACCGCCAACGACTTTGTCAGCTACACCAGCTTCAACGCCCCGATTGTCAACCAGCGGGAAGCCCAAACCACCGTCAGCGTCAAAGACGGCGAGACGATTGTTCTTGGCGGCATTATCAACAACTCCGTGTCGCGCACCGTCAGCAAAATCCCGTTCTTCGGCGACCTCCCGCTGGTCGGCAACCTGTTCCGCTCGACCAATGCTACCAACAACAAGACCGAGCTGCTGGTGTTCCTGACCCCGCATGTCGTCCGTGATCCGGCAGAAGCGCGTCAGCTCCGCCTTCAAACGGAACGGGAGCTTGGGCGCACGACTCAGCAGATGATCCCGCCGGCTCAGAAGCCCCCGGAAGAAAAGCCGAACCCTCTGAACAATTAGAAAGCGGCTCAGCACAGGTTGTTCTTAATTTCGCTCCTTTGTGATAGCTCCCCGCGGTCTAAAAACCGGGGCTTCTAGGGCTTCTCTCAGCCGACGCAGTGTTACCCCACTGCGAGTTGCAAGATATTGATAGCGGCATTTGTGTCCCTGTCCAGAGACGCATCGCATATCGGACACAGATGCCAGCGTTCGGAGAGTTCCTTTTTGGCCCAGTATCTACAAGCGTGACAATCTTGGCTTGTGAACGACGGGTTGACCGCGTACACCTCACGGCCGGCACTCTCAGCCTTGCTCGTGAGACATTCGCGAATGAGACATTCGCGAAACTGTGACCAAGAAGCATCACTAATGCTTTTGGCAAGGCAATGATTTCTGACCATGCCTTTGACATTGAGTTTTTCTACGGCAATCACGCCAAAGCGGTTGACGATGCGCCTTGCGTTCTGATGACAGAAATCATGGCGGCGGTTCCGAACCCGTTCAAGACGGTCTGTATTGATCTGGAAAATGCCTTCTTCCGCCACGAAAAACGACGCCGTCTTTATCTCGGAACAGAGCCGAGCCGCGACCGACTGTTTTTTCTGGACGCGATTGATTTGCCCAGAGAACTTGACGCCTTTATCCAGGAATGCCAAGAGCGTGACATCAGCCTCGTGGTTCTGGATACGGCGTCAAGAGTGTCTGCTAAATTGATTTCCGATGAGAACGACAACGCGCAAGCCAGTCGGCACATCATACCGATTCTTGACAAACTCAAAGCGGCTGGCCTAGCGACTTTAGTGATCGGACACTCTGGAAAGTCTGGGCATGGACAGCGCGGCGCAAGCGCGATTGAGGCGGCTGTTGATGTCGCCCTGAGTTTGGAGCTTTATCGGGGTGAGCTTGATTCGCCTGATGCGGTCGTCGCCTTGAAGACCCGGAAAAATCGGATGCTTGGCTGGCCTCGTCCATTGTTTTTGAAGCGTACCGGGAACGACCCTTTTGAGTTAGTGTCTGGCGAAGATGCCGGGGTTACATAATCCGCACGTGAACTCAGAATTATTGAGGTTTTGCTGCCGGATGCGGAATTGGTGCTTGCGACAAAAGACGCTGAACGGCTAATCGCGTTGTTTGCCGTGGCTTCCAACGCCGTAGCTCACACTGGATGACGATTGACGCGGAAGACGGCATCGGTTTTCATAAGCAGGGCAAGCCCCCGCCAAAGCGTTTAGTTCCCGACCCGGAACAGGCTCCATTTGTGCAGGGGGCATTTGAGACGCTCCGCGAGACAGGGTCTACGACGGAAGCCGGCAACTATCTGAAGCGCGTCACGGGACGTGAATGGCGGCTTAACACCGTCACTCACATTTTCAGCAATCGCGTTTATCTTGGCGAGCTTCACTACGGGCCGAACAGCAACTTGACGGCACATCCGCCGATTGTTTCTCAGGTTGTTTCTCAGGAACTATTTGAGGCGTGTCAGACCGTTCGGCGGATGCGGCCACAGACAGCGAAGAAGGACTTGGGCGAGAACCGTGAGTTCTACTTGCGGGGGCGGATTTACTGCCAGTCTTGCGGCGGCAGGTTGACGCCGGCTTCGCATCATGGACGCATCAGCCGGACTCGGTACTATGAATGCCTTTGTGGCACGCGACGTGTCAAGATATGCCCGGTCAAGCGCGTCAACGCTGATGGTCTCCATGAAGCGATTGTCGGCGAGGTCAAGTGGGCAGTAAAGCATCCAACCCGGATGCAGGAAATCATTCGTGATGCCGTCAAGACCATTCCTGTTCCTGAAAACATGGATGAACAGGTCAAGGCAGTCACGCGCCGACTTAGGAGCATTGAGAAAGAAACAGGCAACTTGACCGTGGCAATCGCCAAAGGTGGAGCCGGTTTGCGGCCTCTGCTAAAGAAAATTGAGGAACTAGAAAACGAGCGGCTCGGCCTTGAAGTTGAACGGGAACGCTTGGAAGCTCAGATGCGCGACACGGATATTCAACGGCCCGACTTGGGGCAGGTACAAGCCTATTGGGGGGAGTTTGTAGAGCTATGGGATACGGCGACAGATGAAGAGCGGCACAGGCTTATCCCACTGCTTGTTGAGCGGGTAGAGATGACAGAAAAAGAACGCGGCTCCTGTCGGTTGGTGTTTTCCGCACAGAAGCCACGTTCCGGGAGTTCGCCACATTCTGCAATGTGTTATAAAACTCCATCAATAGAGCGGGTCGCCTCGTTGTTGTGAACTACCCTCCCATCCAGTTTCCTGACTTTGAGGTGTCGCGCATTCTGCGCGAGACGCCTTAACTTTGGGCTGTGAACACCGTTTTCAGTGGATTGAGTTTATATTTCTCGACTGCATAAACAAGGTTATGAGGTCTCTCGTAGCGGCCTCTATATCTGAGGCACCCACAACCGCAGAGACAACCGCAGCCGCCTCTGCTCCTGCCTGAGACACTTCGGCGATATTGTCCGCCGTGATCCCGCCAATGGCAACAATCGGCACGGACGAAAATGCCGCCTTGATTTCGCGGATACGCTCTACCCCAATAGGATCGCCCGCATCGCTCTTAGTGCGAGTGCCAAAAACAGCCCCAACGCCAAAGTACGAAGCGTAGGGAGCCGCCGCTTCTGCCTCCGCCAGCGTGCCGGTTGAAACACCAATGAGCTTATCCGGGCCGAGCAGCCGCCGCGTATCCGCAGGGGACAGATCATCCGGGCCGAGGTGAACTCCGTCCGCCTCAGAAGCCAGGGCTACGTCCACGCGGTCGTTGACGATGAAAAGACCGCCTGCTGCTTGAACTCTTTTTCGGAGCTGCCGCGCGATGGAGACAATCTCCGGCGTCGGCAGCGCCTTATCGCGGACTTGAATAATCCGTGCGCCCCCTGCTAAAGCTGCCGTTACAACTTGTTCCGCACTGCGGTTCGGGCGCAGGTTCGGGTCCGTCAGCACATACAGCCCGTGAAACAAAGCCATCCGCTCCGTGTGCGAGCGGCCTGAAACGGCAACGCGCATTGCCTCGATAACGCGCAGCGCCTCGCCAACATCCGGGTAGCCGCGTCCTTTCCCTAAAATGATGGGATGAGCCAGCGCTTCGGTGACTGCCGATTTTGCACTGTGAACTGCCTGGTTTAGCTCTTTGCCGCAAGCCAGGCCAGCGGCAATGGCAGAAGACAGCAAACAGCCCGTGCCGTGGGAGTGCGGAGTCGGAACGCGCTGCCGCAGATACTCCACGGAGCTTCCATTCTCGTGCAGCAGCAAATCTTGAGGGGCATTCAGCAGATGTCCTCCTTTCACGAGAACGGCCTGCGCTCCCAGTTCAAGCAGCCGCTTTGCAGCAGCCCGCATGGTTTCTAGGTCATGGACTGGAAACCCGACAAGCAGCGCCGCTTCCGCGAGGTTGGGCGTTACGAGATCGCACAGCGGCATGAGTTCCATCACTAAAAGCTGCCGCCCTACCGCGTCCAAAAGAGAAACACCGCCGGAAGAAGCGAAGATCGGATCAAGAACGATGTTCGGAGGCCGAAAACGACGCAAGGCATCCACGACGACTTGAACTTGATCGGCTCCGCCAAGCATCCCGATCTTAACGGCACCAGGCTGGGTATCTTCCAGCACGGCGGAAAGCTGCGCGGCGAGAACATCTGCCTTTACGGGATGCACTGCCTGTACGCCCAAGCTGTTCTGCACGGTGAGGGCGGTGATAACGGAAAGCCCGGCGACGCCAAAGGCCGAGAACGTCCGCAGGTCACTTTGGATGCCTGCACCGCCGCTTGGGTCTGAGCCGGCAATGGTCAAAGCTGTTCGGGTCATGCACTGTCTCCGGGTCCCAAATTATTTCCGAGTCTTGAGTTTTTTCCGAACCGTGCTGGGTCAACTGCTGGGGGAAGTTCAGCCTTGTGCAAGAGATGTGCGGCCAGCAGGCGTCCTGTCAGCGGTGTCAGCAGGATACCATTGCGGCCATGCCCTGTGGCGACATGTACGTTATCCCAGCCCGGAACAGCGCCCAGCAGGGGCAGACCGTCGGCGCTCACGGGGCGCAGTCCTGCCCAAACACTGTGCTGGGGAGCCGCTGCGAGGACGGGAACAAGAGCATTTGCCACTGCGACCATTGAGCTGACACCGGCAGTCGTTGTTTGCGCGTCGAACCCGGCAAGCTCCTCAGTAGCCCCTGCGATGACACGGCCATCAGCGCGGGGGACAAGATAACCACTATGCGCGTAGATCGTGTGCTGAAAGGGGAGTGGTTGGAGCGGACCGAGCGCTGCCATCTGCCCGCGCAGAGGGTGAACTGGAAAAGAGACGCCGAGGGTTAATCCCAGGGTTTTACTCCAAGCGCCGCCGGTAATCACAAATGCGCTTCCCGTAACCACGGCATCTTTTGTTCGGAGTGCAACGACATGACTTTTATTCGTGTCAGCAGCCGTCACCGTCGCCTGCGACTGGATGACGACGCCGCGCCGCAAACAAGCTCCTGTCAGTGCTTGGAGGAGAAGACGCGGCTCGACGTGACGCTCCTGGAGTGAAAGAACACCGCCGCACATGCCGGGACTGATCGCCGGCTCTAAGGCATGAACTTCGGCGGCACCCAGGCGGTGCAGAGGTAGGCCAAAGCCCTGTTGCCAGCCGAGCGCCCCGCAAAGAGCCGCGTCTTCCGCTTCAGTGCAGGCAACCCGCAGCATCCCCGGCCCGGCAATGCAAAGTGCAGTCTCCACTTCCTCCCGAAGACCGGCCACGAAGGACGGCCAGAGGCGCAGGCTTTCCACGGCGAGTGGGACGAACGGACTGCTGCGCCTGGCTTCGGCCAGCGGCGCGAGCATTCCGGCGGCAGCGGCGGAAGCCTGTCCTGGCATACCCGCATCCAGCACTGTGACCGATGCTTGCTCCGATGTCAGAGCAAAGGCAATGGACAAGCCGACCACGCCGCCGCCTACGACGACGAAATCCGGTGCGTTCACTCCATTATCCCCCAGCCATCATCTGCACAACTTCCAACGTGTCGCCATCGCACAAAGCCTGCTCACCATAACGCTCTCGCGGAACAATCTCGCCGTTATGCTCAACCACTACCATCCGCGAGGATAGACTGATGGAAGCTAGGAACTCGGAAATTGTCGCGGCCTCTGTTGCGCGAGCCTCGCCATTGATCGTTAGTGTCATTGTCTTTTACTCCGTGCTTCATCTAGTGCTGTTCGATAGGCTTGGGCTGCCGTCTGCGGATCAGATGCCTGCATGATTGGCGACAGCACCGCTACGCCTACCGCACCGGCATCCAGGCACAGCCCAAGATTTTGCGGTGTGACCCCACCGATAGCGAGAACAGGAAGAGACACAGCGGCGCAAACATCCCGCAGGAAGCCTACGCCTGCGGGGGGGATGCCCGGATGACTCTGCGATGCAAAAATCGTTCCTGCCAGGAGATAATCCGCGCCTTCGTCTGCCGCCTTCTCAGCACCCTCCACGGAATGCACCGAGCGGCCTACTAAACTCCCTGGGCTGAGGATGCGCCGAGTGGCCTCTATTGTTAATCGTCCTTCGGGCAGATGAACGCCGTGAAGGCCACGGAATACCGTCCCGACATTTTCCAGCAGAAGGGCCGGGCGGCTGGCAGTCAGCATTGCCAACTTCTCGGCGCGTGCCAGTGGGGGGCTGCTTCTGTCCCGCCATTGAACTACGTCCACTCCGCCTGCAACTGCCTGTGCCACGATCCGCGGCAGGCGCAGCGTGGGTTCCGTCACCAGCATCAGGCAGGGTACAGGCAGAAACAGCTTCACCACATTCCTCTTTTCACCGTACCACGCCTTCGGTCGGGCTGCTGGCGCTGGCGTAGGCCAGAACCGGCATTCGGCCTGCTTGGTAGGCTTTACGGCCCGCTTCAACGCCCAGGCGCATTGCCTCGCCCATTGCTGCCGGGTCAGCGGCGCGGGCGATGGCTGTGTTGATCAGGCAGCAGTCCGCCCCTAGCTCCATCGCCGCTGCTGCCTCGGAAGGAACGCCGATCCCGGCATCCACGACCACCGGCACCGTGGCCTGCTCAATAATGATCTTGATCTGCTCCCGCGTCTTGAGGCCCTGGCCGCTGCCGATAGGGGAAGCCAGCGGCATGACCGTGTGGGTCCCGATCTCCTGCAAGCGCAGCGCGAGAGCCGGGTCTGCGTTGATGTAAGGCAGAACGATGAACCCTTCGTCTACGAGTACCTTGCAAGCCTCGAACGTGCCGATGGGATCGGGCAGCAGGTACTTGGGGTCTGGGATGACCTCGACTTTGATCCAATCGGATAACCCCATCGCCCGTGCCAGACGCGCCGTTCTGATCGCTTCGTCGGCGGTACGCGCTCCTGCCGTATTCGGCAGGATGTGGTACTTCTTCCAGTCAATCTCATCCAAAATGCTGCGCGTCGGTGCGTCTAGATCAATGCGCCGCAGGGCGACGGTGACGAGCTCGCAGCCGGAGGCTTCTAAAGCCGCATTCATTTCCGCGCCGTTTCGGTACTTACCCGTACCAAGCATCAGCCGGGACCGAAAACTCTTGCCGCCGATGGTCAGCAGATTTTCACTGCTGACCTGATCTTCTTTATTAGCCTGATCTTTGCTTTGCTGCGGGACTGCCGCAAGCACTTCCATAATTGCCATTGCTTCTCCCCTTACTGGTAGATTTCGCTGCCTTGCTCGCGGAACTCACGCGCTTTTTCTTCTAAGCCCGCTTCGACTTCCTCTTCCTTGATGACCGTGAGGCTGGCAGCATAATTTCGCACGTCCTGGCTGATCTTCATGGAGCAGAAGTGCGGGCCGCACATCGAGCAGAAGTGCGCGACTTTTGCGTTCTCCTGCGGCAGCGTCTCGTCGTGGAACTCCCGCGCCGTCTGCGGGTCCAGAGCCAGGTTAAACTGATCTTCCCAGCGGAACTCGAAGCGGGACTTGGAAATGGCGTCATCCCAAGCTTGTGCGCCGGGATGCCCTTTGGCGAGGTCGGCGGCATGAGCAGCGATCTTGTAAGCGATCACGCCGTCTTTCACGTCTTTTTTGTTCGGCAGCCCCAGATGCTCTTTGGGCGTCACATAGCAGAGCATGGCGCAGCCGTACCAGCCGATCATGGCCGCGCCGATGGCGCTGGTGATATGGTCGTAGCCGGGCGCGATATCCGTGGTCAATGGCCCCAGCGTGTAGAACGGCGCTTCCTTGCACCATTCAAGCTGCTTGTCCATATTTTCTTTGATCATGTGCATCGGGATATGGCCGGGGCCTTCGTTCATCACCTGGACGCCGTGTTCCCAGGCAATATGGTTTAGCTCGCCTTGGGTCTTTAGCTCGGCAAACTGGGCTTCGTCATTGGCATCGGCAAGAGAGCCGGGGCGCAAACCGTCGCCCAGGCTGAACGAAACATCGTATGCCTGCATGATCTCGCAAATCTCGTGAAAGTGCGTATACAAAAAGCTCTCTTTGTGATGAGACAGGCACCACTTCGCCATGATCGAGCCGCCCCGTGAGACAATGCCGGTCATCCGCTTTGCGGTCATCGGGACATAGCGCAGGAGAACGCCCGCGTGAACCGTGAAGTAGTCCACGCCTTGCTCGGCCTGCTCGATCAGCGTGTCGCGGTAAATCTCCCACGTCAGTTCTTCCGCTTTGCCGTTGACTTTTTCTAGTGCTTGGTAAAGCGGCACCGTGCCGATGGGAACCGGGGAGTTCCGCAGTATCCATTCGCGGGTTTCGTGGATGTTTTTACCCGTCGAAAGGTCCATGACGGTATCCGCGCCCCACAGCGTCGCCCAGGTCATCTTTTCGACTTCCTCTTCGATGGAGGATGTGACGGCGGAGTTGCCGATGTTGGCGTTGATCTTGACCAGGAAGTTGCGGCCAATCACCATCGGCTCGCATTCCGGGTGGTTAATGTTGACGGGGATGATGGCCCGCCCTCGTGCCACTTCCCCGCGCACGAACTCCGGCGTGACCACCTCCGGGATGGCGGCGTCGAAGGAGTGGCCGGGGTGCTGGCCGACGGCAGCTGAGCGGTCCCGCCCCTGGCTTTCGCGCAGGGCGATATATTCCATTTCGGGCGTGATGATGCCTGCCCGCGCCTGCTGGAACTGCGTGACCTGTCCGCTTCCGCGCAAAGCGAGGCGGCGAGGCGGCATTGGGAGCGCGGGGTCTGAGTGACCAGGCACGGGCCGGTAGCTGGGCTGGGACTCCTGATACGATGCTCCCTGCCGACTGTGAATCCACTCCTGGCGCAGAGGGCTAAGGCCGGAGCGCACATCAATAGTGACATTGGGATCGGTGTACGGGCCGCTGGTGTCATAAACGCACAGCGGCGCATTCTCTTCCACCTGGTCACTGTTGTGAATGTGCGTGGGAGACAGCGTGATCTCGCGGTGCGGGACACGCAGGCCCGGATAAAGACGGCCCGGCGTGTAGACCTTGCGCGACGCTGGGAAGCGGTAGCCGCTGGAAACTAAGTCGGAAGAGGAAACCGAGTGAGAAGAGGAAACCGAGTGAGAAGAGGAAATCGGTTCGGTAGATGCCATGTGATGCTCCTTCTGCTGCCATGTCAATTTGTGCCGAGAGTGGACACAGAAAGGCCGCTGCCCCGGAAAGTGGGGACAGCGGCCTTGACAGACACAGACTGTGCAGGCAAAACAAGCTTATCCTCCGCTTTCCTACGCCGGTATGACCCGGATCAGGTTCTTGGGGTTAGTGCCATGCACCTCTCAGCCAGAAACGGTTCGCGTTTCCGGCACCCCCAGCGGTTTCTTTAGTTAGATCGCATTATAACTGCTTTTGCACAAGCTGTCAAGACCAGAACTAATC
>CAXUBO010000137.1:0-11270 GCA_964249345.1 uncultured Armatimonadales bacterium | reverse complement strand
CCCTGCGCCCATGCCGGCAGCAGCGGCAGGCCCAGGGAGGCAGACAGGACAAGGGCGCAAGTGCTTCGTTTTACTTGCGCCCGATTTTTCTTCCAATTAGTCAAACAACGGCTCCCTTGCGTTTCTTTAAGGAACTGTTAAATTCCTAATATCAAATCTTGAATATCAAATCTTGAGGTATGGCTCAACTTTTTTCTGGACCATCGCCCGCGCCCGGTTCAGCCGGGTCTTAACGGCTTCCAGCGTCAGCCCCGTCACTTCAGCGATCTCGTTGTAGGCCATGCCGTCCACTTCGCGCAGCACCAGCACCACACGGTATTCCGGGGCGAGGCTGTTGACGGCGCGGTTGACCTGCGCTTCCAGTTCTTTCTGCTCCAAAAGGCGCGGCGGCGACTGGCTCCAGTCGGCAATCTCGCGGGTCACGGCGGCCTCGTCAAAGTCCGCCCCATCGCCGGCAAGTCCGGCGTCCAGGGACGGCCCTTCCATTTCGCGCTGACGCCCGCGCTGCTTGATCCGATTCTTGCAGTGGTTGTGGGCGATTCGGTACAGCCAGGTGGAAACTTTGGCGTCGCCTCGGAACTGTTCCCGCGCTTTGTGGGCCGACAAAAACGTCTCTTGAGTCAGATCGGCCGCTTCTTCGTAGTCCCCAATCCACTGAAAGATCGTGTTGAAAATCTGCTTGCCGTAGCGGGCGTAAAGCGCGTCGAAGTCCCGCAGCAGGGCCCGGTCTTCCCGGTTTTGCCCAGCGCCGGCTCGTTCCACTGCGGCATTCGGGGACGGCAGCAGCCGCTCACGCGGCGCCAGCGCCAGTGCGCTGCCGAGTGTGTTACTCCGTTGGACAAAACTGAAAGCGAAATGTTTCACAATTTTTTCAGTGTGGTAGCGTCAAGACTTGGGCCGGACATTAAGAGCGACAAGCAATCACGAGGACGTAAACGTCCCCTTACTCCTTCGTCCCTTCTCCCCGATCAAAACTGAAGCACCGTTTGCAGGGTCACGGTCTTGTTCTTCTGGTCATCGGTGCCAACCCCCAGGCGCAGGCGGCGAGTCAGGTCATACCCAAGCTGCACCGTATATTGCGGCGGCTGCAAAGACGTTTCCGTCGTGCCGCGTGCGCCGAAGGACCGGGAATAAGTCACGGTCAGGCGCGGGCCGAGGTCAATCGTGCCGGCGACAAACAGCGGCTGGCTTGGGTCATACGCGACATTCAGGTCGGACAATCCCAGCGCGTCCCCCAGCGTGCTGGTCAAAGGGTTCAGCGCGGCGGACACCAGCGCCTGCTGGAACCCGGCGGTCAGGCTGCTTCCCCCGCCTGCCAGAAGCGCACTCGCCGGGACCAGAGCCGCCAGCATCTGCTGCTGGGACAGGCCGCCGGGCGAAGATGTCAGATCGTCCGGGTTAAGCTGAAGCGAGTTCAAAACGCCGTGGATGTGCGCCGTAATTGTGTAACGCTGCCGGGTCCCGCCAAACGGCGAAGACTCAAGGCTCGACACGGTCGGAACAGCTTCCCCAATGCTGCCGTTTGCGACGGAGCGGTACTGAGACAGCAGAGTTGCCGAAGGCGTCACAGTTGCCTGCGCGGACAGATTCACATACGTCCGCACCCCCGGCAGGCCGTCCGCGCCGATAGCCGGGTACGACAAACTGACTGTGTTGGCGTCTCCCGTCTCCTGCTTGACGATCTTCAGCACCGTAGACGGCGGGATGGTGAGCTGCCCTTTCGCCACCGTGACATCCGCCCGAAGCTGCGGCGCGGACAGCGTGCCGCCAATCTGAACCAGGCCGGCGGCTTCGGCCTTTAAAAGCGCATTGCTGACCGTGACCGTGCCGGTACGCCCGCCGCCAAGCCGGATGGCGACGGCAAAGGAAGGGTCAAACGCCGAGGCCGAAGCCGGGGCGGCAGCGGCACCCGACGCCGACGGCAGGGTGCCGGAGGCATCACTGACGACAATGGGCGCTCCCGGCGCTGTCGCGATGCGCGGCGTCAGCAGCGGGCCGATGATCGTGACCGCGCCGTTGATTTTCGCTTTTGCCTCCGAACTGAACTTTTGGTACAGAAACGTCTGCTTGCTTCCTTCATTAAGAGTCAGATTCGTGGCCGCAATTTGGAGGTTCAGCGCCGGAGCGCCGGACAGCGCCGCGCCGCCGGACAGTGCAAACGTGCCGCCTTTGCTGGACTGGCCGGTAAACGACTGGATCGCCGCCTTGTTATCCGCCACAACCACAATTCCGTTGATTTTGCTGGCGTAAGTATCAAAGCCCGCAATGCCGACGGAAGCGTCTTTCAGAGTTACCAGGCCCGACAAACGCCCGCCGCCGTAGCTGGCGCTGGCCGAAAGCTGCCCGCCGGTTTTTTTCGCATCCAGCAGGCCGGGGCGAAAGCCCGCCAGCGCGGACAAGTCCGACACGCTTAAATCGGCGTGCAGGTCGCCTTGCTCCGGCACGCCCGCAGGCGCGGCGTCCGGCTTCGTGAGGCCGCCGATCAGCAGCGGCAGCGTTCCTGAAAGCGTCGCGATCAGCCGGCCGTTCTTGAACGCCGACAGCGTGCTGACCGTCACCACTTTGGGCCCGCCCGGAGCCGCCGAAGCAACCGAAATCACGCCGCTGCGGATGCGGTCCAGCGCAAGCGTCGGCGGAGCAGCCTCGCCCGGCACGCTTTTGGTCGCCGGCACATCAGGATTAGACAGCAAATCAGGATTAGACAAGAGGATGGAGCCGACATAATTGGGAGAGCGCGTCGGCCCGGAAGCGTTCACCGACAGCGTACTGATCTCGCGCGGCAGCAGGGAAAGGTACGGCGCGGCGGACGGCACGGCGGAGCCGACCAGCGCCAGCGGGACGTTGGACGCATCCACGCTGGCCGCGACAGCGCCGTCCAAATTCGCGGTTCCCGACGCACTGAGAAATGCCCGTGCGCTTGTGGCTTTGAGGGAACGCAGCGTGATGACGCGGTTTTCGTAGGCGGCATCCAGCGAGGCTGCCCCAATCGGAACGCCTGCCGCCAGAAGGTCATGCGCCGAGGCCGTGACTGAGCCGGACGGGTTTGGCCCGCCGGCGTAATCGGCGTGTGCCGTCAGGCCCGCGGCTTTTGTTTCGCCTGCCAGGATGCTGTCCGCGCTGAGGTCCGCCGACACCGAAAGTGCGCTTGCGGGACCGGACACCCGAAGGCTCGGCAGGGAGAATGTCGCGGCCAGCGGCTGCGGCAGGGCGAGGAGCTGGGCCAAGAACTTCTTTCCGGCAGGGGTTTGCGCCCAGAGGCTTTGACGGAGGGTGCGGAAAACGTGTGACAAACGCTCCGGCGCTGAAGCAGGGATCGCCGCCGCCAGCGTCAGCGCCGCCGGACGCTTTGGATGCGTCGGTGTCGGCAGCACGAGGCGCAGGCGGCTGATGTCGTATTCCACCTGCCCGCCCGGCTCGGCGGCGTAATCCGGCGGCACGGTGACAACGAAGCGCCACGGCAGGCCGGTTAAAGTCAGCACGCCGTCATCGTAGCGCCCGGCCAGGGCGAAAGGCGCGAACTTTTGCGTGTTGACCACGAAATCCGGCACCGTGAAAGCGCGAACGGCCAGATGCGGCGCGGCCGGACTCCCGGAAAAACTGCCCGCAAGCGCGGCTGTCCCCTGAATGTCCGCCAGCGGGTCAAGCGCCTGATGGAAGCGGGTCAAGTCAAGCCCCGACGCCGCGAAGTCTCCCTGGAACATGCCGGAGGCCGTGCGCGAGCCGTGCGCCGTCACCATCGCCGCCCCGGATTTTACCAGGCCGTTCCCGACCGTCAGCACGCCGTTCGCGTAGCGCAGATCGGCGGCAATCCGGTCCAGGCGATACGACGCCACTGTCGCATCCGAAATCAGCACATGGCCGGAGGCGCTCGGCGACTTCACGCTGCCGCCCAGAAGGAATGTCCCCTGCGCGGTTCCCGACAAGTTCGGCAGGCTGGCTTTCAGCGCGTGTGCTGTCTTGACGGACGGCGCGGACGCCTGCTCGGCGAGATTCAAGAAGTCGCTGACATCGCCCTCGGACAGCCGCACGTTCAGCGCCAGCTTTGGGTTCCCCGATGTCAGGCTTGAGACGCTGCCGTTCAGCCCGGCCACGGTTGGAAAGCGCCGCACCGTCACGTCTTGGAGGCGCAGGCCGCTCACGCTTGCGGCGATGTTCCCGCTGACCAAATCCGCCGAAAAGCGGCCATACTGCGGCTGGGCCAGCCGGGCCGCGCCGACTGCCGACGGCGCGTTCGCCGCGCCGACGATTTTTCCGTCAAAAGACGCTTGGCCGCTGACCGGTGCGGCGGAATAAGGCCGCAGCAGCGGCGACAGCGCGAGGTCTGCCGCCCGCACCCGCAGGTTCCACTGCCCAGCCGCGCTGAGGGGAACAGTCCCGCTTGCCGCCGCCAAGCCCTCGCTGCCGGACAGCGCCGCATGGACCAGCGTGAGCGGCTTTCCAAGCGTCCACATAACGCGCCCGGAGAGCGCGTCAAACGCCGTCTTTTGGAACTGCGGCTTGACGACCTGCACATCAGCGGCCACGGAAAAAGGCCGGTTCAGCGTGTCCGCGATAAACTGCACGTTCGCCGTGCCGCCCAGCGCCAATCTTTTTGCGCTTGCCGATTTTTTTGCGCTTGCCGAAGGAGGCAGATGGACGCCTGCCAAATTCACGCCGGACACAGACCCGGCCAGCAGCAGCGCGGGCCTTGCTTGCCGCGTGTCCAGCGTCGCCCGGACCGCGCCGCGCCCGGTGCCGTTGACCTGGAATGTCGCCGACGGCACGGACAGCACTTTGCCGGCATAAGTCGCCGACGCCACAAGATTGGTAACAAAATTATTTTGGTAGTCAACGCGCGGCAGGGCAGCATTGACCGTAATCGTCGGGTTCGCCACGGTTCCCGTAAAGCTTGCCGTCACCGGCCCCGGCGCAGCCGTCAGCCCGGCGGGAAAGGCTAAGACCGGCACGGCGCGGGCCAGGCGGATGGGGTCAAGCGCCTGAGAGCGCACAGACAGCGCGACCTGCGGGTGAGCAAAATCAAAAATGGTCCCGGACGCCGCCAGCCGCTGCCCGCCCAGCGAGACGCGGGCATCCAGCGAGACGCCCGCGCCGGTAAAAGCCGCCGTGCCGTCCAAGTTTTGCAGCGGCACGCGGAGCAGCTTGGTGTCGGCCACTCTAATTGTCGTCCGGCGCAGCGTGATCCGGCCCGACAAATCCAGAGGCTGGCCCGGCGCAGGCCGCGAAGCAAGCTTTGTGAGCGACACATCGGCATCGGCGCGGCCCGCCGCAATCCGGGCCTGCGGGAAGGCCCGAAAGTAATCGGTCCAGTACGCGGCGTCGGCATCCGTCGCTAAGATATGGCCGTGGTAGCGCCCGGACACGTCGCGGGACACGGCGCCGCTGACCGCTAAACTTGCAAAACGGTTCTGCGTTCCCAGCCCGCGCACGTCAAAGTACGCATTGCGCGTGGAGTGCAAGTCTACCGTGGCTTCAACCGCGGCCAGCGTGTTCAGCGCGGGCCGGTGGCCCCGGTTCGGCGCTTGGAAGTCCCGAAAGCGCAGCACGCCGTCATGGACTAAAATGCGCCCGACAAACGGTTTCGCTTTTTTCTTGGTGTTCGGCTTAAAGAACCCGGAGAAGTTGTACTGAGAACCCGAAAGGCGCTCCACTAAAAGCGTCGGCTGGTCCAGCGTCACATCGCCGATGGCGTGGGCGGCATTGCCGCTGTCAAAAAGGAGTGCATGAAGATTGTAGTCAACCGTAATGCGCCTCGCGGTCAGCGTCGCCTCGCCGCCGCCCGCCGCAAACGTCGCTTTGTTGGAAACCGCGATGTCGCCGAGAACCAGGTGACCCGCCGTGAAGTCCGCGCTGCCGATGCGGACTTCATGCCCGTACTGCCGGGCCAGCTCGGCTTCGGCAATGGGGATCAGATGGACGCGGAGCAGGCGGTACACGGACGCGCAGTAGACGCCGGCGGAGACGGTCAGGCAGAGCAGCGGCAGGGCGGCGAGGCTGCGCGTGACCCACCGCGCACCGGCGGGAAGGCAGGGAGGGGAGCGTCGGGGCTGTCGGCGGCGTCGTTCATTCATGCAAGGTAGGAGTGGAAAAGCGAAAATCAAGAGACGAGTAGTTGAAAACTACGCGCTAGAAGAAGCACCCTTCGGGTAAAAAAGCCCTCTTGCCGTCCGGCAGGACACCTCTCCTAGCGCGTAGTTTTCAACTACTCGCTTTTTGTCTTGATTGCCCAGCGGCCTTCTTCGCCAAAAACAGATCGCTGAACTCTTTGGCGTTGTAAGACGACCGGACAAACGGGCCGGACGCGACAAACAAGAAGCCCATCGCCTCGCCGATTTCTTTGTATTCCGCAAACACGTCCGGGTGAACATACTCCACCACATCCAAGTAGTTCTTGCCGGGCTTGAGATACTGGCCGATGGTGACAGCGTCTACGTCATGCGCCTTTAAATCTTCCAGCAGCGACCTGACTTCGTCTTTGGTTTCGCCGAGGCCGACCATGAACCCGCTTTTGGTATAGATTTCCGGGTCGGACGCCTTCACATACTGCAAAAACTGGAGCGAGCGGGCGTAACGCGCCTGCGGGCGCACCTGGCGGTACAGGCGCGGCACGGTTTCAATGTTGTGGTTGAAAATGTGCGGCTTGGCGTCTACGACAGTCTGGATATTGGCTTTGTTCCCTAAGAAGTCCGGGGTCAGCACTTCAATGATCGTGTCCGGCAGCAGCTCCCGCAGCCAGCCGATGGTTTGGGCAAAGTGGCGCGAGCCGCCGTCGGGCAGCTCGTCGCGGTTCACGCTCGTGACGACCGTGTGCTTCAGTCCTAATGCCGCCGCGCTTTCGGCCACTTTGCGCGGCTCGGCAGGATCAAGCGCCCCGCCTTTGCCGGTCTTGACCGCGCAGAAGCGGCAGGCGCGGGTGCAGGTGTCGCCGAGAATCATAAACGTCGCCGTCTTTTTGGACCAGCATTCGCCGAGGTTCGGGCAGCGGGCTTCCTCGCAGACCGTCACCAGCCCGGCGCGGCGCATCAGCCCTTCCACTTCTTCAATTCCCTGGCGTTTGGGCAGCTTAATCGTCAGCCACTCAGGAATGCGCCGGTTCACGACACGCGGCCCGCTGCTTGCCGGCGCAACCGGAAGCGGCGGCAGGACTTGGAGTTGGATCAGTTCAGCCATAATTTTGCACTTTCTGGCCTCAATTATAGCCTTTAAGCGCGTCCAAAGTCAACGCACAGCCGCCGCGAAGCGCACACGATCATCTGTCACAACAACGAACCGATCCACAAGCTGATCTGAATACTGCGCTAACAGCCGCTCTAAAACAAGTATCTTGTTGGACGCACGCTCATCGTTTAAACGTAGGAAGATAACTCCGTGGTGCAAATGCCGCTCCCGATAGACTTTCTCACCAAAATCTTTGTCATTAGTAATGAGTATCCAGTTCTCGGTGAACGCCTTTTCAAGGAGAACTTCGTCATCCGCTCCCCGCGCTTGTTCATACGCCGAAAATACTTCATACTCTTGTCCGCGAAGCCACGCGGCAGCGTTTGGCCCAGTGCATTCGTCAACGATGAAGCGCGTTACGCGGCCTCAGCCAGCGGCATGAAAGTTGTGCTTTCCAGCGCTTTGCTGGCGAACAAGAGGCAAGCCGTCAAGTCTTCCGGTTCAAGCCCTTCGTATTCCCTAAGTATCTCTTCTTGCGTCGCGCCATGCGCGAGTAAATTTAGGATATACTCCACACTTAGCCGCGTTCCACGAATCGCGGGTTTTCCGGCTAAAACACCAGGATGCGATACAATGCGAGCAAGTAAATTTTGATCAGTCATGTTTTCCTCGTTATGCCGCCAATTATAGCCTCTCGGCATGTCCAAAATCAACTTACAGCCAGCGGAGGCGCTTTCACCAACCTTTTGGTCACGAAATGGGTCTTAATGTATGGGAAAGCAAACAGGAGAGCGAGCGGAATGCAGGACGAGCAGGCAGCGCGGCGGATCATCAAAGCGCAAGCCGGGGACAAAGAAGCGTTCGACTGGATCGTGCGGCGGTTCCAGGACATGGCTGTTGCTTATGCGTTCTCGATCCTCGGCGACTACCAATTAGCCCAGGACGCAGCGCAGGAAGCGTTTGTCGAAGTGTACCGCACCCTGCCCTCCCTGCGAGCGCCGGCAGGCTTCGCCGTGTGGCTGCGAAAAATCGTTTTCAAGCACTGCGACCGGCTGACACGGGGCCGGCAGATCAAGACCGTCCCGATAGAGGCCGCTGAAAACCTTGCTTCCCCAGCGCTGCCTGTGGAGCAGGCGGCAGAGGGCCGCGAAACTTCCCAGAAAGTGCAGCAGGCAATTCAGGCGCTGCCCAAAGGGGAACGCCTGACGATTGGGCTGTTCTACAGGGGCGGCTACTCCCACCGCGAGATTGCCGACTTCTTAGGCATTTCCTCCGCGCTGGTCAAAAGCCGGCTGCATCAAGGCCGCAGCCGCTTGAAAGAAAGGATGCTAATTATTATGCAAGACGAACTGCAAGAAAACCGCCCCTCGCGCAACGACGAGTTCCTAGCACGGGTCAACGAAGTTGTCGGAAGTCTGCTTGCTTCCCAGCCCAATCTCGCGCTGTCCCTAGAGGTTGATGGTCCGGTCTTTGCCCTCATGGGTTCCATTTTAACCTGGGCCATTGGAGTGGAAGCGTCCGGCATGATTATCACTCTTGGAGAAGAAACGGCGACAATCGAGTTTACTTGCAAGGGAACGACCGCGCAGGCAATGGAACTGCCCCCAGCGCTGCAAGGGCCGCTGTCGGACCGGATCAAGATGGCGGCGGAAATGGACCTTGCCCCGACACTTGCACCCCAGGAAGGGCTAATTCCCATCCTGCGCCACGGCGTTGACTATGATGCCTTTGTATCCAGCCTCCCAACCGAGCATGGAGAGAAACTGAGCATTCGGTTCGTGAGGAAATAAGTCCCAGTGTTCAAAGCGTCCGCCTCGCGCATTGGGTACACTTCAGAGCATGGACGTAACAGTCATCGGGGCGGGGACCGGCGGGCTGGCGGCGGCGATTGGACTGGCGGCGCGGGGCGCAAGCGTGACGGTGCTGGAAAAGAACCCAAATGTCGGCGGCAAGCTGAACGTGTGGGAGCAGGACGGCTTTCGGTTTGACACCGGCCCGCATGTCCTGACCATGCTCTGGGCCTTAGACGAAGTCTTTTCTAATGCCGGACGGCGGCTGGAAGACGTGCTGGACTTGGTACGCTTAGATACCGTCTGCCGCTATCACTTTGAGGACGGGCAAACTTTGGACGCGCCGGGTCAGCCGGAGGATGCCGCCCGTGCGATTGCCGCGTTTGCCCCGGCAGATGCCGACGGGTTCCGGCGCTTTTTGGACTACGCCCGGCAGGTGTCCGACGCCACGACCGAGCCGTTCTTAAAGCAGGACTTCGGCGCGTCCGTGCGCGGCGTTCCGACGCCCGCGCAGTGGGGCCAGCTCACGCAGTTTCTCGCGCTGAAACCCTGGCGCACCTTGCGGGATGTGGTGCGCGAGCATTTCTCCGATCCGCGCCTGCGCCAAGTCTTTGAGCTGTATGCCCTGTATAGCGGCTCGCACCCGGCGCGGGCGTCCGGCATCTTTGCGACCGTCGCCGATGTGCAGTGGCGCGAGGGGACGTATTACGTTCGCGGCGGCTTGTATCGGTTGGCGGAAGCTTTGCGCGATGCGGCGGAGAGCTTAGGCGTCGTCTTCCGAACCAGCGCCGAGGCCACCGAAATCATTGTCAAGCAGGGCCGAGCGAGAGGCGTTCAGACCCGCTGCGGCGATAGGCTGTACGCTGACACCGTCGTCTGCAATGCTGACTGCCTCCATGCGCTGACTTCGCTTGTCCCCCATCTCGCCCGGCATCAATGGACCGAGCCGCGCGTTCAAAGAATAGAACCCAGCACCTCGGCGTTCCTGCTGCTGCTTGGCGTCAAAGGCGAGTATCCCCAGCTCGCGCATCACAATTCGTTTCTGGCGGCTGACGGTGACGCCGAATTTGCTTCTATTTTTGACGACCATCGCCCCGCCGGCGACCCGACAATCGGCGTCGCGTGCCAGTCCGTCACCGACCCCACGAAAGCGCCACCCGGCTTCTCCAATCTCTTCGTAATGACCAATCCGCCGGCCCTTTCGGCCCATTTTGACTGGAAAATCGAAGCCGCCCGCTACCGCGAGACCGTCTTGACCAAGCTGGAGCGCATGGGCCTCACTGACCTGCGCCGGCGCATTGTCGTCGAGCAGCTTTGGACTCCACTTGATTTAGAAAGCCGCTACCACGCTTATAAAGGCGCGATCTACGGCCTGTCGTCAAACGGCTGGCGTCAAGGCTTTTTGCGCCCCCCCCAAGTCTCGCCCGACGTTGACGGGTTATACTTCGTCGGCGGCAGCACCCACCCCGGCGGCGGCGTCCCCCTCTGCGCCCTGTCCGGCACGAACGCGGCAAAGCGGATTGCAGGCTAACAGCGAACCGTTTTGACAGCGCTTCACGTTAAAGTGGCTATCAAACGGAAAAGAAACCAAGTCAATGAACAAGAAGTTATGGGCGGTTGGCGCAGCGTGCTTGTTCGCGGCGGCCGGAACGACAACAATTTTCACTTACAGGGCAAAAGGCGACGTGGATGAGGCGACCAGCCGCCAAATTGAGACCAAAAGGATTGCTGGCCTTGTAGACAAAGGGCAAACGCCCAGTTGGACGGGCGCGGACAATACACATGCCGCGTTAATACTTCCCAACCAATCTGTCTCAAACACGGATTTCCAGTGGGCGCTGCAAAAGCTGAACTTAAAAAAAGCCGACCTCAGCAGTCAAGTCGGCATGGTCACAACCACGGTTTCCGCCCTCACGAAAGCAAAGCTGTCTCCGTCTCAGCAGGCAAGTTTGGCCCATGCCGCCCTTCCCTTGCTGAACATAAATGATCCCATTTATAATGACGGCGATATTGAAGAATACGCCTGCAAGGTTTTCATCAAGTATCCCGACCCCGAAGCCGTGCCGCAGCTTCATGTTCTTTTGAGTTCGCCTCACCCCTGGGTACGACGCGATGCGGCGCGTGCTTTAGCTGCCAGCGGCGAGAATGTACCAATTCCAGCACGACCAAAAACATGGTAACATACTGCACAGTAAGCGACAACCCACTACCATGCCAAATCAAGAACAACCTGTTGTGTTCGATAAAGAACGCGCTTCGTCTTATGACAGTCAGTACGCCAAGCTGGCTCCGCTGAACGCCGCCCTGCATCTGCTGATGCGCGTC
>CAXUBO010000136.1:3637-11542 GCA_964249345.1 uncultured Armatimonadales bacterium | reverse complement strand
GGGAATCCACTGAGGCGAGGCTTTGCCCGCTGAGGGCAGGATTGGGAACAAACGCCGCTCCGCCCGGTGCATAAAAGTCGCGTGTCGCACGCACATACGGCTGAACGGCGGCCTGGAACGCCGCCTGCGTCTGCATCGGCGGGTAAGTCTCATCGTAGTCCTGCGTGTATTGAATGACGCCCAGCGCCAGAGCCTTTGCCCGGCTGACGACAAGCTGGCCCGGATCGCCGACTTCCACGCCGCCGCGCTCGATATAACCATCGAAAAATAGAACAGCGGCAGGCTGATTGGCTGGGGCCGGGCTTTCCTGCGCCACTTCCGTGGTGTCCGGGTCTGAGATTTGAGAAAGCGACATCCCGCTGAGGGCCAGATTGAAAACAAACGGCTGGCTGGTCTCCGGGCTGACAAACACGGCGGAGTTTTTGGTGTAGGGCAGCAGGGCCGTTTGAAAGTCCGCCTGAGAATGGACTATCGGCAGCATCTCGTCCGAGTCCTGAATATATTGCTCAACAGCCAAGCCGATCTGGGCCAAGTTCTGGGTCGTCGGGTCGGAGCAGTAGGCTGTGGCACTTGCCCCGCCCATGTTCGCGCCGTGCAGCTTCAGGGCGCTGGTCAGCAGCAGGGCGGCAACAGCCAGCAGGGCGACAGCGCCAACTCGTTCTAGGATGGCAGAAAGCTTCAAGGCGGGCATTTTCAGCAGGGGCAATTTCATGGCGTTTCCTCATCTTTGGGTGTCCGCACAGAAATCACGCCGTACTTGTGACTTTGCGCTCTGCCTCAAAGTTCGCCGCCGCTCCCTAGCTTTCCTGCTTGATTTCACTTTTCTGATTTATTGAAGCGGCTTAGAGGCCCTCATAAAAACCGTACCTCACCCGGAAACAAGTTTCCACCCTCTCCTTATTAAGGAGAGGGTCGTCACTTGTGACGGGGTGAGGTCTCTTTGCCCACGATTTTTATGAGAGGCATTTAATGAGGCTCACGCGGACGGCCTCATCCCATAGCGGCCCGCGCCGCACTTCGGAGTAGCCGAGTTTGAGGTTCATTTGGATGACATGAGGGTTATGCGCTTCCGTGTGCGTGTACATCAGCGTGATGCCGCGCTGGAGCGCCTCCACTTCCGCCTGCTGTTTCAGGCGCGTCGCCAAACCCTGACGCCGATACTCAGGCGCGACCCACAATTGAAAGATTTCGCAGAAGCCGCCGTTCGCCGGGAACAAGTTTTCGGCGAGTTTGGGAAAGACGCTCCACGCCTCAAAGGTCTCGCTGAGGCGATTGCGATAGCGCCAAAGAATAATGCCGATGAGGCGTTTGGCTTCCGTGTCTTCATAAACCCAAGCCGCTTTGTCGCTGTCTGAAACAAAGGCAGCAATTTTGCGATGGTGTTCCGCCAGTTCTTCGGGGCTGGCTTGCGCCAGATGAGGCAGGGTGACGCCTTCATCTTTCAGGTCAACGGCAACAAGAAAGTCTAGGTCGCTTGGCACAGCTTCTCTCATTACAAGCATTTTGTCACCTCAGCTTACTCCGTCCAAACCGCCTGCGAGCTGCCGAGAAGTGAGCGCAGGTAGTCTACCATGCCTTCATCGGGAGCGACAGTCAGATTCGGCTGGATGCGGCGAATGCGCGAGCCGTCGGCGACATGCAGCAGAAGGCGGCTGCCGCCGCTCACCTTGCGATCTACTAAATGACGCTTTATGGCTTCGAGCGACTTTTTTTCCATCGACTCATTCAAGCGGATGTTCAGGCAGGCAAAGGCTGGGCGAACTTCCCGAACCAATGTTGCGGTTGTTTCAAGCTCCTTGACAAGCTGTATTTTGTCCGCCGAGATTTCTACGCTTGCCGCTGTCCCGGTATCCTCTTCGCCGCCGCCACCTTTGTTGATCCGGTCTCTGTGAGAGGTGCGCCCCCAGATGAGCACGACGCTGTCTTTTTTCATATCGTCCGGGCTGACGTTTGCAGCGGCGCGAGGGAACAGGGAAACGCTGATGGTTCCCGATTTGTCTTCCAAAGTCAAAAAATACATTAATTCGTTTTTGGCTTTGGTGTAGTAAGGCCGGACGTTGGTGAGAACCCCGGCGAGGGTGATTTCTTCCTTGTCGCCCAGCCCCCGGCAGTCGTCAATCGTGTGCGTGACGTGGGCTTTGACGGCCTGGGCATATTGGTCTAGGGGATGGTCGGAAAGATACAAACCTAAAAGCTCTTTTTCCATCGCCGTGATCTCGTTCGGCTTCAGGGCTTCGGCGTCCGGCAGGGGCGGGGCGACGTGGGCCAAAGACTCGGCATCGCCGTCGTCGCCGAACATGGACACTTGCCCGCTTTTGCGGTCGCGGGCAATAGCCCCCGCGCTGGACAGGGCCCCTTCCAGCCCCGCCAGCAGGCGGGCGCGGTTAGGTTCCAGGCTCGCCAAAGCGCCCGCTTTGATCAGCGTTTCGATGGCCCCTTTGGATGTGAGGCCGAATTCGCCGACGCCCGCGCAGAAATCGTGCAGGGACGTGAAGCGCCCGCCGTTCTTTTTGCGGGCGGCCAGCACGGCTTCAATCGGGGCTTTGCCGACGTTCTTGATGGCGAGAAGCCCGAAGCGAATGGACGCGCCGACGCCGACGAAGTCGGCGTCGCTGTCGTTGATGTCCGGCGGCAGGATTTCGATGCGCTGCCCGTAGTCTTCTAAATAGGTGCGCTTGGCGTCGTCAATGAATGCGACCAATTTATCCGTGTCGTCGGCCTGCACTGCCATCAGCGCAGCAAAATAGTCGACGGGATAGTTGGCTTTGAGATACGCCGTCTGGTAGGCGACCAGCGCGTAGCAGAAGGCGTGCGCTTTGTTGAACGCATACCCGGCGAACGGCTCAATCAGGTCAAACAAGTAAGCCGCCATTTTCTCATCGACAATGCCCTTCGCCGCTGCGCCCGCTAGGAAGTTTTCCCGCTGCTGGACCATCTCTTTCAGACTCTTTTTGCCCATCGCTTTTCGCAGAATGTCGGCCTGGCCTAAGCTGAAGCCGGCAATCGCCTGGACGATTCGCAGAACTTGGTCCTGGTAGACAATGACCCCGTAGGTTTCTTTCAAGATCGGCTCTAAGGCCGGGTGCGGGTACTCAATCTTTTCCATGCCCAGCTTGCAGCGGATATAGCGCGGGATTTGGGCCATCGGGCCAGGACGGTACAGCGCGACCATGGCGGCGACTTCGGCCACGGTGTTCGGCTTCAGCTCGGCGACATAGCGGCGCATCTGCCCGCCTTCCAATTGAAACACGCCGGAGCACTCGCCGCGCCCCAGCAGGTCGAAAGTCTTGCGGTCGTCCAGAGGCAGCTTCAGCACGTCAATGTCAATGCCGTGGCTTTTTTTGACATTCTTTACGGCTCTGGCTAAGATCGTCAGGTTGGCAAGGCCCAAGAAGTCCATCTTAATCAGGCCGATTTTTTCCAGCACGTTCGCCGGGTAGCCCGTGACTAAGCCCACGCCGTCATCGGCCCGCTGGACAGGGATATTGTCTACCAACGGCTCCGCTGAGATGACGACGCCTGCCGCGTGGACGCTGTCGTGCCGGGTCAAGCCTTCCAGTCTCAATGCCGTGTCAATCAGCTCTTTGGCCTGCGGATTGCTTTGCACGGCGGCTTTGAATTCCGGGTTGACTTCTAACGCCTTGCTAATTTTCATGCCGACGGGCAGGGCCGGGATCATCTTGCAAAGCTTATCCACTTCGGCCATCGGCATCTTGTTCATGGCCCGGCCGCAGTCCCGAATCGCCGCGCGGGCAGCCAGCGTTCCAAACGTCACGATCTGCGCGACATGTTCGCGCCCGTACTTGCCCACGACATAATCAATGACGTCCTGCCGCCGGTGGTCTTCAAAGTCCATGTCAATATCCGGCATGGACAAGCGCTCCGGGTTCAGGAAGCGCTCAAACGTCAGGCCGTACTCTAAGGGGTCAACATCCGTGATTCCGACGCAGTACGACGCCATTGACCCTGCCGCCGAGCCGCGCACGCCGAAGAAGATGCCTTCGCGCCGGGCGAAATTGGCGAAGTCCCGCACAATCAAAAAGTATTGTCCAAAGCCTGTCTGCTCAATGACATCTAATTCAAAGCGAAGGCGCTCTTCATGCTCTTCCGTGATCTGCCCGTAGCGCTTTCGCATTCCGTCAAACGCCAGCACGGACAGATACGACTGCGCGTTCATGCCCTCCGGCGTGTCGCCCGGCGACGGCATCCCAAGACGCCCGAACTTCAGGTCCAGATTGCAGCGCCCCGCGATCTCCACCGTCCGGGCCAGCGCGTCTTCTTGACCTGGAAACCGCGCCGCCATCTCCTGCTGGCTTTTCAAGTAAAAGTCTTTGGACCCATAGTTCATCTTCTTGGGGTCGTCCATTGTGGTTCCGGTTTGAACGCACAGCAGGACTTGGTGCGGGTCGGCGTCGGCGGCGTCCAGATAATGCACGTCATTGGTGGCGACAAGCGGCAGCTTCAGCCGATGGGCCATTGCGATAAGCTGCTCATTCACGCCTTTTTGCTTGTCTAAGTAATGGTCTTGAAGCTCCAAGTAATAGCGGTCGCCGAAGATTTCCTTGAACTCGCACGCGGCGTATTCGGCGGCTTTGATGTCGCCGTTCATCAAATGCTGCGGCACTTCCGCCCCTAAACAGGCCGACAAACAAATCAGCCCTTCGTGATGCGCCTGCAAAAGCTCGCGGTCAATGCGCGGCTTGTAGTACATGCCTTCCAAAGACGCGATAGAAGTCAGCTTCAGCAAGTTCTTGTAACCCACCTCGTTCATGGCTAACAGAACCAGATGCCGGGCGTCATCAAGCTTTTTGCTTTCTTTGTGGTGCCGGGTGCGCGTGGCAACATACATTTCGTTGCCGACCAGCGGCTTGATGCCGGCTTTTTTGCACTTCAAATAAAACTCCATCGAGCCATACATGACCCCGTGGTCGGTCAGCCCAATGGCCGGCATTTCTAAATCTACGGCCTTTTGGACAAGATCGTCAATGCGGCACGCGCCGTCAAGCAGGCTGTATTCGGAATGGAGATGGAGATGGACAAAATTGGAAGGCGTGGTATTCATAAAGGCTTCTTGATACTTCTTGGCACTTGCCGCCCCTTACTCATTGCTACTAGATGTAGATAAGCGCACTTGCGGCAGGGCGAGATATTGTGAAAAGGCTGAGGGCGACGGTTCCTATTCTAGCAGAAAGCTGTCGTTTTCGCAAGGGTGATTTTATCCATTTGGAACAAGAGTATGCTAAAATAGGGCTACAATGAACAAGTATCAAGACGCGGTAATATCGTTTCGTCCGGAGATGGGGGAGGAGCTTCAAAGCCGTGATGTCTCTGTCCGAGCCGACGTCATCCGGCAGCTTAACCGGACCAATTTCACACGCGAGGAAGGCGCGTTGATCCTTCCCGCTGCCGCAGAGCAGTTCGCAAAAGAAACGGCTAAAACGCGCCGGAAAACGCTGGCGGCTTTGTGCGTTCGGAGCGCTGAGACGGCCCGTGACGTTCCCGGCCTCGTGGAGTGCCTGATGCTGACTTTAGAGGAAGCGAAGACTCGCAGCGACAAGCACAGCGCTTTTGCCTGGCTGCGAGTCGCCTCCGCGAAGGGCTGGGATATTTCGCCCGCTGTCCCGCTTTTGATCGAAGAAACCAGGAACAACATGGGGCATTACGCGCTCAAAACGCTGGAACAAGCCGCCCGCAGCGGGATTGACGTGCTGGATTTTGACGCGCCCGATGGAATGCAGGCATGGGAATTATTTCGGCTGACGCTGGAGCTGACAAATTCAGGCGATACTCGGCAAGCCATCCTCAAAATCCTGACCGAGCTGGCCCGTCATCGCGCGTCGCATCTAGGTTATTTCGCGTATGAGGTCGAGCAACAAGCCAATGATGCCCGAATGGGTGAAGATTTTCGGAGAACGGCGGCAGCCTGCCTCGCGGCCTTCCAAGGGGCTGGGATTGAGCCGGACTAAACTTGAGGAGAGAAACCGAAATGGCATTATTCCTGGAGCGTTACAAAGCCGGGGAACAAAAGCAGGTTTGGGACGAGCTTGTTGCACTCGGCGATCTTGTCCGGGAAGAGCCGCTTCACGGCGATGTTTGGGCGGTCGCCTGCGAGACAATGCGCCGGGTCCGCTTCAACGCCGAACTCCTCATCCCTCGTCTGACGGCGCTCGGCTGGAAGTTTTGCCAAGAGCCGCTGACGCCGCCCGGTGATGGTCCCGCCGTGACTGCTGCGATGGAAGCAATTTTCGGCCCGCTTCCGCTGTCGCTCAAAGCGTTTTATGAGACCGTCGGCGGGATTGACCTGCGCGGCGCAAACCCGGACTGGGATGACCTTTACGACCCACTCATGGTCGCGTCGGGCGCTGAGGTTCTACAAGACTTATGCATCCAGCGAACGTGGCACGAAGAAGAAGCCCAGAATGGCCTGCCTGACGTGCCGTTTACGCTGTATTATGCCCCGGACTTTTTAGTTAAAGAAGGCATCAGCGGCGTCGGCATGGTTTATGTTGCTGCGGCGTTCCCTGCCGCCGACGCCCCGCTGTCGTTTGAAGACAAGCCGCTGCAAGTCGGCTTTGTGCAGTCTCTGCGAAACTCCTTCCGCTGGGGCGGCTTCCAGGGTTTGGTCAGTGAGGAAGCCCAGTTCGACTTGTATCACATGCCGACGCCGCCAACCAGCCGTGCTGCCCTGACCGCCGAGTTTCTGCCTCTGTAACCGACCTCCCTCTTGACAAATGCACCCGTTTCTATTACAATCTTTACTATGTCTGATGAGATATTACACTCCGCCATTGTCGGCTGCGGCGTCATCGGCCCCACCCATGCCGACGCGCTGATGGCGCTTGGGCCGGAAGGCGTTCGCCTCGTCGCATTTGCCGATGCCGTTCCCGAAAAAGCCGAGGCGCTGGCGGCAAAATACGGGGCCGAAGCAAAGACCTTTGAAGCCATTTTGGCCGACCCGGCGATTGACGCCGTCCATGTCTGCGTTCCGAGCGGCCTCCATGCCGAGATCGGCGTTCAGGCACTCAGGGCGGGCAAGCATGTCGTGGTTGAAAAGCCGATGGACATTACCCTGGACGCCTGCGACCGGCTGCTGGCCGCGCAGCGGGAGTCGGGGAGGCGCCTCGCGGTTATCTCCCAGCACCGTTTTGACAAGGCAAGCGTTGACGTCAAAGCGGCGCTGGAGGCCGGCATCTTAGGCCCGATGGTCTATGCCGAAGCGCGGGTGCCGTGGTATCGCACCCAGGAATATTATGATTCCGGCGACTGGCGCGGAACCTGGGCTTTGGACGGCGGTGGGGCTTTGATGAACCAGGGCGTTCACACCGCCGATTTGATGCGCTGGCTCTGCGGCCCCGTAGAAACCATCTACGCCCAGGCGCGGACACTGGCCCATGCGCGTGTCGAGACTGAAGACGTGATCGCGGCGACTTTGACGTTCGCCAGCGGCGCAATCGGAACGCTCTCGGCGTCAACCGCTCTATACCCCGGCTTTGCCGTGCGCGTCGGCGTTTACGGCACGGAAGGCAGCGCGATCATTGAAGGCGACATGCTGCACACGCTGACCACCAAAAGCGGCGTGTCCGGCGGCGGCGAAGCGTCTCAGGCTCATGCCCTGCAAGTGGCGACCGGCGGGACAAAAGCCGCGACGGAAGCGTCCGCGATGGCAACGGCGTCCGATCCGGCCGCGATCTGGGGCGGCGCTCACGAAGCCCAAATTTCAGACTTCATTCGCTGCTGCCGCACCGGCGACCCGCCGGTTGTGGACGGCGTCGAAGGCCGCAAAGCCGTTGAGGTCGTCTTGGCGGTGTACGAATCGACGCGGACCGGGCAAGTTGTCACATTGTAGCCGCCGCGAGACGCAAGCGCGAGACGCAAGCGCGAGGGAGTGAACTCCTCTCGCTGAAT
>CAXUBO010000136.1:0-3537 GCA_964249345.1 uncultured Armatimonadales bacterium | reverse complement strand
CGCGAGACGCAAGCGCGAGACGCAAGCGCGAGGGAGTGAACTCCTCTCGCTGAATGACATCCTTCGGATGAAGGAATTATTAACGGCAACAGCTATTGCTCTTTCGTCCAAAGGACGCTATTCAGCGAGAGGAGTTCACTCCCTCGCGCTGTGATTTGCGTAATACTTGTATGATTTTAGTTGGCATTGACCCCGGCACCGCGACAACCGGCTACGGCGTGATTGAAAAGCGCGGCGACAAAGTTTCGTATCTCACCTGCGGCGTCATTACAACCCCGCCCAGCGCGGATGCCCCGGCGCGGCTCCAAATGATTTACGATCAATTTAACGCGCTTTTGGACCGCTACAACGTCGAGCAGGTGGCGACGGAGCGGCTGTTCTTCACCAACAACGTCACCACCGGTATTCCCGTCGGACGCGCTTTAGGCGTGATTTTACTGACGCTGGCCCAGCGCGGTCTGCCGTGGGAAGAGTATACGCCGACCCAGGTAAAAAGCGCGGTGGTCGGCACAGGCCGGGCGGAAAAAAAGCAGGTGCAGTTCATGGTGACACGGCTTTTAGGGCTGTCCGAAGTCCCGAAGCCCGACGACGCCGCCGACGCCCTCGCAATCGCTATCTGCCACGCGCATTCTGTTCGTTTAGGGTCTTTAGTCAAAGCCGGAGTGCGGGGATAGGAGAAAACACATGGCGGGAACAGTAGTCGCGGTCTTTGATGACAACGCTGAAGCCGAACGTGCGGCGCAGGCCTTAGTAGACGACGGCGTGCCGCTTGCCGACATCACACTGGTTTTTCACGGCGCGGCGGGCGCGGAAGGGACGCCGCATGACGCAGGCAGCGCTCCCGACAGCGACGCACTGGCGACGGGCATCCGCGAGATGGAAGAACACGATGTCGAGCGTCCGGTCAATGTCGCCGACGAGGCCATTCCACGCGCCGTCGTCGGGGTCGTCATCGGCGCGACATTGGGGTCACTGGCGGTCTCCCTGCTGGTCTTCTACGAGCCGCTTCTGCCGTTCATTGCCAGCCATGCGCTCCTGTGGCAGTTCAGCGGGGCAATTATCGGGGCCGTGATCGGCGCTGTCCTCGGAGTCATGATGTCCAGCGGCATTCCGAAAGAAGCCGCCCGGAACTACCACAAAGAAGTCCAGCGCGGCAAGACGCTGGTGACGGCGCTTGCGTCCAGCAGTAATGCCCCGCATTTCCAGGAGATGCTTAAAGAGCGCGGCGGACGCCGCTTAGGCTACTTCCCGCGCTTTTTAGACACGCTGCAAAGCATTGAGTCCTAAAAATACCCCCCAGCCCCCAATAATGGGGGAGCGTGACAGGGAAGGCAAGGCCCTCTGCTTCTGCTCTGGCTCCCCCATTATTGGGGGCTGGGGGGTTCTTCATCGCTATGCCCAAGCCCAATTTGACCAAACCCACACAAACCATGCCGGAGGCCGTCGGGCGCGTCCTGGTCCATATTGAGCGCCAGGCAGGCCGGGCCAATGCCGATGCCGCCTACGACGGCCTGCTGAGGCTGCCGGAGCTGCCGCTTGATGCGCTGACCGAGCTTGGCCTGCTCACCCGCCTGGACCCGCCGGACGTTCCCGATGCCCTGCCGTCGCTGCTTTTAGAGACCGGCGGCGGCCAAATCCAAATCGAAGTCTGCCCCTTCGGCCCTTTGGCCCTCTTGTCATCGGGCGGCGATGCCGACACCGACCCGCTCGCCGAAGCCCTGTACGCTTCCGGCCTGTATCCTCTGTTCCCAAACGACCTGGACGCCGCCGCCCTCTGGCACGACGTCCCTCTTGTCAACTGGCTCTTCCCCCGCCGCGTCTCCCACGCCCTCGCCCTCTTCGAGACCCTGCGCGGCTGATCGTTTTTTGAGACCATGCAGGCAAAAGCCCCGGCACGTTAGAGTACCGGGGCTGATTTGTCTTGCGCTATTATGGCCGGTCAGGGCCGCGTGTCCCCTGGCAGCTTCGGCAGCTTCGGTCGCGGCTGTTTTCCCTGAACAACCGGCAGCGGCTGGGCGTCTGGGTGCGCGGGCGGAGCGGGGTCTGGGGGCGGCGACTGGGCGCAGCCCGCGCAGAGGAGCAGACCAAGCGCCGCCAGCAGGCAAGGTCGCGGCCGCAGCAATCTTCGTGACAGCATGATAATCCCTCTCCGGTGTGTACTACAGGTCACTGGTGCCGGTCTTTTTCAGCGACCACAGATACTGGCTCAGGTCCGTGATCTTCACTGTCCCCTCGGCAATGGTCGGGTTCCAATTGGTCCCAGCGGCTAATGCACTGGGCCGCATCCACTTGACATGGCCGTCGCAGAAGACGACATTACCGCCGCCGTTGTGACGCGGATCAAACGTGTTGGTGCTGGTATTCTTGACCCCGGTGTTCGGCAGCTCAAAACCGTCATCCAGACCCCAGCCATCCAAGCAGCACGCATTCGCTGTCGCCCCGGCGCTTGCCGGAGCGTCCACTTGATCGGAAGGGTAGAAAGCGCCACTTGACAAAATGACTTCCGGCTTGGTTTCTGCCAGCAGCACCGTCTGTGCAGGCGAATCGATCTGCCCCAATCCCACCGGCTTGCCGAAAGGAGGACCGGCTACCGGAGAAGCGTTGGCAGTGGAACATCCGGCGTCCGGCTGCAGGTAGTCCAGGTTCATGCCGTAGTTCACGAACTTGGAGGCCCAGTCCGGGCCGGAATTCGTGGGGGTGCCTGTCCATTGCTTGTAATAATCCGCTTCATTGTCTGGGCAGTGAAATACAGAGGACGTGCCGGAATAAGCATTGCTCACATACGGCTCAATCGCAGTGACCCAGGACAAGCGTGGGGAACCAAACCAGCCGCCGGCGTTGACCGGAACCATGACTTCGTCGGAGTCCTGCGTGTACTGAATAATGCAGAGGCCAAGCTGCTTGGCGTTGCTGGTGCAGGTCGTTCGGCGAGCGTTTTCGCGCACGTTCTGGAAGACAGGGAACAAAATGGCGGCGAGAATCGCGATAATGGCGATGACGACGAGCAGCTCAATCAGCGTGAAAGCGCGGGAGGCGTGAAAGCGTGGGAGGCGTGAAGGCGAACCAAAATTAACTGGCATAAACATTCCTTTCAAGGGCATTTGAATGAGTATCGCCGCCGCAATGCAGCGCATCACAAGAACTTGAGAGAAGGCTTCAATGCCGTGGCCGAGGACAGCAAGCCGCAGGAACAGCCTGTTAAGCCGGTTTTCCAACGCTGGAAACGCATTATGGCACAAAAATATGTAGGAAGTCAAACACTTAACACAGGGCGGAAAAAATTGCAGGCCGAAATGCTTGCCTGCCCTCGCCCTCTTCGAGACCCTGCGCGGCTAAACTTTTTCCTGGTGCCTTGTGGTACACTGAGTTTATGGAAACCCAAAAGCCAGCCGAGCCGACGAAGTCCGAAGCGCAAAATCTCGCGCCCGACGCCTCGGTTCCCAATCCGCTCGCCCAGCTTGTCAGCCATTTCGAGGATGACCCCTATTGGGATGTCATGATGGACTCCATTCGCCGCCACCGCCGCGAAATGGACGC
>CAXUBO010000135.1:3168-11575 GCA_964249345.1 uncultured Armatimonadales bacterium | reverse complement strand
TTACCGTCCTGGCATACAGTATGCTCGCAACAGCATAGAAACGCAACTTAGGTTACTTTATGTTCCTATCTTGGGATTAACCGTGTTGTGCCTGCTTGGAGCTATCAAACTGTTCCAAAGTCGCCGAAACGAATCACGCGAAACTCTTCGCAGGGTCGGCGGTGCTTTGCTGGCGGTGGCTTTGTTCACTATCAGCTTCGCGATCATGGTAATCACTTATGCACACGGCTACAAGGTTGCTTTGTTTCTTGTCATGTGTATGGGTATCGTTAATCTTCTTCGCATGGGTTCTCCGCATCCAAAAGCATGACCGACAGTTCGCACAATTTTTTGCGCGTGTTCGCTGACCCAATAAAGCTCAAGCTGCTGGCGGCGATTTGCGACGAAGCGTTGCCGCTGCATACGCTGGCGCGAGCGACGGGAGTATCGGAAGCGGAGGCGATGCGGCAGATTGGTATTCTGAAAGAGGCGGGGCTGCTGTCGGAGACGTTTGCAGTGGACGGCTTCCGGTGGCAGTATCAGCCCAAAGCGCTGTTTGAGGCGCTGGCGGCGCTGAAGAACGAAGCGAAGCCGCCAGGTTTAGGCGACGAATGGACGGCGGAAGAAGCGAAGGTGCTGGGGGACTTCTTTTCCAATGGACGGCTGAAGACGATCCCGGCGCAGCGTAAAAAGAAAGACATTGTTGTACGCTACCTCGCGCAGCGGTTTGAGCTTGGGCGAACATACACCGAGCAGGAAGTCAATTTCAGGCTGCTGGACTTCCACGAAGATTATGCCACACTGCGGCGCGAGATGGTGGATGGAAAGCTGATGCGGCGCGAGAACGGCATTTACGAGCGGCTTCTTTAATCAGAGGCTCCCGGCGGTATAATCATTGTCAGAGGGATATGCTATGCAAACAGCACTGCGCGTCACGACGCGCGTTCTGCCCGGACACCGGGTTGAGATTGTGGCCCCGGAACTGCCTGACGGCGAATCGGTAGATGTATTCGTCGTCATGCCGACGCCGGTTCAGTCAACGGAAGCCGCCACAAAGGCCACATCATTGATGGAGTTTTTGGACTCGCTTCTCCCCGGCCCACGTTCTGCGTCAACCTGGGAAGAAATTGAGCGTGATCTCCAAGAAGACCGTAATTCTTGGGATCGGGATTAACATGGCATCTTTGCAGATGCCGACCAGCGGCACAATCTACGTTGAAACACCTATTGCCATCTACACGGTAGAACCGCATCCAACATATGCACCGCTGCTGCGGCCGCTCTGGCAGGTGGTGCAGGCGCAAAGCGTACAGATTATTTCCAGTGAGCTGACATTGCTGGAAGCCCTGATACACCCAATTCGCAGGCAAGACAGCGGCCTGCAAGCGGCTTATGAGCGGTTATTATTGGCAATGCCCGCCGTGACACTTCTGCCACTGACGCAGGATGTTCTGCGTGAGGCGGCTCGCCTGCGTGCGAGTATTCCAGGGCTGCGGACGCCGGACGCGCTTCATGCGGCGACCGCTCTGCTTGCAGGCTGCGCTCTGCTTCTCACCAATGACACTGGGTTCCGGCGCGTGCCTGACCTGCCGCTGGTAATTTTAGATGACGTGCTGGTTGCCTGAACGCACAGCCGAAAGAGCAAGAAATGACACTGATTGATAACGCGGTCGCGGCGTACACGCGGCAGTATGGCAGCGCACCCACGGCGGCGGCGCTGGCACCGGGGCGCGTCGAGATTATGGGCAACCATACCGACTACAATGGCGGCTTTGTGCTGCCGGCGGCTTTAAACAAAGCGACGGCGGTAGTCGGAGCGGCCACAGGCGATGACACCATCCGACTTTATGCCGCCGACTTTCGGCGCGAGGCTGTGTTCTCGGCAAGCCGCTTGCAGCGGGACCCGCAGAATTCGTGGGCGTCTTATGTGCTGGGCGTTGTGGACCAATTGCAAAAGTTCGGCGTCAAAATCAGCGGGTTTCAGGCGGCGCTCCACAGCGACGTTCCGGGCGGTGCGGGCTTGTCGTCTTCGGCGGCGCTGGAAGTGGCGACGGCGTTCTTTTTGAAGCAGTTGTTTCCCTTTGATCTCGGCCCAATGGACATGGCACGGCTCTGCCAAAAGGCGGAGAATGAGTTTGTCGGGGTTCCCTGCGGCATTCTGGACCAGTTCTCGTCGGTGTTCGGCATTGAAGGCGGCCTGCTGTTTCTGGATTGCATGACGCTGGAGCATAGCGCGGTCAAGATGGGCCGGGACGACATTGCGCTTGTCGTCTGCGACTCAAATGTCAAGCACGCGCACGCGGGCGGCGACTACACGACCCGCCGGGCGGAGTGCATGGCGGCGGCGGCGTTTTTCGGCAAGCAGCTTCTCCGGGAAGTCACTTGGGAAGAGTTTACGGCCCGCGCGAATGAGCTTCCCGAAAACCAGCGCAAGCGGGTTAAGCACGTTCTGACCGAAGACAAGAGGGTGCTGCTCATGCGCGAGGCCGCCAAGAAAGGCGACACGGCGCAGATGGGCCTGCTGCTGGCCGAAGGCCATCTCTCCTGCCGGGACTTGTTCGAGAACAGCACCCCGGAGATAGACCTGCTGGTCGCATTGGCATCGCAAATCCCCGGCTGCATCGGCGCAAAGATGACCGGAGGCGGCTGGGGCGGCTGCACGATTAACCTGGTCTACACGGATGCCGTCCCAGAGTTCTGCCAGGCTCTCGCAGCACGCTACAAAGAGCGCACGGGCAATATCGCTTCGGTCTACGCCTGCCGCGCCGCCCAGGGCGCACGGGCTGTTCCAATCTAAATCGGAGGGAATGCCATGGAAGGCAGGTATCGGCTTTGGGACGAGCTGCTCAAAACAATCGGCGTGCTGACAAGCTGGCCTCTTGTCATCTTGTATTTGTCAATGATCTTTCGGCGGGCGCTCATTCGGCAGATACCGGCGTTCTTTAAGAGCCTGGAAGAGCTGATTGAGCGGCTGGCAAAAGTCAAATACAAAGGCGTTGAAGCGGAGTTTAACTTAGACAAGCTGCGCGAAGTGGCCGCCGAGCATAGCTCTGAACTTTCTCAAGAATTGTTGATCAAGATTGACGCGCCGCCGGAGCATGAGACAAATTCTTCAGTGGATGAATAAAGGAGAACGCCCCATGATTAAAGTACAGCCGAAGGGCGCGGAAGCATCCGCCGATACGCTCGAACAGCAAAAAATTGTTCAGGCACTTTCAGACGCGCAGTACCAGTGGCGCTCTTTGGAGCGTCTGACCGCAGTGACAGGATTAGAAAAAGAGGCGCTGGATGCGGCACTCACGCAACTGCTTAAGAAGAACATCGTTAAGCCGGCGTTCGGCAAGCGCAGCATCATTTTTGGCCTGCGGGCGCGGGTAGACAGCAAGTAAAGAAAAGGCAGGATGTATGGCAGATAAACCAATCGCCGTCGTGACCGGAGCCAGCAGCGGCATCGGGGCGGCGGCGGCAAAGCATCTCGCGGCGGCAGGCTACGAGTTAATCTTGGGGGCGCGGCGCATGGACCGGCTTCAGGCGGTCGCCGAGCCGCTTAGGGCAAAGGCGCTGCTGCTGGACGTGACGGACGCCCAAAGCGTTGAAGCGTTCTGCGAGCAGGTTCCCGCCGTCAGCGTCCTTGTCAACAACGCGGGCGGGGCGCAGGGCGCGGAGCCGGTTGCCGACGCGATTGACGAAAAATGGGAAACCATGTACGACTCGAATGTGCTGGGGACCATGCGGATGGTGCGCGGCCTGCTGCCGAAGCTGGAATCGTCCGGCGCAGGGCATATCGTCAACATCGGCAGTGTCGCGGGCATCGAAGTCTACCCCGGCGGCGCGGGCTACACGGCAGCCAAGCACGCGGTCAAGGCGCTGACGGAAACTCTGCGCTTGGAGCTGCTCGGCAAGCCCATTCGTATCACGGAAGTCGCGCCGGGATTAGTGGAAACCGACTTCAGCCTGGTGCGCTTCGGCGGCGATGCTGAGCGGGCCAAGAAGCCGTACCAGGGTATGACGCCGCTTGTGGCGGACGACATTGCCGACGCGATTGTCTGGGTTGTCACCCGGCCTGCCCACGTTAACATTGACACGCTGGTCATCAAGCCTTTAGACCAGGCGACGGCGACGCTTATTCATCGGACGGAGTAAATCCCCATGTCAACGCTGACCATTCACACCCAGGAAACGCTCGGCACGATCTCGCCGTACCTGCACGGGCATTTTGCCGAGCATCTGGGACGCTGCTGCTACGATGGCCTTTGGGTTGGGCGGGACTCGCCTCTCCCGAACACCGGCGGCTTCCGCACGGATGTTATTAACGCGCTCCGGGCCGTCGGCGTTCCCCAACTGCGCTGGCCGGGCGGCTGCTTTGCCGACTCCTACCACTGGCGTGACGGTATCGGCCCGGCCGAAAGCCGGCCGCGCACCTGGGCGGAAAGCTGCGGCGAGAATGTTGTGGAAACAAACGCGCTGGGAACCCATGAGTTCATCGCGTTATGCCGCGCAATCGGGGCTGATCCGTATTTGGCGGGAAATGTTGGGTCTGGGTCCGTGTCGGAGCTGGCATCCTGGATTGAATACTGCAACGGCACGGCGGACACGACACTAGCGCGGGAGCGGGCGGCAAACGGGCATCCTGACTCGATGAACGTCCGGTTCTGGGGTGTCGGCAACGAAAACTGGGGCTGCGGCGGCAACTACGATGCCGAAAGCTACGCCAAAGAGTTTAAGCGCTATGCGACCTTCCTCAAGATGGCCGATCCTTCGGTTCAGCTTGTCGCCTGCGGCTTGAATGACCGGGCCTGGAATCTCAAAGTGGTGGAAACGCTGAAAGACAATCTTGGTCTTATGGATCACTTGTCGGTGCATCAATACTGGACCTATGGACAAGCCCTGAGTTTTTCGGACGACGATTACTACAACTCGTTCGGCGCGGCGGCGACTGTGGAGGAGGACATCCGGTTCACCGACGACATCCTGCGCTTCTTCAGCCGGGGCAAGCACAGCGTCGGCATCGCGTTTGACGAATGGGGCATTTGGCACCCGGAAGCCAAGATCACGACGAAGTTTGAAGCGCCCGGCACGCTTCGGGACGCCGTGGTCGGCGCGGGCGTTTTAGACGTTTTTCATAAATGGTGCAGCCGGGTGACGACGGCAAACATCGCCCAGATTGTGAACGTCTTGCAGGCGCTGATCCAGACTTTGGGCGACAAGATGTGGCTGACGCCGACATATCACCTGTTCGATCTCTACGCGCCTCACCGAAGTGCATCAGCAGTCCGCGCCGAGTTTGATGCCGTCGAAATGCGCGACTCTCTCCCGTTAATGTCCGCGTCGGCGTCTCAAATACCAGGGCAGCTCACCGTCAGCCTGAGCAATCGCCACAAAGACCAGCCGCAGGAAGTCACGCTGTCCCTGCGCGGCGCTTCGTTCATAGGCGGCACTCTGCGGACCCTTGCCGGTGTGCCGAACGCTCACAACACTGCCGAACAGCCAAACGCCGTTGGTGTCACCGAAACGCGCATGACTGCTTCCGGCAGCACGCTGACACTCACGCTGCCGCCCTGCTCGGTGCAGACTTTGACGCTCAATCTCGCCTAAATTCTCATTCTTGCCTAAATTCATGCTCTGCTATTATGTTACCGGCCACGGGTTCGGCCACGCGATCCGCACGACGCAGATACTCAAATCGCTGCCGCCGGGGCTGCCTTTCATTGTCAAGACAACGGCCCCGGAGCGGCTGTTTCGCGAAGAGCTTCCCGGACGCGCTTTTGAGTATGTGGCGGCGGAATACGACTGCGGCTGCCTGCAAAGCGACAGCGTTTCCGTGCTGCGGCGCGAAACGCTGACCCGCTACGGCGAGATTGCCCGGCGCAACGACACACACCTGCCGGAAGAAGCGGCGTTCCTCAAAGAGCGCGGCGTCCGGTGCGTCGCCTCCGACATTCCTTCGTTTCCCCTGCGGGCCGCACGCGAGGCAGGCATTCCCGGCGTCGCCGTGGGAAACTTCACTTGGCACGACATTTATTCCGAATACGCGGAGACGCCCGAAGACGCCGCGCTTCTGTCGCAGATGGCAGAAGAGTATGCCTTGGCGACCGCGGGCCTCATCACGCCGCTTCATCTGCCGACAATGCCGCTGCTGTTCCCAAATATAGAGAATGTTCCATTGGTCGCTCGCCGGGGCCGGCCTATCCGCGAGACGCTTGGCATCGCGCCGGACAAGCGTCTGGCGCTGCTGTATTTAGGCGGGTGGGGACTGGAAATCAACTGGGCGGCGCTGGAAGGCTTCCCGGACTGGGTCTTTTTGCTGGACCGGGCTGCGCCGCAACTCGCTTCCAATGTCCGCGTCTTTAACCCCGGCATCTGGCGCTATGCTGATGTCGCGGCCTCTGTGAACGCTGTTGTCTCTAAAGCCGGTTACGGGACAGTGACGGAGTGCATCGCAAACTCCGTGCCGCTGATTTACCTGCCGCGCCACGGCTTTGCAGAGCATGAGGCGCTGGTTCTGGGTATGAAGAAGTGGGGCGGCGGGGTTGAAATCACGGAGCAGGCGTTCCATGCCGGCGACTGGCAGGGCGCCCTGGAAGCCGCATTGACTGTAAGCTTGAACCCGAACGCTTTTGCCGTCAACGGCGCGGAAGTGATCGCGCGGAAACTAGAGGAGTATTGCAAATGACCCAGCTAAAAAGTGCTACGCCGAAAATTACAATGTACACGCGGCCCGGCTGCCCAGATGTCGCGCGGGCGTCCTACTATTTGCGGGAGCGCGGGCTGACCTGGGATGAAATTGATATTGACGCCGATGCCGACGCCCGAAATCAAGTGGTTGCCTGGACTGGCCGCGCCGTCACGCCGACGCTCTGGATCGGCGACACAATGCTTACCGAGCCGGACGGCGCCGAAATTGATGCCGCGCTTGCCAAAGCAGGCTAATCTCACCAAAGTAGCCTGACGCTCAAAATTGGCCGGATATGCTATACTAACGCTGTGCTGGAAGTCATGCCGGGAGGTCTCAAAGACCGTGTGGCGCTGGTCGGACCGACGGCGTCGGGAAAAACTGCGGTAAGCGTTCTGCTGGCCCAGCGTCTTGGGGCAGAAATTGTTTCCGCTGACTCGATGCAGGTTTATCGCCGCATGGACATCGGGACGGCAAAACCGACGGCGCAGGAACAAAGCCAGGCTGTTTTTCATGCGATCAATGCCGCTGACCCGGATCAAGACTGGACGCTGGCGGACTATCAGCGTCTCGGCGACAGCGCCTGCCGAAACATCGCCGGGCGTGGATTGGCGCCGCTGATTGCCGGCGGGACCGGGCTCTATGTGCGGGCGCTGACGACGCTGCTTGACATCCCCTCGGCCCCGCCCGATGAAGCCCTGCGGCAGCGATGGCGCGAGTTCGCGGACGCGCATGGCAATGCCGCATTGTGGGAAGAAGTGGCGCGGATTGATCCCGAAACGGCCGCCCGGCTTCATGTCAACGACATCGGCCGCCAAGTTCGCGCTTTAGAAGTTTACGCCGCCACGGGCCGGACACTGACGGCTTTGCACGCACAGAACCGGGCCGCCCGTATGTCCAATTCGATGTCCGAAGGCCCGCGCCTGTTTGGGCTGCGCTACGCGGACCGGGAGCAGCTTTACCGGCGCATCGAGGGCCGCGTTGATGCCATGATCACGGCAGGGCTGCTGGGTGAAGTCCAGAGCCTGCTGGACGCCGGGTACTCTGCAAATCTGAGGCCGATGCAATCGCTGGGCTACCGGCACATGGCGGCGTTCCTGCGCGGGGACTGTGACTGGAATACGGCAATAGACACGCTGAAACAGGACACGCGGCGGTTCGCAAAGCGCCAGATGATCTGGTTCCGGGGTGACTTACGGGTTCACTGGCTGGATGCCGGCGGTCAAAGCGCCGAGCAGCTTGCAAACAAAATCTTTGGTTTCATTCAAGAAGCAGCACACCCCTAAAGTTTTTCCTGAAAAGTTTCATTATGAACAAATCTCAGCTTAATCTTCAAGATACGTTTCTTAACCAAGTCCGCAAAGAAAACGTCGGCGTCATGATTTACCTCATCGGCGGCGTTCAGCTTCGCGGCAATGTGCGCGGATTCGACTCGTTTACCATCCTTTTGGACAGCCCCGGCAAGCCGGTTCAGCTTGTCTACAAACACGCCGTTACCAGCATTGTCCCGATGCGCCCAATCCAGAACCTGTACGCCGAAGCCCTGCGCGAAGCCGGCGGGGCGGCGCAGAATGGGCCAAGCCAAACCGCCCCGCCCACTGTCCCTGCCGGGAGCGCCCACCCGGACGCTGCCGTAACGGTGCAAACACCGGCTCCCGCCCCGGCTTCGGCAGTGCCGGAAGCGGCCCAAACCGAGCCGATTTCTTAGTTTCGCTTTTTCTTAGTTTCGCTTTTTCTTGATTTCGCTTTTTCTTG
>CAXUBO010000135.1:0-3068 GCA_964249345.1 uncultured Armatimonadales bacterium | reverse complement strand
TTTCTTAGTTTCGCTTTTTCTTAGTTTCGCTTTTTCTTGATTTCGCTTTTTCTTGATTTCGCTTTGAGGAATTTATGCACTTTACGAAAATGCACGGCATCGGCAACGATTTTGTTCTGGTGGACTGCCTCGGCGCAGACGGCCCGGCACGGCTGGCGGAAGCCGAGCAGCGAGCGGTTTTCCTGTGTGACCGCAAGTTCGGCGTCGGCGGCGACGGCGTAATCGCCCTGCTGCCGGGCCGGGAAGCCGCGTTCGAGACTGGGACATCTGGAGTCGAGACTGGGACATTTGGAATGCGGATGTTCAACCCGGACGGCTCCGAAGCGGAGATGTGCGGCAACGGCATCCGCTGCTTTGCCAAGTTCCTGTTTGACCGGGGCTTGACGCAGGGCAGCACGAGCATTGCTGTCGAAACCGGCGCGGGTTTACTGCGTTTGCAAATCGCGCCGGGACCGGACGGCTTGGCTCAGTCGGTGCGGGTAGACATGGGCGAGCCGGTCCTGAAGCCGTCTCAAATTCCAACCGTGCTGGCCGAAGGCGACGCGCCGATCATCAATGCTCCGCTGGAAGCCGGCGATTTGACGCTCGGCATTACTGCGGTATCCATGGGCAACCCGCACGCCGTCACATTTGTAGAGGATGTCCGAAATTACCCGGTTGAACGTGTCGGGCCGGGCGTAGAGCATCACCCGGCGTTCCCGCGCCGGACCAACACCGAATTCATTCAAGTCGTCTCGGACCGCGAGATTATCTTCCGGGTCTGGGAGCGCGGCGCAGGCGAGACCCTTGCCTGCGGCACGGGAGCCTGCGCGGCGGCAGTGGCCTGCGTTCTTAACGGCAAGACCGGACGCGAAGTGCAGGTGCATCTTCGCGGCGGCGATTTAAGGATCGAGTGGTCGGAAGCCGACAACCATGTTTACATGACCGGCTCGGCGACCGAAGTTTTCAGCGGCGAGCTGTAGATAATCTCACTTTCTGCCAAATCTTCTTTCCATGAATTTTATACTGGGAATTTCATACTGGCAGCAAAGCGTAAAGTATGATACAATAAGAAGATGCGTGCAGTAGACATCATCCAGAGCAAGCGGCGCGGCGAAGCGCATACGCCGGCCGAAATCAGTTTCCTGATCCAAAATTATGTTCACGGCGCAATCCCCGATTACCAAATCAGCGCCTGGCTAATGGCGGTCCTGTGGCGCGGCCTGACGGAAGGGGAAACCTTTGCGCTGACTTCCGCCATGATTGCTTCGGGAGACACGCTGGATTTGTCTTCCCTGTCCGGTCCCTGCGTGGACAAGCACAGCACAGGCGGAGTAGGGGACAAGACCACGCTTGCCGTGGTTCCCATTCTCGCCTCAGCGGGAGTGCAGGTGCCGAAAATGTCCGGGCGGGGCCTCGGACACACAGGCGGAACGCTCGACAAGCTGGAGTCACTCGGCGGACCGCGGACCGAAATGGCGGTTGAAGACATTCTCGCCCAGGTTCAAGCCATCGGCGCCTGCATCTGCGCCCAGACCAGCCGCCTGGTCCCGGCGGACCGACTGCTGTATGCCCTGCGCGATGCGACCGACACGGTAGAGTCTTTGCCGCTGATTGCCGCCAGCATTATGAGCAAAAAGATCGCCGGGGGCAGTCCGTCCATCGTGCTGGATGTGAAGGTAGGCGGCGGCGCGTTTATGAAGACCCTGCCGCAAGCGCGGGCGCTGGCGGAGCTGATGATTAAAATCGGCACGGCCCACGGACGCAAAACCGTCGCCGTGCTGTCCGATATGGATGTCCCGCTTGGCTACACCGTCGGCAACCGGGTGGAAGTGCATGAAGTCGTTTCTTTGCTTCAAAGCAATGCGTGGACCGAGCCGCGCCTCAAAACAGTCGTCTGCACCCTTGCCGCCGCCGGGTTCCTGCTGGCAGGCCGGGTTTCCACTCTCGCCGAGGGAACCGAGCTGGCACACGCGCAGATAGCGTCCGGTGCGGCGAAGCAAAAGCTGTGGAACATTGTTGAAGCGCAGGGCGGCGATCCCGACTACCTCACCCACGCGCTGAAGCCCCCAGTCGCCAAAATCAAGCGGGATGTGCGGGCTGAAACAAGCGGCTTTGTTTGCTCGATCAATGCGGAGGCCATCGGCTTGTCCGCCATGCGCCTCGGCGCAGGCCGAGCTGCCAAAGAAGACCGCATTGATCCTACGGCCGGCGTCGTTTTGCGCGAAACGGTGGGCCGGTCCGTGACGGCGGGAAATATCATTGCGACGCTCTATACCGGCAGCGAGATCGCGGCGCGAGAAGTTGCCCCGCAGGTCTGGGCTGCGTTTGAGGTTGGCCCGGAGCCGCCGCCCGCCCGCAGCGTGATCCATGAAATTATCGGCCTTGACTTCTAAGCTGACGCCTGAGCAAATCACTCTTTGGAACCTGCTGCGGGACGAGTTTGACCGGCTGAACGCAGTCCACTTTGACGGCAAGCTTTCCCTGCCGGAGATCGTCCTGTCCAACCGCAAGACGTTCGGCGGCTACTACCAGCCGGGCCGCCACCGGATTGTTTTAAGCTGGCAGGCTTACCGTGAACATGGCCTGCCGGAAACCCTGAACACATTCCGGCACGAAGTCGCGCACATTGTTCATCCCAACCACAGCGCGGCCTTTTGGCGTGTTGCTTTGGCGCTGGGCGCAGCGCAGCGGTACGCCAGCCCGCCGATTCAAGTTCGTGCGCCGCGCTATGTGTATGTTTGTTCTGCCTGCGGGCGCTGCGTTGAGCGCCGCCGGCGTCTCCGCGCCGCGTCCTGCGCGTCCTGTGACCGCACCTACAATCCGCGCTTTGTCCTACAACTCATTCGCGACTCTCGCGTTGGTTCGTGATGCCAGCATTAATCTGTCATTCTAGCGAGGTTTCTTCCAGTTATACCCTGGGGTACCATCTTTTTGAGCTTGGCTATCATCACAAGCCGCTCAAGGAGTATTTCATGCAAACACGTTTTACCTGCCGCCTCGCGGCGGCGGCTCTTGGCACTGCCGCCCTGGCGTTCTTAACCGCCGGCTGCCATGATGACGCCCCGCCACCCACAACTGTCGTTGCC
>CAXUBO010000134.1:10394-11644 GCA_964249345.1 uncultured Armatimonadales bacterium | reverse complement strand
CGCTGCACCCGGTCCAAGCGGCGTTTATCCAGCATGACGGCTTCCAATGCGGCTACTGCACGTCGGGCCAGATTATGAGCGCAGCGGCGCTTTTAACAGAGCCGATTGGCCCGACCGATGCCGAGGTGCGCGACAGCATGAGCGGCAACTTGTGCCGCTGCGGCGCGTACACAAACATTGTTGCGGCTATTCAAGAGGTTCGAGGACAGGACCGGAAAGAAGGCACGAATGCACCCGTTTGAGTATTTTGCGGCTCCCGACGAGCAAACGACCGCGTCAAGCCGGGCCGTCGCGGGCGGCGCACCGGGCGCACTCCAAAACCCGGCGCGATTTCTTGCCGGCGGCACCAATTTGATTGACCTGATCAAGCTGAATGTCGAGACACCGTCCGTGCTGATAGATGTTTCGCCGCTCGCGCTGACACAGATCACGACGCTGCCAAGCGGCGGCCTGTCCATCGGTGCGTTAGTGACGAACACCGATTTAGCCAACGATCCCACCGTCATTAAAAATTACCCGGCACTGTCGCAGGCGATTTTGATGGGCGCTTCGGCGCAGCTTCGGAACATGGCGACTACCGGCGGGAACATTTTGCAGCGCACCCGCTGCTACTACTTTCGGGACACGGCGACGCCCTGCAACAAGCGCGTGCCGGGGTCCGGCTGCCCGGCTATTGGCGGCTATAACCGAATCTTAGCCGTGCTGGGAACCAGCCCAAACTGCATCGCCTCGCACCCGTCGGACATGTGCATCCCCCTGGCGGCGTTTGACGCCGTGATTGTCACCCGTGGCCCCGGCGGGGTCCGGCGCATTGCGTTTACCGAGTTCCACTTGGAGCCGGGCGATCACCCGGAGCGCGAAAACGTGCTGGAGCCGGGCGAGATCATCACAAGCGTGGAGCTGCCTCCCCTGCCCTACGCAGCGCATTCCCAGTACCTGAAAGTGCGTGACCGGGCTTCTTATGCGTTCGCTCTGGCGTCTACAGCAGCGGCGCTGGACATCAGCGGCGGACAAGTCAAAGAAGCCCGCATCGCGCTGGGCGGCGTCGGGACGAAGCCGTGGCGGGCATTCACCGCCGAGAAGCTGCTGGTTGGCAAAGCGCCGGCGCCGGAGAACTTCCGGGCGGCGGCGGAAGCGGAGATGAAGCCCGCGAAAGGCTACGGCGATAACTCCTTCAAGATCGAGCTGGCAAAGCGCACGCTGGTCCGGTGCCTATCTTCCGTCAGCGCCGCGACTACGATCCCCGGATT
>CAXUBO010000134.1:0-10294 GCA_964249345.1 uncultured Armatimonadales bacterium | reverse complement strand
CCCCGGATTTCAATCCGGGGGACAAGCAAGGCATTTTCACGAACAATGAGCGAGCAGTCAGTTGGAAAGCCGCTGGACCGCAAAGATGGGAGGCTGAAAGTCACCGGCGGGGCCAAGTACACGTCAGATATGCCTGCCGACGGCTTGGCTTATGCCGCCCTAGCCGGCAGCGAGATCGCCAAAGGCCGGCTGAGGCGCGTGGACACAAAAGACGCCGAAGCTGTGCCGGGCGTTCTGGCCGTGCTGACGCGCCATACCATGCCCAAGTTTGGGGAAGCGCCGGTTCTTTTAAGTCAATCGGGACAAAGCAGCCCGCAGGGGTCGGCGGGGCAGAAGTTCCTGCCGATGCAGGGCGACGAAATCTTTTACAGCGGCCAGCCCATTGCGCTGGTGATCGCGGAAACCTCCGAAGCGGCGGCGCACGCCGCGTCTCTGGTCAAAGCGAAGTACGAGAGCGAGACGCCGCCGTCGGCGGACTTTGAAGAAGCCCGAAGACACACGTTTTCACCGGTCAACGGCTGGCCGCAGCCGGCGGAAACTGAGCGCGGCGATACAAAATCAGGCATGGCGGAGGCGTCGGCGCGAACGGAAGAAGTGTACGAAACCGCCTTGCAGCACCATGTCGCGCTGGAACCGCACGCCACGGTGGCCGTGTGGGCTGGTGACACGCTGACGCTGTACGAGCCGTCTACCTGGGTGCAGGGAGCGGCAAAAACAATCGCCGCCTGGTTTGGGCTGCCGCCGGAAAACGTGCAGGTCATCCAAAGCTTTGTCGGCGGCTCGTTCGGTTCCAAAGGACCGCTTTGGCCTCATGCCGCGCTGGCCGCTGCCGCCGCCCGGCACGTCAAGCGCCCGGTGAAGCTGGCGCTGACCCGGCAGCAGACATTTTGGTCTAACGGTTACCGGCCTCATCTTCGGCATTCGGTCGCCCTGGGCGCGGCCTCGAACGGGACGCTGACGGCGGTGCGGCATGACGCGGTCGCGCACACGGCCCCCTTTGATGACCGCCTTGTCGCGCCGGTCACGAAAACGACCCCGAAAGTGTACGCCTGCCCGAATCTGGCGACGACCTATCAAATGGCGCACCTTAATCTGAGCGGGCCGTTTACAATGCGCGGGCCGGGCGAGACGCCGGGGATGTTTGCGCTGGAATGCGCGATGGATGAGCTGGCGTATGAACTCGGCATGGACCCGGTGGCGCTGCGCCTCAAAAATTATGCCGAAACCGACCCGGAAGACGGCAAACACTGGTCGTCAAAGTCTTTGCGTCAATGCTACGCACAAGGCGCGGCACGGTTCGGCTGGCAGGAGCGCGACCCGAAGCCGGGCGTGATGCGAACGCCGGGCGGCAAGCGTCTCGGCTTCGGCATGGCGACCATGCTGTACGACGCCAAATCCGCGCCGACGGCGGCGACCGCCAAGATGTCGCCGGACGGTTCGGTTGTGATCCAAAGCGCGACGGCGGACCCCGGCACCGGGCCGTACACGATCATGCCGCAGATTGCCGCCGACGCGCTTGGCGTTCCGGCGGCGTCCGTGCGGCTGGAGCTTGGCGATTCGCGCCTGCCGAGAGCGCCGCTTGCCGCCGGCTCGCAGACCTCTGCGTCCGTCGGCTCGGCGGTGCAGGCCGCAGCGAAGTCTCTGCGGCGGCGGCTTTTGGAGTTCGCGTTTGCCGATCCGTCCTCGCCTTTGCACAGTCTCACGGAAGCACAGGTGGACGTTGATTCAGGCCGCGCTTACTTTCTTGCCGACCAAACGCGCGGCGAGGCTTACACGGACATACTTCGCCGCCACGCGCCTTACGGCCTGGAAGCCGCCGCTGAAGTCAACCCGTTCGCGGCGTCTGAAGCGTTCTCGCTGTATTCGTTTGGCGCACACTTTGCGGAAGTGCAGATTGACCCGGACTTTGGCGAAGTACGGGTTACCCACTACGTCGGGGCTTTCGGCGCGGGGCGCATTTTGAACGCCAAGACCGCGCATTCTCAGCTTCTCGGCGGCGTCGTTTGGGGCATCGGCATGGCCCTGCATGAGGAAACGCACTTGGATAGAACGCTGGGCCGGATCGTGAACCCGGATTTATCCGAGTACCACATCCCCGTCAATGCCGACGTTCCGGCGGATATGGACTTGTTTTTCATAGACGAAGAAGACGCGCACGTCAACCCGCTCGGCGTCAAAGGCATCGGCGAGATCGGCACCATCGGCGCGGCAGCCGCCATCGCCAACGCCGTCTACCATGCAACGGGGAAGCGTATCCGTAACTTGCCGATCACGCCGGATAAATTGATTTAGCCCAGGATTGAAATCCAGGGCTGAAGGGCGCTTCGCGCCGGCTGTCCTGCGGACAGAAGATAATGATCACACAGGACTTGTCTTGTTCTTTTGTCCGCAGGACAACCCGCCGCAGGCTCCCCAGCTCTGGATTTCAATCCTGGGCATTTGGAGACACACAAAATTATGAACAACACGCAATCAACCGTTACACCGACCGCGCCAAATGCACAGCCGGGCCAGTCCGTAGGGCAGCCCTTAGACCGTGTGGACGGGCGGCTCAAAGTCACCGGAGGGGCGAAATACTCCGCCGATATGCCGGTCGCGGACGTGGTTTACGCGGCGCTCATCACCAGCACCATCGCCCGCGGCACCATTACCGCTATTGACACTCATGCCGCCGAAGCCGTGCCGGGCGTCATCAAAGTCATCACGCCTGCGAATGCCCTGCGCCTGCCCGCACAGCCGGCCTCGCCCGGCGGCAAGTCGCCCCGGCCCCAGGAGCGCATTTTGCAGATGCTTCAAGACCCCAAAGTGCTGTACCAGAACCAGCCGGTCGGCGTAGTCGTCGCCGATACGTTTGAGCGGGCGACTTACGCGGCGTCTTTGGTCAAGTTCCAGTACGACGAGAAGAAGCCGCGCACGGACATGGATCAGCAAAAAGAAAATGCGTATCGCCCGGAAAAGGCCAATCAGGACCCAACGGACTCCAAGCGCGGGGATTTGGGTGCGGGCATGAGCCAGGCGGCAGCGAAAGTCACCGAGTATTATGTGACGCCGGTGGAAAACCATAACCCGATGGAGCCGCACGCGACGCTGTCCGTGTGGGACGGCGACCGCCTGACGGTCTACGATGCGACGCAGGGCATTTTCGGTGTCCGCAAAGTGCTGGCGGAGACGTTCCAAATGCCGCAAGAGAATATCCGGGTCGTCTCGCACTTTCTCGGCGGCGGCTTCGGCTGCAAAGGCTCCGCATGGTCCCATGTGGTCATTTCGGCGCTGGCGGCGAAACAAGTAGGCCGCCCGGTCAAGTTAGTGCTAGAGCGGCGTCAGATGTTCGGTATGGTCGGCTACCGGCCCCGCACCGAGCAGCACCTTCAGCTTGGCGCGGCCCATGACGGCGCGATGACGGCCATTGGGCATAACGTCCATTCGCAGACCTCATCGTTTGATGAATTTGTGGAGCCGTCCGCCGCCGCGACACGGATGCTGTACGATGCGCCGAACTCGGAAACGGCGCACCGGGTCATCCGTCTGGACGCCGGTACGCCGACGTTCATGCGTGCGCCGGGCGAGTCTTCGGGGACATTTGCCCTGGAGTCCGCGATGGACGAGCTGGCGTATGCCCTGCCGATGGACCCAATTGCGCTGCGCCTTAAAAACTACGCCGAAAAAGACCCGGACACCGGCAAGCCCTGGTCATCCAAATCCCTTCGCGCCTGCTACGCGGCGGCGTCGGAAAAGTTCGGATGGGACAAGCGCACGCCCGCTGTGGGTTCCATGAAGACCGAGGGCGGCACGCTGATCGGCTACGGTATGGCGACGGCGACGTACCCGGTCCGGCGCAGCCCGTCGTCGGCCCTGGCCCGTCTGCTGCCCGACGGCACCGCGTATGTGCAGGCCGGTTCGCAGGACCTCGGCACGGGGACATATACGGTGATGACCCAGACAGCCGCCGACGCCCTGGGACTGCCGCCGGAGAAGGTGCGCTTTGAGCTGGGCGACACGCGGATGCCCCAGACGCCGGTGTCGGGCGGCTCGCAGACCGCCGCGTCTACCGGCTCCGCCGTGCAGGCCGCCGGCAAAGCGGCAAAAATGCAGGCCATCACGCTGGCCGTCGCCGACACCGCCTCGCCGCTGTTCGGCCTCAGCCCGGACGCCGTGGACGTGACGCAGGGGCAGATGTTTTCCAAGGCCGACGTCACGAAAGGCGAAACTTACACGGCATTGATCGCCCGCCGTAATCTGCCGAACATTGAAGCCACGACTCAGTCCAAGCCCGGCCCGGAACACGATGAATACTCCATGCACTCGTTCGGGGCCGTTTTTGCCGAAGTCCACGTTGACCCCGATTTCGGCGAAGTGCGAATTCAGCGCATTGTCGGCGCGTACGGTGTCGGCAACATCCTCAATGCCAAGACTGCCCGAAGCCAGCTTCTCGGCGGCGTCGTGTTCGGCATCGGCATGGCGCTGTTGGAGGAAACCGTGCCGGACCTTCGCACCGGCCGGGTGATGAACGCGGATTTAGCCGAGTACCATGTCCCCGTGAACGCCGACGTTCCCGAAATTGACATCACGTTTGTTTCTGAGATTGACCCGTTCGTTAATCCACTGGGCGTCAAAGGCATCGGCGAGATCGGCATCACCGGCACCGTCGCCGCAATCGCGAATGCCGTTTATCATGCCACAGGCCGGCGTGTGCGCGAGCTGCCGATTACGTTAGACAAAGTCGCGGGACTGGCGCAGAAAAACAAAGCGACAGGCTAGGAAACGAGAAGCAGAGCAGGAAATGAGAGGAAGGCGAAGACAAGCTTCGCCCCTACTGGCGTCTATGAAAGAACTTGGAGAAATCGTTTCGGCCTGGGAAACCCTCTGCGCCGAGGGCCGGGAGGCCGTGCTGGCGACCGTCGTTCAAGTCAGCGGCTCGACCTACCGGCGGCCCGGCGCACGGATGCTGCTGGCAGGCGAGGGCCGGCTGGCAGGCTCGGTCAGCGGCGGCTGTTTAGAAGGGGATTTAGTCAAAAAAGCCTTCTGGCACACGCGCAGCGGCGCGGCGCTTGTTTCTTACGACTCTACCGACGAAGACGACGTTGTGTGGGGCTTTGGCCTCGGCTGCAACGGCGTGGTGCAGGTGCTTTTAGAGCGCGTTTCGCCTGAAGCGCCCGGCCCGCTGCGGCTGCTGCAAAGCGTCCTGCACTCGCGTCAGCCCGGCGTCATCGCCACAGTAATCGGGAGTGAACAAGCGGAGTTTTTAGGCCGGCGTTTGCTGCTGATGCCGGGCGGGAGCCGGGACACGCTTACAAGCAGCTCGCTTGGAGCGCAGACCGAAGAAGATGCCCGCGCCGTGCTGGCGTCCCGGCAGTCGCGGACTCAAAGTTACACGCTGCCGGAAGGCGTCTCTGCCGTTGTCTTAGTGGAATCCGTCCTGCCGCCGCTGCCACTGGTCATCTTCGGCGCAAACCATGACGCTCTGCCGGTCGTGCGCCTGGCGAAAGAGATGGGATGGCATGTCACGGTCGCCGATGTGCGCGGGACACAGCCAAGCCCAAAGCGGTTCCCCGACGCCGACCGGGTTCTGGCGGGTTCGGCAGAAGCCTTATGCCGCGAAATCGGCGGGAACACGCAGGCAGCGGCGGTGGTGATGACTCACAATTACCCGGATGACAAGCGTGTTCTGCGGAGTTTGCTGGAAACTTCCGCATTTTACATCGGGCAGCTTGGGCCGAAGGCGCGGACCGAGCGGCTGCTGGCGGAAATCCGGGACGACGGGTTTGCGATTACCGAAGCGCACCGAAGCCGCCTGCACGGCCCGGTGGGCCTCGACATCGGCGCGGACACGCCGGAAGGGATTGCGCTGTCCATCATCGCCGAAGTTCAAGCCGCGCTGGCGGGACGCACCGGAGAAAGCCTGCGCGAGCGGCGCGAGCCGCTGCACCCGCACCCCGCCGCGATTTTGCCGGCCGCAATGACACCGGACACACCGGCAGCAGAGCCGAAACAGCGTCCATGAAACGGGTCGGCCTCATACTTCTGGCCGGGGGCGGATCACGGCGGCTGGGAACGCCGAAGCAGCTTCTGACGGACGCCGGCGGCAAGACTCTGCTGCGCCGAGCGGCGGAAACGGCGCTTTCCTCGGCTTGCCGTCCGGTTGCCGTCGTGCTGGGCGCGGCGGCGGAGACCGTCAGCGCAGAATTGTCCGGCCTGCCGGTGACGCTTGCCGTCAATTCCGAGTGGCGGACCGGCCTCGCGTCTTCGCTCCGCGCGGGCCTTGCTGCGCTTTTGCAGGCCGGCGGCAGCGAGATGGACGCCGCCGTCGTCATGCTCTGCGACCAGCCCGGCGTTTCCCCAGCCCTGCTGGATTCTCTCCTCTTGGCTTATGCCGAAACAGGCCACGCCATTGCCGCGTGTGAATACGGTGGGGGGTTAGGTGTTCCCGCTCTGTTTAGCCGGGCGCTTTTCCCGGCGCTGCTGTCGCTCTCCGGAGACGAAGGCGCACGGCGGGTCATCAAAAATTACGCCGGCCCGGTCACGCGCATTCCCTTCCCCCAGGGCGTTCTGGACATTGACACCCCCCTGGATGCACAGAACCTCCGTGCAGAAAACTTTAGTGCATCTTGAACGGACCGCCGTGCGGCTCCGGCTCCATGCCGGGGCGCGATGAGTCGGAAACGACTTCGTGCATTTCCAGGACGTTTGGCTGAGGGTAAGCGTCACGCGGCAGCGTCCCCGACTGCGCGTGGCCCTTCATAAACGCATCCGAGCGCACCCAATTCAAAAAATCCTCCCGGCTGTTCCAGAGCGTGAAGACGACATACGGATCGCCGTCATTGGCAGGACGCAGCACTTGGTTTGAGATAAAGCCGGGCATTCCGTCCACAAGGCCGGCCCGCTCCCGGAACGCGGCTTCAAACGCTTCGGCGTATTCGGGTTTGACATAAATTCGGTTGGCAACGGTAATCATAAAAAGAGGCTCCTTAGCTTAGGATACCCAAATTTTGGGGGGCTGTTTCTTAGCTTACGCACCTCGCGTTTGTTCTTAGGAAACAATTGTAACCGGAAATCAATGCAAAAGAAGGAAAAACAGCGAAATACACTGTATACTAGGCTGTTGCGGATTTTCGCAGCACGAATTTTGCCCAGCGTGGCATGATTGCAGAAAGGGTATTCCTCAATGATCGACTCCCCGGACTTCTTGCGTGATGCCGTCAGCCGGCGCACGTTCCTTTCCCGCATGGCGGCGGCAGGACTTGGCACGGCGGCAGCCGCGCTCATCGCCGGATGCAGCGGCGGCGGCAACAACCAGAACAACACCACCGGCCAGACGCCCACCAACCCACTCGGCAACTTCGCGGACCCCAAGAACTTTCCCAAAATCCCCGGTCAAAACGAGAACGTCGTTGTTCTCAACTATGCGCTGACTTTGGAAACCCTGGAAGCAGACATCTACCGCCAGTGCCTGAACATTGCCGCCGGCAAGCCGCTCACGACGCCCCTGCCCGCCGACGGCGGCCTGTCCTACACGCAGGTGGTCGGCAACGGCACGTTAAGCCCGGCGCTGGCCCCCATCGGCTTCCTGTATTTGCAGCAGTACGCCGCCGTGGAAGCCGCCCACCGCGACTTTCTGCGGGCGGCGATCACCGCTGCCGGCGCGACCCCGGTTCCCGCAAACCCCAAAGGCTACAGCGTTGCGCCGTTTGCCGGCTCCGACCTCGGCGGCATTATGACCCTGATCCGCAAAGTGGAAGAAACCGGCGTCACCGCCTACCTCGGCGCGGCGGGCTACTTGACCGACGCCGGCCTGGTTCAGATTGCGTCCAGCATCTACACCACTGAAGCGCGGCATTCGGCGGGCATCAACTACATTCTCGGCATTGACACGGGCCCGTCCGGCAGCGCCGGCGGCACGCAGCCGTCGCCCGGCGCGATCAACGAGTTTGAGTACGCCCAAACGCCCACTGCCGTGCTGGCTGGCGTCAAGCCGTTCTTTATTATGTAATTTTTTATTGATGTAGCATTTTCGCGTAGGATTCTACGAAAGGAACCTCACCTCATGCCAGCATATACGCATGCGACTCTTTATTTCACTACGAACCCAAATACCGCCGGCACCACCAATGTCGCCATTCCGAGCGGCCCGTTCTCCGCCCTGACGTCCGCGCCCAGCCCGGACATCAAAGTCCTGAACTTCGCCCTGGCGCTGGAAACCCTGGAAGCCCAGCTTTACAAAGACGCCCTAGCCCGCCTCACCGGCGGCGGCACCGACAGCCTGGGCCAGACCATCACCGGCCTCAATTTAACTGGCACGGATGTCACCTACTTGGCCGAGTTCGGCATCGTCGAAGCCTCGCATCAGGCGTTCCTGGAGAAAGCCCTCGGCGGCAACTGGGCGGTTACCGCCGGCGCGAAGTTTGACTTCGGCTTTGCCGACACCAACAGCTTCGGCACCCCGCCCCTAACCCGGCTTCAGACCGTCCAGCTTGTGTACGCCGCCGAGCAGACCGGCGTTTCCGCCTACCTGGGCGGCGCCGGCCCCGGCGGCCTGACCCCCGGCGGCCCGTATCTGGGAACCGCCGCGTCCATCCTCGGCACGGAAGCCCGCCACACGGCGGCAGTCGCGATCCTGCTGAACAGCCCTCTGCTTAACGAGTCGCCGAAGCTTGCCACCGCGCCACTGGCTTATCCAACCAAAGACACCGGCACCGGCGGCGGCATCGGCCTGGACACGGCCCTCGCTCCCGACGACATTCTTTACCTGGGCGGCCAGGTTGCCCCCGATACGACCGTCAGCGGCACCGGCAAGATCAACCCGATCTCCGGCCCCAACGGCTTTGTGTTCCTGCCCACCCCACAAACCGCCTAATGCTTCGCGGCTCAGTCGCTCGCATCAAAAACGCCCGGCCTGCTTCTTCCGAAGCGGGCCGGGCGTTTTTGTTGGGAGAAGCGGCCCTCAGTCCCCAATAATGGGGGCAGGGGGGTATCTTCGTGAAGTCTTTTAGGTTCCCGGCTGTGCCGGAACCGCAGGCGTCGCCGGGCGCAGTGGTTTCAAGGGCCGACTGTTTGGCCCTGTTCTATAAATTCTTGAGCCGAAGTCGAAGCTCGCCGAGCCGGATTGAGGCGTCCATGTGAACTCGACCGACTTCCCTGTGTTACCCGGCGAGGGGTCTTCCGGGGGACGAACTGCGCGGAAGTGGAAGGAAACTAAACGCCCGGCCTTGCTGAACTTCTGCTGCCGGCTGACGACAGCAAAGCCGCGCTGCTGGAAGAACTGCACATAGTTGTCCAATGTTTTTGGGGAAGAATGCACGGTTAAAGATGGAAACTTGACCCAATCAAAGTTTAACCTGTCCTTCGGAACTGTGTCACAGAACGCAGGCAGGGACAGAGCGCAAAGCAGGGCGGGTAGAGCATAGAGGCGCAGCAGTTTTTTCATAGATGGCTTCTTAGGGCAGTGTACCATACATTATAGGCGAAGTCTATTGAAAAGCTTTCCGTGCCTCTGGGAGCGTGTTCAACACCATTTTCCGCGTCAATAAGCCTCATTTGTTCCACCTTCAACATATAAACGTATCCCAAGAACTTGTTACGGATTTGTCACAAATGGCGTGTTATTCTGCGTTTTTTGCTGTATAATCAAAGGGCCTCATAGGATGATTACGACAGGCGCGTTGTGAACTTTTTGCTGACGATATTTGTGTCGTAATCTTTCCTCATCCGGCCATCTTCTTGCGTCTTCATTGACAGGGCCAACCCCTGCGCTGGAGCGCGACGCACTAGAAAAGGAACTTATCTCATGTCCAATGACCTTCTGCGCGACGCGGTCAGTCGGCGTGTCTTTCTGGCACGCATGACCGCCGCCGGACTCGGCACGGCAGCGGCGGCGCTCCTCGCAGGCTGCGGCGGCGGCGGCAACAACCAAGACAACACCACCGGCCAGACGCCCACCAACCCACTCGGCACCTTCGCGGACCCACTGAACTTTCCTAAAATCCCCGGCCAAAACGAGAACGTCGTCGTTTTGAACTTCGCGCTGACCCTGGAAACCCTGGAAGCGGACTTGTACCGCCAGGCGCTCAACGTCGCCGCCGGCCAGCCCATCACCGCCCCCCTGCCCGCGAACAACGCCAATGCGTATACCCTGGCCGTCGCTCCCGGCAAGCTGACCGCCAATCAGGCAGCAGCAGGCTTCGCGTATTTGCAGCAGTTCGCCTATGTGGAAGCGGCGCACCGCGACTTCCTGCGGGCGTTCATTCCCACCCTGGGCGGCACGCCGGTCCCCGCGAATGCCAAAGGCTACAGCGCGGCG
>CAXUBO010000133.1:5618-11672 GCA_964249345.1 uncultured Armatimonadales bacterium | reverse complement strand
CTTTGCGTTCGCTGAACGGCTTTAATTACCGGGTCTGGGCGGGCGGGGCGGCTGTCTCCAATATCGGAACATGGATGCAGCGCACTGCTCAGGACTGGCTTGTTTTGACCCAGCTTACTCACCATAGTGCGGCGGCTGTCGGCGGGGTTATGGCGCTCCAATACGGCCCGCAAGTGTTGCTGTTGCCTCTGACCGGGTTTGCCGCCGACCACTTCGACCGGCGTAAGCTTTTAATCACCACGCAGGCTGCCATGGGGATATTAGCTCTTGGGCTGGGGCTTCTCACTGTCGCTGGGATTGTACAACTGTGGCAGGTGTATTTGTTCGCGTTCGGGCTTGGCTGCGTCACTGCATTCGACGCGCCTGCACGCCAAACGTTTGTCTCAGAGCTGGTCGGCGAAGCGGATTTATCGAATGCTGTGGCATTGAACTCTACCTCGTTTAATGCGGCGCGTATGATCGGTCCTGCCGCTGCCGGTGTCCTGATCGCGGCTGTCGGCTCCGGGTGGGTCTTTCTGATCAATGCGGCCTCGTTTGTCGCCGTACTTTGCTCGCTGAGTTTCCTGCGTGTCGGTGAGCTTCACCGGACAAACAGAGCGACCCGAACTCCTGGGGGCCTGGCGGATGGGTTTCGATATGTTTGGCAGCGTCCCTACCTTAAGGCAATCCTGCTGATGCTGTTTTTGATCGGCACGTTCGGGCTCAACTTCCCGATCTTTATCTCCACCATGTCAGTCACGGTCTTTCACGCTGGGGCGAGCCAGTACGGGCTTTTGACCTCTATCATGGCCGTTGGATCGGTGACAGGGGCGCTCCTATCCGCCCGGCGGGAAAAGCCCCGCACCGGCATCCTCTTCGCAGGCGCGGCGCTCTTTGGATTTGGGTTGATGCTGGCGGCGCTCATGCCCAGCTTCTGGCTCTTTGGCCTTGCGCTTGTCGTGATTGGCATGGCGGCCCAGACCTTTACCACGACGGCAAACAGCACAGTTCAGCTTGCGACCGAGCCTGCCATGCGCGGGCGGGTGATGGCGATTCTTCTTTCCATTGCCCTGGGCGGGACGCCACTCGGCGCTCCGATTGTCGGCTGGGTCGCCGATACGCTCGGTCCGCGCTGGGCGCTCGGCATCGGTGCGGCGGCAGGCTTTGCTGCTGCGGGCGTTGGGTTTTACTACCTCACCAAGTACCGTCATATGCACATCGGCTTGCAGTCGGGACGCCTGAGCCTCCGCTTCGGCGACTTGTAATCAAACCGCTTGTCAAATGTCTCATTTTGTGCTATACTTTCCGTTAAGGCCGAACATCTGTTGCCGAACGCTTGTTTTTTGTTCTTTAAGTGCGTTTGGCCGCTGATGCGCCGCATTGGGAGATGCAAAATGACTCAGCCTACTTATCAAAACAAGCCGATTTCCACACGCCAAAAACAAATCTTAAATTATATCCAGCACCACATGGACGCGCACGGTTACCCACCGACGGTGCGGGAGATTGGAACCGCCGTCAATCTGTCGTCGTCGTCTACGGTCCATGCCCATCTGAAAACGCTGCAAGAGCAGGGGCATATTGAGCGTGATGCCGTGCTGACCCGCGCCATCAAGCTGACGCCGAGCGGCACGGCCGACAGCCGCATGGGGGAAGGGAGGCCGATGAGCAAGTCGGTCATTCAGGTGCCGATAATCGGCACCGTCGCCGCCGGCAAGCCGCGTTTGGCCGTGGAAGATGTCGAAGACGTTTTTCCGCTGCCGACGGATTTTATTTCCGGCGACGGATTCATTTTAGAGGTGCGCGGCGATTCCATGATTGACGACGGCATTCACGACGGCGATTACGTTGTCGTGCGCCGCCAGCAGACCGCCGACAACGGCGAAACGGTGGTCGCGATGATTGAAAGCGAAGCGACCGTGAAGCGCTTTTATAAAGAAAAGCAGCGCATTCGTCTTCAGCCCGCCAACAAGCGCATGAAGCCGATGTATTTTGATGATGTCCAGATCGCCGGCAAGGTTGTCGGCCTCGTTCGGCGGCTTGCGTAGAGCAGGTCATGCCGGGGTTGTGGAAAACCGCGGCAACGAAGCGTCCTTCGGACGAAGATGAAGCCGTTTTATTTGTCTTCTCCGTGTCCGAAGGACATCTCCTGCCGGGGTTTTCCACAACCCCGGCTTCCGGTCTGGCCTCAACTAAGAGCCTCTACTATGCCCCACATCGAAAACAGCGTTTTGGTCAATGCCCCGCTGCAAGCCGTCTTCGACGCGGCCCGTGACCAGGAAACATTTCCGCAGTTCATGCCGGATGTGGAAAGCGTTGCCATCACCGAGCGCAGCGCCGACGGCCTGCGCTCCGTCAGCGAGTGGGTCGCCGTGGCATCCGACTTCAAGCTGAAAGTGCGCTGGACCGAGGAAGATTTGTGGGATGAAGCTGCCCATGAGCTGCGCTTCCAGCAGCTTCAAGGGGATTACACGGCTTATGGCGGGACATGGCGCTTTACGGAAGCCGCGCCGGGAACGACGCTTTTTCACTCGGAGATTGATTATGAGCTGGAAATCCCGCTCGTTGGGGCGCTCCTGAAGGCCGTAGTCGCCCGGCTGATGCAGGGCAACACGCAGAAGATTTTGGAAGCGATTAAAAGCCGGGCCGAGAGCCGGAATGAGACCGAGTCGCAGCCGTCTTCATAGAGGCGGCCGTCTTCATAGAGGCGGCGGCGCTGTCTTTGACAAGCTGCACGCCGACGTAGTAGTGCCTTAAAATCTCCGTGTATGTTTTCCGATAAGGAAGTCCGGCCATGGCGACCGCGCCGTCCTGTGACATCCCCATCCCATGTCCCCAGCCCTTGCCGTCAAACCGGTAGCTGCCGCCGGGAGTGCGCGTCAGCACAACCCGCGTAGAGCGCAGCGTGTCGTAGCCCAAAATCTGTCGGAGCTGCGGCCCGGTGACTGTTTTAATCGTGCCGTCCGCTCCAGCAACCGTAGCCGTCGTAATCCGGCCTGACGGGTCAACGCCGTCAATGCTCAGCGACACAAACCGGCTGACATGGGTGCGCGGGTCACGCGCCAGCAGCGCGGCGATCTGCGCGGGCGTAAACGTGAAAGTCCAGGTGTGGTAGCGTCCCGACGCCGCATAGTCCAGGCCGTCGCCGCTGTCGGCATCTTTCACGGCCTGCAAGTAAGGGCAGTCACCGCTCAGGTCACACGCCGTCATGCCGCCGCTGTCCGTGGAAAAAATTGCGTCAATGAGCTGCCCGTGGTAAGTCAGCACCTCCGAGCGTGTCGCATCCACGGCGGCATTGGACAGCGCCGTTTCGCCATCCAAACCAAAATATCCCTCGCAGCGCGTCGTGTCGTCCAAGTCAAATCCCTCGGCGGCGCACTTGCCCCGGTTTTTCAGCGCATACGTCCGGGCCGCGACCGCCTGCGCTTTCATGGCTTCCATCGGTACATTCGCCCCAATTTCGGCAGGAATGACTCCGTACAGATACGGCTCCAGAGGCACCGTGTTAATCACCCGCAGCGTGGAGTCGGCTTCGCGCCGCACGGTCAAAAACCCCCGGTAAACATGCCACGGAATGCCTTTTGCGCCAAGAGGCCGGCTGTCCATGCGGGCGATTTTCAGGAAGCCGCCCGGCCCCGGCAGCGCCGCCAGCGCCGCCGCGCCGCCGTTCGGCAGCGGGGTGTCTTGAAGAGCATCGGCGCGTGCCAAAGTCAGCCCGGCGGGGGACACGCTGATTTGGTAGACGGCGCCGCTTGCGCCATGAGCGAGGACGCGGTTGGTAACAGCATCACGCAGCGTTAAAGGGCGGGCGCAGGAGATCAAAAGAAGCGTGGAGTGCCGAAACGTGTGGTCCAGTCCAATCCGCAGGGGAGCGGACGCGGCGGGAACGTCAGCGGACGCGGGAAGGGCCGAAGAAATCGCCTGCAATGGGAGCGCAAGCAGCAGAGTGAAAGCGAAGGAAAGGCGCATTTTTGCTCCGGGAAGACGCGAACCTGACCGAAAGAAAACGACAAAAAAGAAAACGACAAAAAAGAAAACGACAAAAGCGCGGGGCAATGCCCCGCGCTTTCTCTTATCGGGGTGACAGGACTTGAACCTGCGACCTCTCAGTCCCGAACCGAGCACTCTACCAAACTGAGCTACACCCCGCTGCGCTTTCGCCGCAAGCACTGTATCATAGCCTATTTCGGCGTTTCCTGTCAAGGCTTTCCGTAGCTTCTCTGCGTTTTTGCGCTCTTGCTGCCGATAATCCGGGCAAGAGGGACCAACCATGCGATTTTCTCCGACGCTTTGCGTTTGCGCCGCCGCCCTGGCGACGCTCGGCGCGGCCCAGGCCGTGCTGCCGACCGCACACGCGCAGGGCGCCGGCACGGGGCCGGGTCTGCGTGCCGACTACCAAGCTTCGGTCCAAAGCCTGCACACGAAGCATACCACTCATGGCCTGGAAGTCACCGGCCGGATTGTCAACACAGGCCGGCTGGCCTTGACTTATACGTCCGTCGTTCTGGTCTTCGCTCACGCGGCCGGCCCGGACACCTGTGAAAACGCCTACCTGACTGCCGGGCCGGTGCGCCCCGGCGAAAGCGCCACGTTTCGCGCCGCGCTGCCGGAGCCGCCGCCGTTCACTCGTCTTTCCCTCACTCTGCGTGAGGCCGGGCAGCCGGTTAGGGTGGATCCCCCAGCCCCCGCCACCGTTTGAATGGGCTAGGGGGTCTTAGAACCCCGACAGGCGGCTGACGACCGTGTGATAGTCAAACTGAGCCTGGAACAGCGCACGGTCGCCCCAGCCGTAAGCGGCTTCCAGCGTATTGCCGGTGCGGTACAAAGAAATGGGGAACGCCACGCGCTTGGTCGTAAACAGCTCGCCTCGCCCCGCGTAACAGCGGGGGACATCGTCGGGCGTGATCGCCCGCAGGCAGGCTCTGAACGCCGGGCAGCCATCTTCGTCAAAATCCAGCCGGACCATCCAGCCTTCGTACTGTTCTTCAATGTCCGGGTGCTGCGGGTCCATCGTTTCCGGGTGATGGACCTCGTTGCGCTCCAGCACGACATGGATGAGGCCCAGGTAGCCGCCCAGCTCAGGACACTCAATGAAGTTGCTTCCGAGGCCGACGCGGATGACCCGCTGCCAAGTGTCCAAGCCAACCGCGCCCGGCAGGCCGTCAATAAAACCGCGCAGGCGGTAGCCGGACAGGCCGGCGGGATCGGCGCTCTCAAAGTACGGCAGCAGCTTGGTTTCGCTCATGGAACGCGCCCCGATCAGCGTTTTGCCGGGGACCGGCGCCGGCAGGCGCACCGAGTTTTTGTACGACTCCACATGCAGCTCCTGGGTGACGTTACCGATAATGCCTTTAACATAGATGCCCTCGCCAAGCTCCGTCAAGAACAAATCTTCCTGCCTGCCGGTCTTTTGTGCGCCAAACTCAATGCCGCCGAACAAATGCGTGAGTTCCAGTTGGGCCGGACGCTCCTGCGGGTCCAGATAGCCGCCGTACACGCCGACATCATGGATAAAGAGGCCATCCGGCAGCATCACTTTTCCCCGGTAGCCTTGACCTGTCGCGAAGAAGCCGGGACGCCCGCTCGGCAGCGTGACCGGCGCTAATCGCACATCTTCCATAATGATGCCTTCCGGGTTCGCATCGTACCACAGCTTGCCGGGACGCGGAGGGCAATGCGGCACAGGAGTGCGCGGGCCGCGCAGGCGCGTCAGCGGGAACCGCCCGGCCATGTCATAAACATTGTGCATCCCGGACATGGCGGCTTCCGGCAGATAAAAGACAATGTTGGTGGAATACAGCTCGCGCGTGACCGGGTCCTTCATGCGGGACACACGCACCGTAACGGCGTAAGTTGTTTCGCCGTCGGCCTCGGCCCAGAGCTGGATCGGGCCGTTGAAGGCCGCTTCCCAGGCGCCGCCGGGCCTGCGTGCTTCCACGCCAAACTCGCAGACCGTATGCGGCAGCACGGCGATGTTGTTTAAAGACAGGGGGAAATCTAAGACAGAAGTGTTCACGCAGCAGACCTTATCTTTTGGGTTAATTTCTTTTGGGTTAATTTCTTTTCGGTTAATTT
>CAXUBO010000133.1:0-5518 GCA_964249345.1 uncultured Armatimonadales bacterium | reverse complement strand
GGTTAATTTCTTTTCGGTTAATTTTCGGCGGAAAGTGAATTTTTGTCGTGAATTTTTGTGCAGTGGGGGAAGTGTTTCTTACGGGTTCCACGGCCTGACTTGTTCCGGGGACAGAGGGATCGGACCAAACAGCTCCGGGTGAATGAGGGAGGCCAAAATCTCCAGGCTGTCGGCAAGGCGCGGGCCGGGCCGGCTGAAATAATCCGAGCCGTTTACTATGTAGACGCGGCGGTTTTGGACCGCCGGCAAGCCTGCGTAGCCCGGCAGGCGCGAAAAGGCTTCCATGTCGCAGGCCGTGCGCTCCGTGCCAAAACCGCATTGAGCCACCACCAGCACTTCCGGCGCGAACTTCTGCACGCTTTCCCAAGTAATCGTCGTAGACGGCGCGTGCTTTCGGCCCAGACCGTCCACGCCGCCGGCGATTTCGACAAGCTCCGGGTCCCAGTGGCCGCCGCAGAACAAAGGGTCCAGCCATTCCAGCAGCACTGTCCGGGGCCGCGTTTTTGCCCTCGCCGCGCGTTCCCGCACGGTCTCCACACGCGCCCGCAAGGCTGCCGTCACCTGCGCCGCTTCTCCTTCGCATCCGGTGGCCGCGCCGACGTGCAAAATTGTCTGCCAAACGGCTTCCAAAGAAGTCGGTTCCAGATTAATTAGACGCGGCCCCGGTGCGGGCAGGGCATGGACGGCTGCAAGAACAGTGTCATAAGAAACGGCGCAAACATCGCAAAGCTGCTGCGTTAAAATGACATCGGGCTGGATTTTCGAAAGCAACGCCTGATCAATCGTGTACAGCGAATGGGAGCTGCTGAGCTGCTCCCGGACCGCAGCGTCGATCTCACCGGACGACAGACCTTCCGGCAGGATGCTCCGCGTGATGACCGGCTTTTCCAGCACTTCCGCCGGGTAGTCGCACTCGTGCGTCCGTGCGGCTAAATTGTTTTCTAAGCCCAGCGCGTAAACAATTTCGGTGGCGCTCGGCAGGAGCGAGACGATTTTCATAATTTTGTTTGCCGCCTTGTTCTACCCTGTTGTTGCCGCCACGGGAAGTAATGCAAACTGCTTTTTGTTTTGTGCGACAAGAAACGCGAAAAAACTTATCTTCCAGCCGGCTCATGCAAAAAAGGAGGCTGCCGATGGTCGGCAGCCTCATCTTTACGCCCAAATCAGGCCGTGATTTTCTTTCGGCGCACGGCAAAGACGCCAAAGCCCAGCAGCAGGCCGAAGGAAACGACGGAAGACGCTTCCGGCACTGACGCCGGGTTGTTGCTGACCCCAACGACGCCGTCAATGTTGCCGTAGCCGGTGAACTCAATGTAATTGATGGTGGACAGGCCGCTGCCGGCCAGCGAAAAAGCCTGTCCGCCTGCCGCGCCGTTGTAAAGCGAGTCGTCGTCATACGCGACGGTCTGACCGAACAAAGACGACGCGGAGAGGCCCGGATTGACCGGCTCGGTAAAATTGTTCTGCGCTCCCCAGCCGGTCGGGTCCGACGCAGAAATGCCGGCCCAGGAGTAAGCGTTCTCCGGGAAAAATGTCTGCGTGGTCGTCAGCGGCACAAAATGAATGCCGTCGGCGCTGACGCTGACCTGCGGGACGCCGTTCTGGTAGATGCCGTAGGTGCTGCCGACGACAATCTGGCTCATGTCCGTGGTCGGCGTGATAATCGCAAAGTTCGTGCTGAACACCTGAGCATTGCCGTAGACAATGAAGTCGTCGCCGTACCAGTGGCTGTCGCTGTGCGTGATCGGCGAAGCCATCTGGACAACAATTGTTCCAAGCCCTGAGCTTCCCAGGGAGACCAGCGTGTTGGCGCCGGCGGGCGTGGTGCCGTAGGCCGGGTACACCATAGAAGAATGGAAGGTGTTGGTCCCGTCAAAAGACAGGGTTGTCGGCTGCCCAAGAGCCGCACTTGGGTCGTTGTAGGAAGGGTTTGTGCCGAGATTAGAAGTGCTCACGACGCTTGCGGCATAGTTTTGGCTATGCGCGGCGGTCGTGCCTGCCAGCACAAATGCGAGAGGAAGCATGGCAAAAATAGGGCGGGAAAAAGATGCTCTCATGGTGTTCTCCTGGTGTGAATAAGCTGAGTGACTGCTGGAAAAGAGTGACTGCTAGGGAAGACGATAAAAGGAACAGGGCATCATGCCGGGGCCGTAGGCGGAGTCGTCGGAGGACAGCTCGCCCCACTGAGGGCTAGCGGTGCCGAGCGCGGCGGGGGCCGTGTCATGGACGGACTTCACATGGCCGTCGGCATAACAGACGTTCGCGGTGAGGTCATGCCGGAAATCCGTGTTGCCGGAGTTGAGGTAGGCTTGTGCTTCGCTGGGCGCCCGCAGGAAATTGTCGGGGGTGTCCGGCGGTCCAAAGCCGGCATCGGAAAACACGGCGGTCTGGGACGGCATGACAATCTGCGCGAGCGCACAGGCGGGATAATCGCCGCTTGGCGTCCCAAGATCGCCGCCAATGTAGGTCGCGTTGTAGCCGTAGCCATTGAAAGGCCGGCTGCCGGGCGCAGATTGGAAGGGGTTGTCCGGGCAGCCATGAATGGCGCCGTCTTTCGTGTAGACGCCGAGAAAGCCGGTGGTCCAAACGCCGGGAGAAGTTTGATGAAAGTCCCAGGCATCGTTCGCGTCCCCGATGTTGTTGTGCTTGTTGTAGGAAGGGCAGGCGCGTTCGTCGTAATCGTCGGCGTACATGAGCCAGGCCAGCCCAAGCTGCTTCAGGTTGGACGCGCAGACGGTCCGGCGGGCGTTCTCGCGGACATGGGAAAACACGGGAAACAAAATCGCGGCAAGAACAGAGATAATCGCGATGACGACGAGCAGCTCAATGAGCGTAAACGCCGCCGACGCAAGCGCGGGTAAGGGCCTGCGCTGGGGCAGGCCGCCGAGGTGGTGAGACACGAACGGTTTCCTTTCGCCTGTCTGACGCAGGCTGGGAATTGGAAAGACGGCTGTCTTTCAGGCACCTTCGGCTGGTAGTCTGGCTGAGCGGCCTTTCCGAAGAAAAATTCTCAAGAAAAAGCCGCCGTCACAGTTGCGGGACAGCGCCGGAATTGTCCGGCTTTCACTTTAAAAGCAAAGTGAAAGCAGGACGCACCGGACTTCCCCATTTAAGCGCCGCGTTGACCGCGACGCACCGAGGCGTTGATACGATGAAGTTGTTTCGATTTTAGATTGTACGTTTGTTTTTTGGGTTGTACGTTTGTTGCGGGGGAAGTATAGCCGAAAAAGGAGAAGGAGTCAAGGCAACCACGCAATAAACTCCGTGGCTTTTATATTATGCTGTTCACATGGCACCACATTACCCAAATCGGCACGCAGTACGGCGTGAATCCGTGGCTGTTTGCCGTGCTGTACCTGGCCCATCACCCCCTGTTTTGGGGAACAATGGCCTGGCTTGCGTCGCGGGTACGCCAAAAAAAGCCCAGCGCGGGCGTCATCGCGCTGGGCGTCTTTTTTTGGTTCCTGCCCTATACCTACGTTTTTGTGTTCGGGCGCGGCCTGCCGTGGTGGATTTACGCGCTGGCCGCCGCTGCCATCGTGATCGGCGGAATCCAGGCCGTGCGCGAGATTCGCCGGCGGCTGACCCAGTAGACCCCATTATTGGGGCTGGAGGCAGTCTAAAGCGTGACGCTGAACATGACGAACGGGCGCGGCTTGGTCGTGCCGTGGAAAACCGGAAACTCGACGCCTACCGACGAGAGAAGGCCGATCCGGGTGGAGAGCGCGGCGGACAGGCCATGCAGCGTCACCTGCCCGTCCACCGTGTAGCGGCCCGGCCCGTCAAAGTTGATGACCGGAACCGCGATGACTGGGCTGAGACCTTCGTGGCCCCCTAACAAAACGCCCAGCTTGATGGTCGTCGCCGGCAGGCCGTCCGGGCGATGAAACCCGGCTGTCTCACCGAAGAACCTTGCCCGCAGGAACTTGACGGCAAGGTCCGACGCCGGCCCGGCGCTGAACTGTGCGCCGTAGTGGCCTGAATCGAGCCAAACAATGTGCGTCCCGCCGAAGTCAGACGCCAGCAGTTTGGCCTGATTCGGGGAGATAACCGTATCATAGCGGCCGTTGATCATCAGCACGTTTTCCGGGTTGAAATGGCGCTGGGGCAGCCAGGAAGTCGCGTCGACGGGAGCCATGGCCGCCATGTAAGCCTGGTATGTGTAGCCGTCGTGGACAATCTGACGCCGAAATGGAGCCGTCAAAGGGCCATCCCAAAGGTCTTTCGGAAAGTCCGCGCCGCCCACCAAAGTTAAGGCGACTTTGACGCGCGGGTCCACGCCCGCCACGACGCCGCTGAGAATCCCGCCCAAACTGATGCCGGCAACACCCATGCGCGTAGGGTCTATGTCAGGCCGCTTCCCAAGATAATCTAGGCCGCGCCGGGCATCCAAAACAGCCTGCCGCAGTGCACCGACCATGTGCGGGACATTGCCCGACAAAATCCGCGCGTCGCCTTGATCTGCATTCATTGGCGTCCGGTTCAAGCTGTACGGCTCGACCACCATCAATGCCGCGACCTGGGCGCGGGCGATGGCCCGGCACAGCAGAAAACCGCTGCGGGTTGAGCTGGGGTTCCACTCATGCAGCACGACCATCGCCGGATGCGGACCGGGGCCGGGCGGCAGGAACAAATACGCCGTCACCACATTGTTGACGGCGTACGGAGTCTGAACAATGCTGGGGTAAGTAATCCGCGTGATCGTTACTGCGTTTTCAGCGCCGTAAGGCGTCTCGGTCACGGGAAACGGCGCGGACTGGTCGTAGTCGTAAAAGCGCGGGTCTACCGGGTACTGCGGCGCGGGTCTTGCCGCCGGTGCAGTCATGGGCGGCTCAGCCCAAATCAGCGGCGTGCAGAAGAAGAGACCGGCCAGCAAAAGCGTCATTCGGACAGCAAATCGGACTGCATTATTTATCGGATGTTCCTCAGTTTCCTTGACTCAAGTGAGTGTGTGATGTTGCTTCAACACCCGTTTTCGGGTAACAGTTCATCAGAACATTTTGAGAGGATCACCCCATGTCTGACCATACCACGCACCCGGAGCAAGTCAAAAAGATCGCCGACCTCATCAAATCCATTGACTTTGGAATGCTGACGACGCTGGACGCCGAAGGCCGCCTGCACTCGCGCCCGATGTCTTCCAACAAAGAAGTCGAGTTTGACGGCGATGTTTGGTTCTTTACTTACGGCAGCAGCCCAAAAGTTTATGAGATCGAAAACCGGCCTTATGTCAATGTCGCATTCTCCGACCCCAAGACCCAAACTTATGTTTCGCTGTCAGGCCGCGCCGAGCTGGTGCGGGACCCGGCCAAGATCAAAGAACTGTGGCAGCCGCAGCTTAAAGCCTGGTTTCCCAATGGCCCCGATGAACCCGACATCGCGCTGATCAAAGTTAATGCCGACCAGGCCGAATACTGGGACAGCCCAGCCTCCCCAATTGTCCACGCCATCAGCCTGGCGAAAGTCGCGCTCACCGGCAAGCCCGACCAACCCGGCGAAAACGAAAAAGTGAGTTTGT
>CAXUBO010000132.1:5723-11679 GCA_964249345.1 uncultured Armatimonadales bacterium | reverse complement strand
GCCGCTGATATTCGCGCTTCCTGACTCGTAGTTCCCGTTGGGATGGGCGGCTTCTGAAAAGAACCGCCCGTTCCCCCTCGTTTTTTCAGCTCCTCTCGTTCCGGTCTCCCCAGCAGCATCACCTGCTTCGCGCTTTGCTTATTCGCGCTTTGCTTATTCGCGCTTGCCTGCGCTTTATCACCATTAGTTTTGACATCTCACACATTGCGTTTCGCACATCGCGTTTCACACATTTCGTTTCACACATTTCGTTTAGGAGGACAGTTCATGGGTTCATATCAGAGACGATTAGGTCAAAGACGATCAGGATTGACCGCTGCCTGCGGCCTGCTGGCGCTGGGAAGCTTGACAGCCTCCGCGTCCGCCCAGAGCCTGCCGGACTCCAGCAAGACTGTCAGCATTGATGTCGTTGGCGGCGACCTTCATGCCGTTGTCGGGATGCTGGAACAGCGGGCGCATGTAGAGGCGCTGGTTCGGGACGGCGACGCGGCGTTTAAGCCGGTCAATGTGCATTTAGAGGATGATGGCATAGCAAAAGCGATGCGTATGGTCGCGCTGAGTGCCGGGGCGAAAGTCAGCTTGAACAGTGACGGCGTTTATGTCTTTGAGCCGGAAGCTGGCGGCGGCGCGTCGCAGCCGGAGACCCCTGCTTCTTCCGCTCCCTCACCGCAGGCCCCGCAAGCAGACGACAGCAACCCGGAAGCGAAGTTTGCGCCCGGCGAGCTGCAATACCGCTCAATCGTTTTGCAGCACGCGGTTCCTGCCGACATCCTTAAACTCATGCACTGGGACCGGGATGTCGTGGACATGGACCCGTTCAGGCCGGCGCCGCTGCCGCAGTTTCGCCCAGATGTTTACTCGGTCCCGCAGACAGCGAATTCAGCCAATTCCAACGCGCAGTTCTCCCAAAACCCGCAGTTTTTGGGTTATCCCTCGGTCCCAATGGGAACCGGCAATACTGGGCCGAACGCCGCCAACTATTCGCAGCATCGCAGCGCCGATCTCGCGTCCCCGGATCAGGCCAACCAGTTCCCCGGTTTTGGCGGCGGCGGTTTTGGCGGCGGCGGCTTCAACGGTGGTGGCTTCAACGGCGGCGGCTTCAACGGCGGCGGCTTCAACGGTAACCAGAACCCTTTCCAGCAGGGTGCGGGCAACAATAACCCGTTTGCCCCGCAGAACGGACAGCCGGGTGCGAACGGCAGGCCACAAGCCCAGCTTCCGGCGGGCGTCGCACGCATCTTCGCGCTTCAAAGCAACAACTCGCTGCTGGTGGAAGCCACGCCCGACGGCTATAATCAGGTCAAGCAGATCGTCAAGATTCTAGATGTTGCTCCGCGCCAGGTCTCGGTGAAAGTTGAGTTTGTCACCGCCAGCGTGACTGATGTGGACGCGCTGGGCGTCAACTTTGACCTTGTGCCTTATCCGGGCCTGGAAGTTTCCTCCGGCCAGGGGACGGGAAGCTTTGGCGGCACGGTCAGCGGCGTGCAGCCGACGTTTTTGCAGTACGCAACCGGCAACATTGTCGCCCAGCTTTTCCAGACCCTGACCCGCACTCGCGGCAAAGTCGTCCAAGCGCCGATCATTACAACCACTAACAACGTTCCGGCAAGCATTCAGGTCACCACGGAAATCCCATTCTTTACGCAGGCTGTCGTCTCGAACGGCGGCGTGGCCGGCGGCACGACCCAAAGCAACCAGGCAAACCTGCTGCCGATCCAAACCTTTTTGAACATCACGCCGCGCATCAACAGCGACGACACGGTGACCATGCTGCTCCAGCCGCAAATCTCCGATACAACCGGCCAGCCGTCGGTTGGCGGCATCCCGCCGACCGTCACGCAGACGCTGACCACGCTGCGAACCGTCCGCAGCGGCGACACGATGGTGCTGGGCGGCTTGGTCCGCAAGCAGGAATCGGCGTCCAGCCAGCGCATTCCGATCCTGGCAGACATTCCGTACCTGGGCGGCATCTTCCGCACCCGCAACAAACAGATCAACGACCAGGAGCTGCTCATCTTTGTCACGCCGACGATTATCGCCGACAACAACGACAGCGGGGCCGCGAACGCCAACGGCGGCGAAAGCATCAGCGTCTCGCCGTAGTTTCTGGCATAAGTTTCTGGCATAAGTTTCTGGCATAAGTTTCTGGCATAAGTTTCTGACATAGCCGCCGAAGAACCTCACCCCGGAACTTTGTTCCGGCCCTTTCCTTTGCTTGAGGAGAGGGTGGCAGCTTGCTGCCGGGTGAGGTCTTTTTTCTGTGACGCTTCCCTGCGCCGGGCCGTTTTTCAGGTATAATCCGTACTATGTTCCGATTTTTAACTGCCGGCGAGTCCCACGGCCCCGCCCTGACCACGATTGTTGAAGGTGTCCCCGCCGGACTGCCGATTACCGCTGGGCCAATCAATGCCCAGCTCAAGCGCCGGCAGGGCGGCTACGGGCGGGGAGCGCGGCAGAAGATCGAGTCGGACACGGCGGAAATACTCAGCGGCATCCGGTTTGGACGCGCTTTAGGCAGCCCGATCACACTGGTCGTCCGCAACCGGGACTGGGCCAACTGGACCACGAAGATGTCCGTTGAGCCTTTGCCTGAAGGCGAAGAAGAAACCAAGACAATCACCGTGCCGCGCCCCGGCCACGCCGATTATGCGGGCATGATGAAGTACGGCCACGACGACCTCCGCAACATTTTAGAGCGGTCTTCGGCCCGGAACACGGCGACGCAAGTCGCGGTCGGCGCGGTCGCGCGTCTTTTGCTGTCCGAGTTCGGCATCTCCATTGCGTCCCATGTCGTCAACATCGGCGGCATCAAATCCGCCGGTCCCCTAGACCTGCGCCGCGTCGGCGAGCTGGCCGAAGACAGCCCCGTGCGAGTGGCCGGCAAAGACGCCGAAGCCCGCATCATTGCCGCCATTGATGACGCCAAATACCGGGGGGACACGCTCGGCGGCACATTTGAAGTAGTCGCGCTCGGCCTGCCGGTGGGTTTGGGTTCTCATGTGCATTGGGACACGAAAATTGACGGCAAGCTGGCGCAGGCCTTGATGTCCATTCAGGCCATCAAAGGCGTCGAAATCGGCATCGGCTTCGGTGCCGCCGACATCCCCGGCTCTCAGGTCCACGATGCATTTTATTATGACTCCGCGCAAGAGAATGGCGACGCCAAGTTCCGGCGCGGCACCAACAATGCCGGCGGCACGGAAGGCGGCATGACCAACGGCGAGCCACTGGTTGTCCGGGCTGTGATGAAGCCGATTGCCACGCTGATGAAGCAGCTTCCCTCGGTCAACCTGGCAACGAAAGAAGGCGTTCCGGCGTTTGCCGAGCGCTCCGATGTCTGCGCCGTCCCCGCCGCCGCCGTGATCGGCGAAGCGATGGTCGCCATTGTCCTGGCCCAATTGATGTGCGAGAAGTTCGGCAGCGACAGCCTCAGCGAGATGAAGTCCAACTACGACCACTACCAGCAGACCGTTGCCGCCCGCACCGCGCAGTGACAGATACCGCCGAGGAGAAAGAAGATGACCGTTACATTGGAGCTGCCCCCAATATGGAAGCGGTTTTAATCGTAAAAGCCAAATTATTCGGCTTGCGGATTTTCCCGGCGTCAACATCGCGAACCAATGAATGCTTGCTTGCTCTTTTTGCAGAGTTGTCCAGCTATCCAGAACGCTGCGCTGCGGCTCGCGAAAGCTGGCTGTTTCAGTCGGAAGTTCATGTCGCGCTTTATTCGTTGAGTCCCCGCAGCAGTGTTTACCGCATCCTGTTTACTATTCAGGAAGCTAATGGCGATCCGGCCACCGTCTACATTTTGAGTGTGCGCCACGGCGCACGGAAGCCGATGACGCGGGCGGAGGCGCGGGAAGTTGAAAAAGACGAGTAACCTAGTCTTGATTGGTTTTATGGGGACGGGGAAAAGCGCGGTGGGGCGGGCGCTGGCCCGGCGCACGGGCCGGCGGCACCTGGATACGGACAAGGAAATCGAGCGGAGGGCCGGCAAGATGGTCCCGCAGATATTCGCGGAAGACGGCGAAGAAGCATTTCGGGCGCAGGAGACGGCGCTGCTGCTGCTTCTGGCAGAAGCGCAAGGCGCACCTTTCATTTTATCCACGGGCGGCGGAACGCCGCTGAAGGCCGAGAACGCGGCGCTGTTGAAGCAGATCGGCACCGTCGTTTGGCTGCATGTCGCGCCCCAGGCCATTTTGTCCCGCGTCGCGCATTCCCTCCACGAGCGGCCTCTGCTGGCTGCCCATCAAGCCGATCCGCTCCGGCGTATTCAAGACCTGCTGACGGCGCGGGAGCCGGTGTACGCGGCGCTGGCGGACGTTGTTTTGGAAACGTCGGACTGCGCCGACTCGGAAGAAGGCGCAGCGCGTTTGATGGAACGATTACCGCTGCGATGAAAGAAAGTACGCACATCGAAAACACGCACATCGAAATGCAAACTGTTCGTGTCAATCTTGGCGCCCGGTCGTATGATATTCTGGTCGGGCGCGGCCTGCTCCGTGCTTTGGGATCGGAAACGGCGGCGCGAGTGGGCGGAGCAGACGGGCGTCTGGCCGTGGTCGTTTCCAGTCCCGAAATCGCCCGGCTGTACGGCGCGGCGGCAGCGGAGAGCCTGCGCGGTGCGGGGTTTCGCGCCGAAGCCGTTTCCGTGCCGCCCGGCGAGGCTTCCAAGACGCTGGCCTCGGCAGAGGAACTTTACAGGGCGATGCATCGTCTTTCTGCTGACCGGCGAACGGTCATAATCGCGCTGGGCGGCGGGGTTATCGGCGACCTGGCGGGCTTTGCGGCGGCGACGTACACGCGGGGCCTCGACTTCGTGCAGGTGCCGACGACGCTGCTGGCCCAGGTAGACAGCAGCGTCGGGGGCAAGACCGGCGTGAACTTCGGCGGGGCCAAAAACCTGATCGGCGCGTTTTATCAGCCCCGGTTAGTGGTCATTGACCCGGAAACGCTGGAAACGCTGCCGGAGCGGGAACGGCGCTCAGGTCTTGCCGAAGTCATCAAATATGGTATAATAGCCGACAACGCTTTTGCGGTGCTGCTCCATCGCGAGATGGCTGGTCTTCTGGCCCTGACTTCCCCGGAGCTTGGCTTTGTGCTGGCCCGCTCCTGCGCGATTAAGGCCTCCATCGTCGAGCAGGACGAGCGTGAGGATGGCCTGCGGGCCATTCTGAACTTCGGCCACACGGTCGGCCATGCGCTGGAATCGCTGACGCATTACCGGGTTTACACGCACGGCGAGGCGATAGCATTGGGCATGGTCTCGGCGGCGCTGATCGGCGAGGAAGCGGGCGTGACAAGCCGGGAAGACACGGCGATTTTGCTGGCTTTGCTTCAGTCCGCTGGTTTTGCCGTGCGCCTGGACCCGGCGCACTCGGTTTCAGAAATCGTCCGGCTGCTGGCCTGGGACAAGAAAAGCATCGGCGGGTCGGCCCGTTTCGTGCTGATGGAGGCGATAGGCCGGGCGACGCCGGGCCACTCGGTTCCCGCCGCCGCGATTGAGAAGGCTTTGAGGCGGCAGCAATGTTTGGAACACTGACACTTGTTTGAAGTAAATTTGGAGGATAATTATCTTGGTTAAAACAAAGCTGTTTTTGCCCGCTCTTTCTTTGCCCGCTCTTTTGGCTTCGGCGGCGCTGGCATTGTCTTTTGGTGCGAGCATTACCCATGCCAGCACCTTCGGCACCATGCAGGGAAAAGTGACAGATGCGTCCGGCAAGCCGGTTGCGGGCGCCAAAATCTCCCTGACCGGGGAAGGAACCGTGACCACCGACAAGTCCGGCTCTTACATTCTGGACGGCATTGACCCCGGCACTTACCAGGTGGAGGCTACGAAAAAAGGCTACCAGAAATCAACAATTTCCGTGACGATCCTGCAAGACGTTCCGCAGGAAGTCGATGTTACGCTGACCGCGCAAGATGCGAAGTCATCAAATGCGAAGTCATCAAATGC
>CAXUBO010000132.1:0-5623 GCA_964249345.1 uncultured Armatimonadales bacterium | reverse complement strand
ATGCGAAGTCATCAAATGCGAAGTCATCAAATGCAGCGTCACCGGCGAAATCGCCGGAGACAAAATGACGGAACCGCCGGCGTGGGCAGACTGGCTGCTGGCGCTTTGGGTGCTGGCGGTGGGCGTGTTCTACTTCGGCGGCTACTTTTTGCCCGGCCTGATTGGGCGCTACACCGTCTCGGCCTCGGCGCTGTATGCGCTGATGCTGCTGATTTCTGCGGGCTTTGGCGCATGGCGCTATTTCAGCAAGTCGAAGAACAGAAAGTAACGAAGAATAGAAAGTAATCTCGATGCGGCTTTCCAAGTTATTGTCGGCGGCGCTGCTCTTCGGCGTCCTTTCGCCGCTGTCGGCGTCCCCAAATTACCAGGCATCGGGCGTGTGCATCCACCAATGCTCCTGCGCGTATGCCTGCCCCTGCATGTTTGAGAACGGGCCGGACAACTGCGCCCTGGCGGCAGTCTACCATTTGGACCATGCCGTTTATCAGGGGACCGACGTGAGCGGCCTGTCCATGATCTCGATTGACGGGGCCGTAGACGCGCACGGCGGCTCGGCCTGCTGCACGAAGCCCGGCATGAAGGGCATGGCGATGAAAGCCGAGAAAGCGCAGCCGGGCGTGGTTTATTTAGATGCGCGGGCTACTCCGGCGCAGCGAACGGCGCTGCTGGGTCTGCTGGAAGCGCACGGCGAATGGCCGGGGCCGGGCCGTCCGGTCAAAAGCGTGCCGATTAGCTTCATGAAGACGGCGCACGGCTACAAAACAATTGTGCCGGGCTTGTTTGACGGCGAAGCGGCGCAGGTAATGAGCCGCAGTGGGTCGCCGATCACGGTGGACGGCGTCGGATTTGCCGAAGGACCGCGCTGGACTGTCGGGCGCAGCGTGGTGAACGACCTGCATGATACCGGTCTTGGCCTGCGCTGGCATTTGCCCAACACAAACGGCTCGTGGTCGCAGTTCCGCTGGTCTTCCTGATTTCCTATCCGTAATTTCCTAAAGGCCGCGTAAGGAGTTCCGCTCGTTGTCAATACAGGCAGTTAATCCGCGTTACGAAATACTGGAAGCAACGCCGGGGCCGGATACGCCGCCGTATGAGTTTGTCAAAGCGCGTGACCGGGAAGAAGGCCGCGTGGTCGCGCTTCAGGTCGTGCCGGCGTCCGTGTTCGGGGGAAACACGCTGCTGCGCCGCGAGTTCCAAGCGGCGGTCCAGAAAGCGCAGCCTTTGACGCATCCGAGCATCTTGCAGGTGTTTGACCAGGGCGTGGCGGAAGGCACCAATGACCTGTATGTCGTCCGCGAGCAGCTCCGGGGCATCACGCTTCAGGAGCGTATCCGGCGCATCGCGCCGTTCACGCTGGCTGTTTCCACCGATATTGCCGTTGCCGTCGCGGAATCCCTCGTCGCCGCGCATCAGGCCGGAACACCGCATGGGGACCTGCGGCCCGGTCATGTGCTGCTCAGCCCGGAAGGGCAGATCAAGACCGCTGATTTTGTGTACGGCGCGGTCATTGCCGCGCAGGGTGACGAGCCGAACCGCGCCGCGTATCTTGCCCCGGAACTTGGTCTGCGCTCCGACGCCGTCCCGACTTTTGCCGGCGACATTTACGCACTGGGCGCGATGCTGTACGAGATGCTGACCGGCGTTGTGCCGCTTGCCGGCGGCGTCCGCGTTTCTTCCCCCCGCGATGTGAACCCCGGCGTTCCACCGGCCCTCGACGGCCTGGTCCAAAAATGCCTGCACACAGACCCCGCGAGGCGCTACCGCACCGCCGCCGCGCTGATGACGGATTTGCAGGCTATTCACACCGCCCTCAGAACCGGCAAGCCGCTGAACTGGTCCCCGCTGATCGAGGCCGCCGGTTCTTCCGGCGCGGCTGATGACAAGCCGGCCGCAAGGCGTCAGCCCCGGCCTCTGCCGGAGAAGCCCCAGCCGGAGGGCGAAGAGCCGCCTGATGAGCGGCCGGAGCGCGAGCGGGCCTCGGCGCTTGCCGTTGCGACACGGTTTTTGTTCGGCATCCTAATTTTAGGCGTGATTGGGCTTTCCTGGTATGGAACGCGCTTTTTGGAAGTGCCGAATGATGTCACGGTTCCGAACTTAATCGGCAAGACATTTGACGATGCCAAGCGGATCGCCGGCCAGCAGCACTTCACGCTGGTGGAAAGCGCCGACAGCGCCTACAGCGATACCATGCCGGAAGACCAGATTTACGAGCAGAACCCGCTGGCCGGACACACCATCAAGTCCGGCAAAGAAGTGACCGTGTTCCGCAGCCTCGGCCCGCGCCTCTTGACGGTTCCGGCGCTTGCCGGAACGACGCAGGATTACGCCGCGAAGGCGCTGCTTCAAGCCAATCTGCCGCTTGGCACAACGACGCAGGAGTTCAGCGAGACCGTCCCGAACGGCATTATTCTCAGCCAGTCTCCCCAGGGCCAAAGCAAAGTCGCCCGCAACACGGCAATTAACTTTGTCATTTCCAAAGGCCGGCAGCCGCCGGAAATCCCGTCGAACCTGTCTGGGAACGCCGCCGGCCCGGACCGCGCCGAGCTAAGCTGGCGTTCCGCGCCTCGTGCCGCATCGTATACGGTCACGCGCTCGCTCGACGGTGACAGCGCCGTGGTCGCGCAGGCTCTTCCGGGAACGCGGTTCACCGACACGGGCCTCAAGCCAAACACAACCTACTCGTACACGGTAAGCGCCGCAAACTCCGCCGGAGCCTCCGACCCCAGCGACTCAGTGCTGGTGACGACCCAGGCCAGCCCGGACACCCAGGCGGTTCTGCCGCCGGACGCCGTAATCACCCCGCCTGCCGGCACGGGAACCGGCACGGACGGAAGCACTGGGGATGCCGCTGCTGCGCCGGACCAAACAGGAACCGACAACCAGCCTAAAACGGCCCGCCTGCGCCAGTTCACGATTGCGTTCACGGTTCCGCGCCATCCGCGCCGGACGCGCCATGTGCAGATTGAAGTCCAGGACACAACCGGAACCAACCTCGTGTATGACGAGAACCATGAACCCGGCGAAGATGTCAGCGAGCCGGCGCAGGGCTTCGGCAACAAGATCACCTTCCGCATCTTCCTCGACGGCAGGCTCGTCAAGCAGCAGACGCTTTAGGACGAAAGGTCGGAAAGCAAGAAGGCGAGGGAATAAATTCCTCTCGCTGTAAAGAGCCGTCCTTTGGACGAAAGAGCAAGTCAAGAAAGCCTCAAAGTGACGTTCTTTGTCCGAAGGACGGCTCTTTGCAGCGAGAGGAATTTATTCCCTCGCTTTTCTCGTGTTTGTCTTTGTAAATAGTCATCTAGGAACCCGCCCATGCCACTGAAAATCGCGCCGTCCATTTTGTCCGCCGACTTCGGCGCGTTTGCCGAGGCCACCGAGGAACTCTCGCAGGCCGGGGCGGACTATATCCACATTGACATTATGGACGGCCATTTTGTCCCCAACATCAGCTTCGGGCCGCAGCTTGTCCGCGCCCTGCGCCCCGTGACCCAAGTGGCGTTTGACACGCATCTGATGATTGAGAGGCCCGAAGACTACATTGCCGAGTTCGCCAAAGCGGGCAGCAGTATCATCAATGTTCACCCGGAAACGACGTACCATTTGAACCGTCTGCTGCATCAAATCAAAGACGCCGGCGCAAAGGCCGGAGTCGCGCTGAACCCGGCTACCCCAATCAGCGCAATTGAGTGGGTGCTGGGGGATTTGGACCGGGTGCTGGTGATGACGGTCAACCCCGGCTTCGGCGGGCAGGCGTTTTTGGCGGACATGCTGCAAAAGATTCATGCGCTGGCGGAGCTGCGGGCCGCCCACGGCCTGCGTTTTGAGATCGGCGTAGACGGCGGCATCAACGCGGATACCGCGCCTCTTGCGGCAAAGGCCGGCGCGGACGCGCTTGTTGCCGGCAGCGCCGTGTTTCGCCACCCGGACGGCCTCGCCGATGCCGTGGCCGAGCTGAGGCGTCTGGCCGATGCCGCCGCCCCCACGGAGACGCGCCGCAACGGAGGCCGCTGATGTTCTTGGGAGGCGAGTAAATGCTGCTCCGTGCGGTGCTGGTTCTGGCCCTCCTTGCCGCCGCGCTGTACGGCGTCTGGGAAGTGCGCCGCTGGGCGCTGCCGGAGACGCAGGGGCTAATCACGCCGAAGCAGAAGAAGCTGCGTGTCTGGGGCTTGTTCTTCCTGCTGAGTGTCCTGGGCCTTTGGCTGGGCGGGACCTACCTGCCGACCCCGCACGACAAAAAGGCGCTCATCGGCTGGATACAATACTGGATGCTGACCGTCGTTGCCGCCCTGCCCTTGATTCCTTTGGCGCTGCTGGACTGGCGCGAAAACCTGCGGCTGCTGGCGGAAAATCGGCGCAGGCTGTTTCAGGAAACGCTTGGCCCCTTGTCTCCGCGTATTGATCCGCCTGCCTGAGCTGCCGCGCCCGCGTACCACGCGGGCGTTTTTTAACATCGGTTGACATTGCAAGAAATCTGTTGACATAAGAAAGAGGACAGAACGTGCAGAAAGAACTGGCGAAAAGTACCGCCGCGCGGCTCCAAAGCGTCAGCGGCAATGCCGTCACCGCCACGGTGGGCCTGGATGCGTTTGTGGATGAAATTATCCGGGTGGTAGACCGGCGCACTTCGGACACGGAATGGACGACCATTGAACAAATCGTGGAGCTGGGAACGCGCATTATCGGGGCGTCCGGCCAAAGCACCAATTTAGAGCTGGTCGTAGAGCGGGTCAAGCTTGGGGGCAACGGCCCGATCATGGCGAACGCGCTGGCCGCGCTGGGGGCGTCCGTGTCCTGCATCGGCCCGCTCGGCGAGGGCAGCCTGCATCCGGCCTTTGAGGAAATGGCCCAAACTTCCACGCTGATTTCTCTCGGAGCGCCGGGCCACACGGACGCACTTGAGTTTGAGGACGGCAAAGTGATGCTCGGCAAGCTGGAGCCGCTGGGATTGGTGACCTGGCCGCGCCTGCTGGAACGGGTGGGGGCCGAGGGTCTGGTCCGGCTGTTTGCCGGGGCCGATTTGGTCGCGTTGGTCAACTGGACCATGATTCCGGCGATGTCGGCGATCTGGGAAGAACTGCTGACGCTGCTTGCCGCGCAGCCGCCTGCGCCGAGCCGCCGGTTCTTTTTTGACCTTGCGGACCCGGAAAAACACGACGATCCGAAAGTCGTCTCCGCCTGCCGCCTGCTGTCCCGGTTCCAGGAGTTTGGGCCGACGACGCTGGGCCTCAATGAAAAAGAAGCATTCCGGGTCGGACAGGCGCTGGGATATACCGGCGGCCATCACGGGCGTTCGGAAGTGCTGGGGGTCACGGCCTTTATCAGCGCGAGGCTTCCTCTCGCGGCAGTGGTTGTCCATCCCCGCGCTTATGCCGTGGTCGGTGTCAACGGCCAGATCACGGCGGACATAGACGGCCCGTTTGTTGAGAACCCAGTCATCTCCACCGGCGCGGGTGACCATTTCAACGCCGGTTTTTCCCTTGCCAAGCAGCTTGGCCTCGCCGATGACGAAGCTGCCGTTGCTGCTGTCGGCACCTCCGGCTACTACGTCCGCCACGCCGCCAGCCCGTCGCTCACCCAGCTTGCCGAGTTTTTGGAAGAGCAAGCGGCGGAGTAGGCATACGGT
>CAXUBO010000131.1:0-11753 GCA_964249345.1 uncultured Armatimonadales bacterium | reverse complement strand
GGGACAACGGAGCGCAGGGACAACGGAGCGCAGGGACAACGGAGCGCAGGGACAAGGAACTAGGTGAAGGCATGACTTTCTCCCGCTGTCTTTCTTGACGGTCATAGATGACGCTTATAATCGGGCGTCTTGATCTACTGTATCACAGCTTACGCCGGATGTCAAGAATTATTTCCTCGGTTTCGGAAGCAGGAAGAAGGGCAGACACGGAGGTCTGCCCCTACGGGGTTCACAATTATTTGCCCGCGCCACGGTGGCGGAGGCGGTCTAGGGCGACGGCGGCGATGATGACGATGCCGATGATGATCTGCTGCACATATGCCGGCCAGCCCATCTGCTGCGAGCCGTTCCGAAGCAGGGCCATAATGAGAGCGCCGAGCAACGAGCCAAGCACCGAGCCTTCCCCGCCGGATAAGGAGCCGCCGCCGATGACCACAGCGGCGATGACATCGAGTTCTGCGCCGACATCTACCGTCGGGTCGCCCTGAGACAGCCGCCCAAACTGCAAAGCGCCGGCGAGGCCGAAGAACAGGCCGGCCAGGGCGTAAATGGCGATCTTTAAGCGGTCCACGGACAGGCCGGACAAGCGCGACGTGATTTCGTTGGAGCCGATGGCGACAATGTAGCGGCCCAGCACGGTCGCGCGGAGAATCACCGCCGTCACGATGCCCAGCGCCAGCGTGATCCACACGCCGGGCGTCACCAGCAGCCAGGCCGGGTCGGGAAAGGTCGCCGCAAGGCCCGTAATCCAGTAGCCGGGCGCGTTCACCGCCTGCTCGTTCGCCAGCCAGCTTGCGATCCCCCGCAGGATGCCGAGCATTCCCAGCGTCACGATAAACGGCGTCACGCGCAACTTCGTAATCAGCGTGCCGTTGACCGCGCCGGTGATGCCGCCCACGGCAATCGCCGCTAAAATGGCCGCTGCCGGCGGAACGTGCTTGTTGAGAAGAATGGCGACCACGACGCTGGTGAGGGCAAGCACCGAGCCGACCGACAGGTCAATGCCGCCGCTGATGATGATCAGGGTCATGCCGAGTGCGCCCAGCCCGACAATGACGGTCTGGGTCGCTACTTGCCGGAAGTTGTCCAGGCTCAAAAACGTCGCCCGAATGGAAGACTGCGTGGAAAACAAAATCACGACCAGCGCCAGGCCGATGAAAGGCCCCAGCAGGGCCAAAAGCTGCTGCCAGGAGCGCGGGGACGGGCTGGTTTCCGGGTCTTCCGGCATGGCACGGGTGGGCGAACTGACACTCATGGGTGTTTCTTTCTTGAAATGGACCAAACGGGCAGAGGAAAGCGCGTGGGACTGAAGTCCTACGCGCTTTCCTCTGCTTTTTTGCTACTTCAAATACTGGTCAATCGGCGGGTTCAGGTATTCCTGCATGTCGGGCTGGCTCATGTTGGCGGCAGTCGCCAGCGCAACGCCGGTATCCACGCTTTTTGGGACGGGCTTGCCCTGAACGGCGGTGACAACGGTGGTCACGCCTACTTCGCCCATCTTGAACGGGTTCTGGACGACAAGCCCTTGAATCTCGCCGGCCTTCAGCGCCGTCACGAGGTCCGGCGCGGCGTCAAAGCCGACAAACTTCACTTTGCCCAGCAGGTTTGCGTCTTTCAATGCCAGGCGCATTCCGCGCGTGTTGGTCTCATTGGAGGCGAACACGCCGTCTGTCTGCGTGCCGTAGCGGGCCAGCAGGTTCTGAGAAGTCTTGTACGCGGTATCGGTGGTCGGGCCGCCGTACTGGTTGCTGGATAACACCGTGATGCCGGGGTACTTCTTGATTGCCGTCAAAAAGCCCAGCTCACGGGCTTCGGTGCTGGCGGACCCCTGGGCGTAGGCCAGCACGACGACGCGGCCTTTGCCGTTTAAAAGCTTGTTCATGTCCTCACCGGCCAGCTCGCCGCCTTTTTCGTTGTTGGTCGCGCAGAACGAGGAATACGCCGTGCCGCCAAGCGACGAGTCAATGATGACCACGGGGATTTTGCGCGACGCGGCATCCTGCACCGGCGTCATCAGCGCGGTCTTGTCGAGCGGGGCCAGCACCATGCCGTTGACATGCTGGGTGATGAACGTCTCCACAATGTTGACCTGGCCGTTGCGGTCGTCTTCTTTTTCCGGGCCTTTCCAGAGGATGTTGATGTTGGTCCCCTGCTTCGCCAGATCGGCTTGCGCTTTCAGCGCCCCGGCATGGATGGACTTCCAGTATTCGTGCGATGTGCCTTTGGGGATGACCGCGATTTGCAGGGTTTGGCCGCTGCCTCCGCTCCCGCTTTGCGCCGATGGCGGCGTGCTTGCGCTGCCGCCGCTGGTGCCGTTAGAGGCGGTGTTGTGCTGGCCGCAGCCCGCGAGCAGTGCCGCGAGGCCGGCAGCGGCCCATATCCCTGTGTGTCCTGTGCTTCTGTGCATGTTTGCTCCTTGTGATTGCTTTTGCTTACCCCGCCAGCGCGAGCTGGCCGACTTTCTCCTGCGTGGCTTCGCCGCGCGAGAGCTGCCCGGCGATGCGCCCGTCCCGCACGACAATGATCTGATCGGCCATGCCCAAAACTTCCGGCAGCTCCGACGAGATCATCAGCACGGCGACTCCCGACGCCGCCAGGTCGTTCATAATGCCGTAAATCTCGCGCTTGGCCCCGACATCAATGCCGCGCGTCGGCTCGTCCAATATCAGCAGCTTTAAAGGCGTTTCCAGCCACTTGCCGAGAACGACCTTCTGCTGGTTGCCGCCCGACAAGTTGCCGACCCGCTGCTCCACCGACGGGGTGCGAACACGCAGGCGCGAAACGCTTTCTTTCGCTTCCGCCCGCTCCGCGCCGCGCTGAACAAAGCCGAGCTTTGCGACTTTCTTTAAGGATGCCAGCGAGATGTTCTCCCGCACCGAGAGGCTCAAAACAACGCCCTGCTCTTTGCGGTCTTCGGTCACAAAGCCGATGCCCGCGCGGATGGCATCATTGGGAGAGCCGGGATGAAACGGGTGGCCGTCCAAACGCACGTCGCCGCTGCTCCAGGGGTCCGCCCCAAACAGGCAGCGGGCGATCTCGGTTCGGCCTGAGCCGACCAGGCCCGCAAGCGCGACCACTTCGCCGGCATGGACTGTGAAGCTGATGTCTTCCAGGACGCCCCGGCGGCTCAGATTGCTGACTTCCAGCACCGGGCGGCCCGGCGGAACCGGCACTTTCGGGTACGTTTCGTCCAGCTCGCGCCCGACCATGAGTTTCACGACATCGTCCCGGCCGATCTCGCCGACCGGGGCGCGTCCGACAATTTTGCCGTCACGCAGCACAGTCACGGCGTCCGCAATTTGGAACACTTCGTCCATACGGTGCGAGATGTAGACAATGCCGATCCCCTGCGATTGCAGGCGGCGAATCAGCCGCCACAAGTTTTCCAGCTCATGCGCGGTCAAAGTCGCCGACGGCTCATCCATCGCCAGCACCCGCGCCTGGCGGCTGGTGGCTTTGGCGATCTCCACCATCTGCCGCTGGGCCACCGACAAGTGGCTGACCAGCGTGCGGACATTCATCGTCATGCCCAAATCCGTCATCAGCGCCGACGCTTCCCGAACCATCCGGCGTCCATCAACCCAGCCCGGCGCGAGGCGCGGCTCGCGGCCCAGAAAGATGTTTTCGGCAATGGAAAGATGCGGCGCAAGATTCAGCTCTTGATAGATAATGCCGATGCCCAAATCCATCGCCTGCTGCGGCGTCTGGATGTCCACTTCCTTGCCGTCCAGAAGAACAGTCCCGGCGTCGGCCTTGAGCGCCCCGGCGAGTATCTTCATCAGCGTAGACTTGCCCGCGCCGTTCTCGCCCATCAGCGCCAGCACTTGTCCGGGCAAAACAGACAGCGAAACGTCGTCCAGAACGCGCACGCCGGGAAAGGATTTGCGGATGCCGCGCATTTCTAAAATCGGCTCTAAAATCGGCACGGCGGGAGAAGCAGGCGGCGCAGAGGCCGGAGAAGCGGAGTTTGGATTGTCAGGCGAGAGCGGCATATTAGCGCAATTATACCCCCGCTGCTGGTTTTCCTTCTTTTCTGCTCGTTTTCGCCGTCAATTGATACGCGGCATTCTTTTAATTGGGTTGCGTTCTTTCGGAAGCCTGTGTTAAGATAAGACAGACTTCTTGCCGGGTTTCCGGTTTTTGCAGAACCTTATGAGTAACACCACCGACAGCACCCCGCCGGACTCTCGCGCTTCGCCGAACTTTCTGTTTTCACTGCAAAAGCGAACGCGGAGCGATGCGGTCACGGCGCAGCTTTTGGAGATGGGCCGCCTCAGCCGGAGCGCCGTTCTGCGGCGGGCACGGGAAATGGGCCCGGACCGGCGGCTGGAGCGCGAGACGCTGGCGGCGCTGGTGCGCGGCTACCTGCGGGCGGCAGACAAGGACGCCGCCGATGCCGTGCTGGAGATGCTTATTCGGCGTGTCAGCGGAGCCATCGCCGGGAAGATTTCTTTGTGGCCGGGGCTGTCCCCGGAAGACAAAGTTGACGCCCAGCGGCAGATGATCGGACACATTTGCGAGCAAGTCAGCTCTCTGAGCCCAAGCGCCGAGTTTTGGGAATGCAGCTTCGCGTTTTGTTTCAACAAGCGGCTGATTACCCTTTGGCACCGCCTGACCGACCGCCAGGCGGCAACGGTCCCGGCGGAAGTCCAGAACCGGGACGGCGAGCCGCTCGACCGTTTGGAGCAGCAGGCGGACCCTGCCGATGGGTTCGCCGATTTAGAGCTTCAAGACCTGGTCGCGCTGGTCAGCGGCGGCAGCGCAAAACGAAGCCAGGCCATTTTCCTCCGAATGTCCGGCTTCTCGGAAGAAGAAATCGCCGCACGTTTAGAAGTGACCAGCCGGACCCTCCGCAACTGGACCGCCGAAGCCCGCGCTGCCTGGAACCGGCAGGCAAAGTGAGCGTAATTATGCCTAAAGAGAGTGAAGATAAAGAAAGTGAAGATATGGACGACGTGCTGCTGGCATTCTCCGAAGCCCGCGCCGCCGCGCCGGGCGATAAGGCTCTGCTGCGATCTTGGACAGTCCGCTACCCGGAGCTTGCCGGCGATCTGATCGCGGCAGACTACGCCCGGCTGATGGCAGGAATGACGCTCTCGGACGCGCTGGAAGACGGCCCGGAAGATGCCGCCGTGGCGGCGCTGGGCCGAGAAGTCATCGCGGCCCGCCGCAAAGCGTCCAGGCCGCCGCTGACCAGCCTGGTTTCGGACGCGGCAGCGCAGGGCCTGGACGTGCCCGCGCTGGCCTCGGCGCTGCGGCTGGATCGCCTGCTCTTGGGGCGCTTAGAGCAGCGGCTGTTAGACGCCGCCACGCTTCCCCTGGCGCTTATTCAGCAGATGGCCCAGCTTTTGGACCGCGCTCCCGGCGAAGTCGCCGCCTACCTGCGCGGCAGCCCGCGCCTGGCGGCGCAAGCCCACTTTCGCGCCCGCCGCACGCCGTCGCTGCCGTTGTCAGAGGCCGAGCGGGCTTCGTTTGTCCAGGCGCTTCAAAGCGGGCAGGACATGAGCGGTGAAGACCGGGCATACTGGCAGGGCGAGATTGACGCGGGCGTGCTGGGTGCAGACTTTTTCAAGGATAATTTTTCAGGATAATTTTTCAGGATAATTTTTTAAGGATAATTGATGATCGGAATACGGCGGCAGGCCCGGCAGCGGCGGGCGGAAATCGGACTGGAACTGGACCCCATCCCGGCGGAAGCCGTAATCGGCGCGTGCCTGTCGGCGGCAGGGCTGGAACGCGCGTTTGTCCCGCCGGATGACCCGATGCTGGCGGGGGCGCTGGCGGTTTTGGACTTGGGGCTTCACCTCATTATTCAGGACAGCAGCCGGACACTGCCGGAGCAGCGCTTTGACGCCGCCCACGAGCTGGCCCATGTCTGGCTGCATCAAGATTCCTGCCACTGCACGCCGCAGGACTTGGACCCGGATGCCACTGAAGAAGCGCCCGGCTCGGCGCGGAGCAAGGTAGACGGCTACTCTCCCAAGCAGCGGCGCGAGAACGAGGCGAATGTCTTTGCCGCCGAGCTGCTTCTGCCCGGCCCGACGGCCCGCAGCCTGTTTTTGGAAGAGCATCTGTCGTCGGAAGCCATTGCCGACGCGCTGGGGCTGCCGAACGACATGGTCCAAAAGCAGCTTGCCGAATCGCTTCTGCTGCCGCCGCTGCCGGACCAGCCGGAGAAAAAAGAAGAAACGCCGGCAGCGGCGATGGTTTCCCTGGATGCGTTTCAGCAGGACGCCGCCGAAACCCCGTGCGGGCCGCTGCTGGTCGGGGCCGGGCCGGGAACCGGCAAAACAAAGACGCTGGTGGGCCGGTGCGAGTTCCTGACGCGGGCGCAAGGGGTTCCCGCTGAAAAGATACTGGCGCTGACGTTTTCCCGCAAAGCGGCGTCCGAGATGAAAGAGCGGCTTGTAGCGGCAGGGGTCGGCACCGAAAACGCCGGACCCTGGGTGGGGACGTTCCATGCGTTCGGGCTGGAAGTCCTGCATCGGTTCGGAGAGCGGAGCGGACTGCCGGGCGAGGTCAAGCTGCTGGATCAGCTTGATGCCGTGACGCTGCTGGAAAACCATCTGTTCGCGCTTGATTTAGACGTGCTGGATAATCTTTACAACCCGGCGACGCATCTTGGCGGCATTCTCAGGCAAATCGGGCGGGCCAAAGACGAGCGGTGCAGCCCCGCGCGGTACGCCAAGCTCTGCCGGGCGATGCTGGCGGCGGCGCAGGCCGAGGCCGACGCGCTGGCATCGCGCCCCGGCAAAGTGCTGAAGCGCGAGCAGGACGCGGTCGCTAAAGGGTTAGAGAACGCCAGGAAAGCGCAGGAAGTCGCGCATTGTTACGGCGTTTACGAGCGGCTGATGGCGGAAGGGGGCTTTCTTGACTTCGGTGATCTCATTCGGCGCACGACCGAGCTGCTGGAAGCGCACCCGGACGTGCTGGCGACTCTGCAAAGCGAGTACCCGCAGGTGCTGGCCGACGAATATCAAGATGTCAACCGGGCCTGCGCGTATTTAGTTCGCCTGCTGGCGGGGACTCAGGCGCGGGGGCTGTGGGCGGTCGGCGACCACCGGCAAAGCATTTACCAGTTTCAAGGCGCGTCCCCGGCCAATGTCGCCGCGTTTGAGCGGGATTACCCGGCTGGGAGGCGTTTGGAACTGGGCGTCAACTACCGTTCCCGCCGCCCGATTGTGACGCTGTTCGGCGGGGCCGCGTCTGCATCAAATAGCAGCTTTGAAGGCTGGCACGCACACCGGGGCGACGCCGACGCTTCTGCCTATCCGGCAGTGACGCTGGCCGCCGCGCCGGACGCCGCCGGGCAGGCATTAGGGATTGCCGAGGCCGTTCAAGCCTTGCGGGAGCAGGGATGGGACCATCGGCAGCAGGCGATTTTGTGCCGCACCCACAGTCAGGCGGAACACTTGGCCGGACTGCTGACGCAGCGCGGCGTGCCGGTGCTGTATTTAGGGGCGCTGCTGGAGCGCCCGGAAGTCAAAGACCTGCTTTGCCTGCTGTCGCTGCTGACGGGCGAAGGCGGCTCGGCTTTAATGCGCGTTGCTTCCTGGCCGGAATACGGCGTGCCGTTAGACGCATCGCTGACGCTGCTGGCCCAAGCTCGCCGCGAAGAAACGCGCCTCATTGACGCGCTTCAAGACATAACTTTGCATCCTGGCTTGGTGCGTTTGGGCCGGCATCTGGCGGAGCTGGACACGATGGAGGATGACCCGGCGGCCCTGCTGCGGCACTATTTGTTTGGCGTGTCGGAGTACCTGCGCGGCGTGTTTCAAGAGCCGCCCTTTGTCCAAATGGGCCGCTGCCTTGCCGTGCATCAGCTTTTGGGACTTGCGACCGGGTTTAGCCGGCGGCTGGTTTCGCCCCGCGCTGCAAGCGGGCCGTCGGGTAAAATCCGCGAGTTTTTAGCCCACCTGCGGCGGCTTTCCTCTGCCGGGGCCAGTCCGCGCGGCATTCTGCCGCCGGAAGCCGAGGCGCTGGACGCCGTGCGCCTCTTGACCGCCCACGCGGCCAAAGGTCTGGAATTTCCTGTCGTGTTCGTTCCCAATCTCGGTGCGGGCCAGTTCCCCGCGCGAGGCCGGCAGGACGGCATCCCGGAGCCGCCGGGCCTTTGCGAAGCGTCCGGCGAGAAATCCGGCGCAGAAATTGGCGAAGAACTCGACGAAGAACGCTGCTTGTTTTTTGTGGCCTTATCACGCGCCCGCGACCATTTGATTTTGTCGCGGGCCGAGGCCAATGGCAGCGAGAAGGCAGTCAAGCCGTCGCCGCTGCTGGCGCATCTTGAAGAAAGCTTGTCTGCGCTGGCCGTGGCCGAAACGCCGTGGCCGGCAGGCGGCGAGCCGCCCATGGAGGCTGAAGCACCGGACATGCCTTCGCCGGAAACGCTGCCGGAGTATTCGCAGTCGGCTTTGGAAACGTATGGGCGCTGCCCGCGCCAGTATTACTACGCTCAGGTGCTGAAGCTGCCCGGCGCGTTCTTGGGCGGCGGCTACCCGCAGTTTTTAAGCTGCGTCCGCCAAACCTTGAACTGGCAGGAAGACGCCCAGGCGCGGGGCGAAACCGTCACGGAAGCCGAGAGGACCGAGAAGCTGGAGTCGCTCTGGGCCGAACACGGGCCGGTCGGCCATCTGCATGAGGAAAAGTACAAAGCCAAAGCCCGTCACATGCTGGCGAACGCCGCGCTTCTCGGTGCGGACACCGAGCGCAGGGCCGAAACTCGAACTTTCAAGGCCACGCTGTCCAACTGCCGCGTCTCGGTCCGCCCGGACGTTGTGCGGTTCGACGCTGCCGACGGCTCGGTGGTGGTCGCCCGCCGCATGACCGGCCGGCCGGGCAAAGACGACCACACCGACAAGAATCTCGCGCTCTACCGCCGCGCCGCGTCCGAAACCCATCCCGGCAAGCCTGTCAAAGTCGCCCTGCACTACTTGGCCGACGGCGTCCACGTCCCCGTAGACGCCCCGGAAACCAAGCAGCAGCAGGGCTGGGAAGCCAGCCGGATCGCCAAGTACGAACACGCCGCGCGGGGCATTCAGCTCGGCCTGTTTCCCGCCCAGCCCAGCGATGAATGCGCCCGCTGCCCCTACCACCTCCTCTGCCCCCTGTGAGATTGTGTATCCCGCACTAAAAACGCCCGGCCTCATTTGAGGCCGGGCGCTTGTGTATGGCTACGGCATCCGCTTCAATGCTTCTGTCGCCGCCTTCTTGATGGTGTCATCGTCGGAAACAGCCGCCTTCGCCAGCGCTGCTTTCGCCTGCACCGCATCCGCCGCACGGGTTGGGCTGTTGCGGTCAAGCCGCTGCCAGCCGTAGCCGTAGTAGTAGTTGGTCACTGCCACATCCGGGGCAAGCGCTCGTGCCTGAGCAAATTCGTTCATCGCCTCCTCTGGGTCATAGCTGGTGCCATTGACTAGCAAACCGAGTGCAATATGCGCGGCGGCTTGCAACTCGACCGGCGACGGCTGTTCGGTGCTGGACAACGGCTTCAAGTCCGGGTAGGCTGTGTCTCCTGCCAAATGTACTGCCCCTGAATAAACAGCAAAGGCTTGGGCATTCTGTCCGGTCTGACTGAGCAGCAGCGCGTACTTCATCCACGCCACGGCATCTTTTGAAAAGGCGCACCCGCGCAGGTTGTTGTAGTTGCCGTGCGCTTGGTTGATTGCGATGGCTCTTGGGTCGGTGTTCAGCGGCCACTCAACCGCCGTCTTGTAGGCGGCGAGGGCTTCCGCTGTCTTACCTTGCCCGGCCAGTGCCTCCCCAAGCCCATAGTAGCTATTGACATCCGGGTCTATCTGGACCAGTTCGCAGTAATCAACCTCCGCCGCAGCGAAGTTCTTGAGGTGCAGTGCTTCCGTGCCGGCAGGAGTCAGTTCGTTGATGCGAGCAAGTATCGCGGACGAACGTGCCTTCTCTTGCGGGGAAATGTCGAAGGCGTTGCTGCCTCGGCGCAAGCCAATGGCGTTGACCCTCGCCAAAATCTTTGCAACCTCCGCCGCAGACAAGGCCGGGCGAGGAGCGGCAGCGTCGGGCGTAGGAAGTGTTTGCGCGGCGGCGGGCAAGGCTGAGGCCAAGAAGCATAAAGCCAAATACGCAGTCATCGGCTTCGTGATTATCTGTTTCATCGTTTGTTTCTCCTCATGTTATTGCGGCTGTTGATAAGGCACGAATGTTTCAGCCTGGCCCGACTGCACAATCCGTGTCCATTCGGGAAATGTGTTTCCTGGGGTAAAATTGGAATTGATATTGATGGGGCCGACCGACTCAGTCGGCGAGTAGGTGGACCAGCCGCCGGCAGGAATGTAGGCCATGAAATCGGTGGCCCAACTGCTCTGCGACAGCGCAACCCACTGTGCAGAGTTAGGCGGGCAGAACATCACATAAGTAGAAAACGAGTCGGTCAATGTCGCGGTATCGTAACTTGGATCAAGAGGTCCTATGTACGGGGAGTCTCCGTTGTAGTAAGTGATGCCATCGCTTGCTGCCGGAGTGTTGTATGGGAATATGCCATCCAGCCCAGCACCGCTTTTTGTTTCCGTGGTCTCGAACTCTGCGCCGCCCGAAGAGACAAACTCGCCGGGAGTGATGATCTGGCAGTAGCACCATTTCCCGGTGCCGAAATTGGGCGCAGGCGCTGGCGGCATGGCAATCGCCGTCTTCCAAGTTGAACCGTAATCTTGCCCATTGTTCATCATCGTCGATGTCTGCCGGGCAGTCATCGTGGAGTTGAGGATGAGTCCGTTACCGACAAAATTAGTATTCGCTACTATTGTTGGCACTTGCACGATGATAGGTTTGGGGGCATTGACAGTCAGGTTGAAGGACGAGCCGTCGCCGGTGGGCAGCGTTACCGTTGCTGTGCAGCTTACTGTCTCAGAGGCACCTTTCAGGTCATTCCAGTACCACGAGGCAGGATTGGTCGACGGAACGGGGCCGAGTACACAGTAGGAAGCGTTGGGATTGGCGGGGGCCGTGCCGATAGCCGGAGTAGTTGGACTCCAGGTTTGGAACGTGATGCCGCTGACGTTCCACTGGAAGTTGGACAAGCCGCAGGGAGAAGGCTGGCTGCTGCCAGTTACCACAGACACCGTTCCCGTGGCGGGCTGCCCCACCAGGATGTTCGGGTTTTGGCTGCTGTCGGGGGTCGTGCCGCCGACGCCGACAACTACAGGAAAGACGTTAGCGCTGTACTGGACCTTGACCGTGCCGTTGCTGCCTGAAAACGAAGCCGTGGGCGTACAGCTAACGCTGAAAGAGGCTCCCCCCGCGCCTGCTGAGTAGTCCACGTTGCTGCTCGTCCCGCTCGGCGCAGTCGAGGCCGTGACGGCTTCCGGCAAGCCGCTGTTGGCAGAACCCGTTCCGTCGCTGCTGGATGTCTGCCAGTATACATAACTGTCCTGCTCCACGATGACGGCAGTGGGCGGCGGGTCGGTGGCGCTGGTTTGTCCGGACGCAGGAACCCAGGTGAAGGTAGCGGTGATAGCGGGGGAGGAGGTGCCGCCTGAAGCCCCAACCGTGATGCTGTTGCCGCCGGTGTTGCGGCTGCTGCTGACGGTTTCGTCAGCGGAGCGGCCATCGGTGGAAGTGAAAGGATAGGTGGTGCCGCCGACGACCTGAACGGAGCCGCCGCTGTAGGAAATGGAGTAGGAGCCGGCCTGAGCGTCAGGGGCGGCAAGCAAGAGGCTTGCCGTCAGAGAGCAGACTATAAACACAAACGGCAGGGCGCAGAAACGACGGGGCGCAGAGACAAAGCG
>CAXUBO010000130.1:0-11834 GCA_964249345.1 uncultured Armatimonadales bacterium | reverse complement strand
GCGTCTTTGTTGCTCGAACTTCTTTCAAGGATTTGGGGAAGTTTTGTCGCTGGTGAGAAAAAGAAAGAACAGCCAAAACTCATACTCAATTACGGAGTTGATTTAGCGGAAATATCAGAAGGTGGGGGGGCAGCTTCCTGAGCGGCATGCGCCCGCTTAGACTCACTGATCTTTCGGCGCGCCTCAGCGCTCATTGGGATGCCTTTCGGCCTGCCGCCGCGCTTGCCGTTCTCGCGTGCCGCTGCCGCCTTTGCCTCCGTGCTCACCTGGCCCATCAATCGCGCGGCTTCATGGAGAGCGTCCGATCCACTGACACTGACGCCAGCCACATTTGTCTGCTGTTCCGCCATGCTGTTATTCTCCTGCTTTATTAAACCACCGTTGGGTTCTTTTGTCAAGGCCACGCAGGAATGTACACAACACTTCCTGAACCCGCGCCCGAAGGCAATCGTGCGCCTGAAAAATAATTTTCCCAAACCTAAACTTTTTAGCTTTGTGAGCAAGGTCAGTGCAAACTTCATCCCGAAGCTAATTATTGGAGGGCTACAATTCCCGCGTTCCTCCTGCCGTTGGTGTGACAACAACACGTCGGTGTGTGATTAGTAACTAGCGATTGATAGCATTCGATATATGTTGCTATTTACTAATATGAAAGGGTATAATTCATTAGACGGAGAAACATATCACTATGGTAGATTACGCGCGGATAGCATACGACTCGGACCCGTCCAAAATTTGGCTTTACGCTAGGAAGTCCACCGCTTCAGAGGGAGCCAGCAAGTCGATCAAGGACCAAGTGTCGGTCATGATAAAGAGTTGCCAGAAGCTCGGCATAGCGGTCACTGAGGCTAATGTGCATGCCGAAGAGCCTGGACACGGCGGCGACGAGTGGTGGCACGGCGGCGGCCTGTCAGGTCTGAAGAACGGTAAGAGGAAAAAGAACCGTTGCCGTCCCGTCCTAACGCAGATGGTCGAGGGTGTTATCGACGGCTCGGTCAAGTGCATCATCTGCTACTCCCAGGATCGGCTCTGGCGCGACACAGGCATCTGTGACGCCATGATCGACCTCCTCAACGAGTACGGGGTGACGCTGATTGATCGGTACGGCCCCGTGGACATTCAGACCACGGACGGGCGCAATAAGGTTCGCAGTTGCGCGGTGGCGGCGCAGACCTACCGCGAAAGGGCTGCCGAGGACTCGCTGCGCGGGACCGAGGAGAACCGCGAGGTCGGAAAGCTTGTTATATGCGGCACTGCGCTCGGGTACCGAGCGGTCGGCGGCCACTCGGCGGAGGTGATCGTGGTCCCTGAGGAGATCGCCATGGCTGAGCGCATCTTCAGGATGTATGTGCATGGGGAGCATGGGGACGGCCCGATGTCGGCCAGCGACATCGCGGAGAGGCTGATGCAGGAGGGTTACGCGTGGATGCCCGACGTGAAGGACAAGCGCAAGGACAGGCGCAATGAGTTTACGAAGGGCTTCATTTACCATAATCAGATTGTCTCCGTTCTGAAGAACTGCCGTTACCAGGGCAGGCAGCCGCACGCGGGGAAGGAATGGCCATGCGATGCCTTCCTGATTGACGGCAAGCCCGCGATTCCGACCAAACTCTACGAGGACGCCCAGGCGAAGCTCAAGGGAGCCAGAAAGTTCGGCAACAGGACGAACCTCAAGCGCGGAGTGACGGGACTTCTGCGGTGCGGCATCTGCGCCCAAGCGATGTACTGCCATCCCGTCGGGCAGAAGAAGAACGGAGAGCGCACGATCTACTGGCGCACGAGCAAGGCGAAGGGCTGGACGTGGTGCAGCCACAAACTCCCGAATGTGCGCGAGACAATCCTGGACGAGTACATCGACACGGTGTTCGCCCCACTACTCCTTGCGGACATTCGGGAGCAGCTCGCGTCTGTGACGGAAAGCGATTTGATGAACAGCATTGCCTCCCTGAGACGCCGTTTGTGCGACTTGGACTCCGCGTTCGAAAGAAAGATCGAGGGCTGGGTTAAAGAGGATGTCTCGGGTCTTACGATCAAGATCGCCGAGCGTGAGCACATGAAGACTACTGGTAAGCTCACGGAGGAGATCAAGCGAATTGAACTTCAAGTGCGTGATTTAAACGATCTGGACGTGAACCTCCAGGACCTTGCCACACTGCCGCCTGAGGCGCGGACGGACTCTCTGCATCGTGCAATTCGTTGGATCGCTGTCCTTCCTTCGGCTGCTCCCAGAGAAAAAAGTCCTTCTGGGAGGGAACGATGGCGACGGGCAACGGACGGCGGGCGGGTCGTGTTTTTCACGGCGTACAACACCTACCACTGCGCGACGCTGGTCTACGGTGACATCGGTGACGTGCGACCGCAGTATTTCCTGCGTCCCTCCACATTGGCGGAGATGGTGGCGACGGTGGCGGAATTTCCTGACCCCTGTGGCTTCCTGGACGGGCTCAGGCGTGCCTACCAGGGTCGGAACTTCGCCTACGACCCAGATGAGATGGGCGTGGTTCCGAACATTAACGCGCCGACAGTCGCCGAGTTTACGGTCTCTGAGGAGCTGATCGACGGCGAGGAGGGCCAGTAACAAATCAGAAATGAGAGGCCGCAGCGACGGCCAGCACATAGGCGAATGTGCCACTCGCCTATGAACGAACAAATTATTGAGTCCGTTGAATCCAATGATTCTTTTTGGCTCGTCAGGAAACAAAATATGCAAAACATTGATTGGGATGAGGTAATCGCCGCCTACAACAACGGCTTCACCGACGATATAATACAAGCGGGTGTCGACGGGAAGTGGGGCGTGATCTGGACGGTCGCGCCCTGCTCCCCCAAAGCAATGGAGCGTGCGGGTCAGCAATTCTCCCGATCCCGCGCTATTTCCATACGGCATATTCGCCGTGCGGTTCTACATCGGCGGGATCAGCCAGATCAAGCTGTCGTCGTGGTGACGGAACTGCCCTCCTGGCAACAGCAGGTGCGCGATCTCGAAACTGCCGAAGAGATTATTCTGCGCCGCTTGTTGTCGGATGGAGCCCTGGACTCACTGGAGGCCGCGTTCGTCACGTCGGCGAAAGAAGCTGTATAATTTAATGTTCCCGTTTCTGAGTCAGGCTTTTGCTGGTGCGGCAACCTGTACTGGGCCAGCAGGTGGATCGGGCCTGCAATTTTCCACCTTGCAGCTTTCCAGCGGTGGCAGCGTGAGTGATGTTCCCCAGCGATAGTTGTCACCTCACAGGTTTCAGACAAACTTCCCATTTTTGATGGCCGCATGCAATTCTTCGCGCGACAGGGGTTTTTGCTTTTTCGCCTGCTCCTGATCCCATTCGCCTAAGGCTCGCGGCAGTAAGCTTTGCACGAGTGCTTGCCGCTCAGGATCGCCATAGCTGCGCCAGGCAACGTTAGGGTTGACTTCCCGCGCTAAACGATTAGCGATGTGCTTAACTTCGCTCTGAGCAAAAGCGGTCAAGGTGTTAATCCGCGTATGTGCATCATTGCTATCTGGCATTGGTTTGGTTGCCCCGTGCAGGAAGGCTTCAACCCGTGCAGGCGGCGGCGCTTGATTCGCAGTTTTTTCCGCTGCCAGGCGGCGCTCCCTGGCGTCTATTTCTCGCCGCTGGGCAGGCGTCTCGTAGCTGCGGGTCATCTCGTCGAGCAGAGATAGGACTGCGTCCTTGTCTTTAGGCAGATGTTTGTCAATCACATTGCGAATCAGAGCAATTGGTGCCCCGAGCTTTTTTGCGTCCTGCGCTTTTCTTGCCGACAGAACGCCGAGATCAAAGCAATCCCGTCGTCCAAGGCATCGCAGCAGCAAGCCTTCGAATTCTTTGAGTGAGCCGTTGGCTTTGTGCACCCTAAAAATTTCCCATGTTTCTTGCGCTTTTTGCCGCTCTGCATCAGAGATCGAATTGCGAAAATTACGACTCTGAGTCGACTCTGTTTCTTTAAACTCTTTCTGATACTCGGAAAATCCTACGCACGCGCGTGAGTCCCTGCCATTTTTGGCATGGTTCCCAGCGGGAACATTGCCATTTCCGTCATGGTTATCGTCGGCATCTCTGTCGCTTTTGTCATGGTTCCCGTTTGCAACCATGTCACTTTTGTCATGGTTCCCGTCTTTTGAGACCCCCATATTTTCAGCAACGCGAATGTGCCTGTTATGGCCGTCGCCGAGAACGCGGATAATGCCCAAGTCTTCTAACTCTGCGAGGTAGCGTGCTGCCTGGCGGTCGCTGTCACCTGTCGCCGCCGCCAGCCACGCGGTTGTCGGGTCGTTGCGCCGATGAACCAGCCAAAGGGCCTCGATCCATGCAAACATTTCTCTCGCGCCCTTGCTCACGTCTTTTCGTCTTGCGAGTGCAGGATGCAAGTGCAGGCGATTGATCAGGGTATTGGGATCAGGCAGATCGTGCCGCCGTCCGTGGACATTGACCGACTGCGGCATTTGGTCATTGACCTGGGCCGTGTCTTCTGGGTATACTTTTTTCATTACGACGCGCCCTCCAGAGGCGCTTCGGAGCAGAAGGCGCGTCCTGCTTGGCGGCGGGGCGCGTCTTCGTTCATTTTATATGTACTCGATTACTTGGCTGGTGTCCGTCGGCGGTGCGTGTGAAATGTTGCTTTGCTGAAACTTTTCACGACTTCTTTCGCCTGACTGGGCAATTCAGCCGCCATCTCAGGCGCGGGAGTCGCCCCGTGTGGAAGCCTCTGGCCTGACGGGATAGGGGAATCGCCCCTCGGCTTTGTCACGGAAAGTGATCCCAAGTCAGACATGACTTTAGCCTCTTGCTCTCCTATGTTTAAATAGACGAATGTCGTCTCCGCCTGGGAATGACCCATCGCGGACTGGATGGCTTTGATCGTCGCGCCGCGCGACATCATCCGCTGTGCGAAGGCCCTGCGGATCGAATGACAGTGAATGTTGTCGTGATCTCGCAGGCCAGCCAGGCATTTTACTTCGTCGACGTAATGGTGTAGCCCGTCGTATCCGAGCCGACGCGTCACGGTGATCGCCCAGAGCCAGTCGTGCCTGCAACCCATTTCCTCCCGCATAATCATCCATTCGCTGAGCGCGGAGAGCGTGTCTGCGGGCGGATGGAGAATTCGCGCCTTTTCCCCTTTGCCGTGCGGGACGATCAGCGTCTTAGCGTCGCGCGAGAAATTGACGACACGCATATCGAGCAGCTCCTGGGCACGTGGGCCACAGTTGATCAGGACGGAAAAGAGCGCCCGTAAGAAAGCAACTTTGCGCGGATCAGGTAAGCGCTCGATGGCGGTCATCATCAAGGCCAGCTCTTGGTCGGAAACGTACTTCCGATCAGGAGCATCCTTTTTGGGTAAAGTCAGCATACGAACGGGGTTCTCGGTCAAGAGACCATGTTCCACCATGTAGTCGCCTAAAGAGCGTAGCGGGTGGAACATGCCTCGAATCGTGCGGGGGCGCAGACCCCGTGCGGACTCGGCATAAAGGTAACGCCGCAAAACAGGCAGGGTGAAAACGGAGATGTCGGGGTCGGAGTAGCCGTTCTCGGGCAGCCATTTCCAAACAAGGTGCCGCGTGCGCGATTGGTACATCTCCACAGTGCGCGGAGACAAACCTTTCTCAAATTTGATATAGAAGATATAATCCGTCAGTAGCGTGCAGAGCAGCATGATGTCCCCTTTCTTAGCTGAAGACAAAATGCAACCCGTAGATTTCGGGGCCACAACCCTGAGGCGGGCCGTGGGGGGCGGACGAGGGGATAAAAACCAAAGGCCATCCGCACCGATTCGGTGCTGACAGCCTGGGGGTTCTATCAAAGATTGTGGAGTTTTATTGCGTGGGAATACGAATGGACTGGTGACGGCCTCCAGTGCCACAAACTGGCGTTTTAACCAACTGAACTACGCTCGCCGTAAAACCAAAAACACTTGCACTCTCTTCATCTCAGCAGACTTATTCTAGCACATCCCCGCAAAATTTGCAACCCAAAATCTAAGAGACGGTAGAGAATGTAAGTCTGGGCAGTTGAAAAGGGCGTGTTTACCGCGTGCTTTGCGGGGCCGGCGGCCAGACGCCTGCCACCGGAGGCGGCGGCTGAAGTGGCCGACGCTCACGGATGAGCGCCGCCAGTTCATCGGCAGACATCGGCAGATACTCCTGCGGGATATTGATCGGGGCAACGAACTGGCCGAACAGCCGGTAGAGCGGAACGCACCACGAGTTGAGGCGCAGCAAACGGGAACGGCTGCCTAAGCGCCGGTACAAAGCGCCGGGGTCTCGCGGCACGATGCCGACGTAGCGGTAAAGGAGGGTGTACGTCCGCACTTCTCCGATCTCGTCCCAGTGCAGCAGCCCGATCTGCGTCCCAACCGTGTGAATTATCAAGCCTTCCGGCGAGAGGGTAATAAGGGGCCGGTTCTGCCGCATCAGCACCGCGAGGGTGAAGACATAAATGGCGAAGTAGAACACGAGGACGCACCAGGGCAGGAGCGTGAACTCGGTGACGATAAAGGGCGGCACGGCATGAGCCGGGTTCGGGATCGCAGGGAGGATGAGCCGGCGCAAAAAGGCAAACAGCACAAAAATGCCGATGACCACGGGCAGAAGAATGCAGAGGCCCCGCATGTTGAGCCGCCGGATCATTTTGCGCTTGTCCGGGTAAATGACGAGGCTGTCGCCCTCCGTCTTAATGGTATCAATCTTAATGGTATCAATCTTAATGGTATCAATCTTAATGGTGTCGATGCGCGTTTCGCTGTTTTCGTCCACGGACCCACCTCCCATCGCGGCTGAAGCCTCGCACTCATAGTGACAAGCAAGCCGCTAAAGATGCAAGTTCTCTAAAATGCAAGTTCCCCAGAAAGGCTGTTGTTTCCTGCGAGAGCGGCAGCGCGGAGCGGCTCAAACGCTTGCTCAAGTAACATTATTTAATGACTGATGTTACGCAGCCTTTGACGGAGACGTGCGAGGGAGTGAACTCCGCTCACTGAGTAGCGTCCTTCGGACGAGAAACATCGGACAAAGAACAGCCGAACGCAAACTTCTATTCGTCCGCAAGTTTTCTTTCTGCCCGCAAGTTTTCTTTCCGTCCGAAGGATGCCATTCAGCAGATACGAAGTAATGCCGAAGGCATAGAGGAGTTCACTCCCTCGCTTTCTTTCTCGTACCTTCCGTAGTATAAGTTAATGAGTCTTCATTGAATGAGTCGTCTGCCGCAAGTGATGGCACAAACACGACGCAAGCCTTTTTCCCGCAAGCAACGCTGCCAATCTTCGGCTGGAACAAGTGCTGTCTTGGCCCTGCCTGAACTCAGCTCGTTCTGCCCAAACCAGGCGCAGTTTTCTTGCCGAGTTTTTTTGGCTTGACGAAGGTGCCGCTTTGTGTTATGATGGCGGCGTGATGAAACTCTTTATCAGCCTCTTTTTAGCGGTGGGGATACTGGCAGCTGGCGGCCCCGCCGCGCCCGCGACCAAGCAAAAGGCCGTTCGCACCGACCATAGCTTTACGGTGTCTGCGTGGGTCAAGCTGGCTCGCCTCGGCGTCACGCAGTCTTTTGTCAGCCAAAGCGGCTCGCCCGCATTCTCGCTGGAAGTGCGGGCGGACAAAGGTGACAGGTTCGCGTTCGCGGCGACAGCGGCGGACAGCCCGCAAGGCGCAGTGCAGGCGGCAGCGTCGGACTTTGCGCCGACGCCGGGCGTGTGGTATCAGGTAGCCGGGGTTTATGACGCTTCGGTGCATCAGCTTCGGCTGTATGCCGATGGAACGCGGCTGGCTTCAGTTTCGGCGCGGCTCTGGAACGCGGGCGGCCCGGAAAAAATCGGGACCGGCGGCGCGGCAAATGACGCGCAGATCGCTCAGGTGCGCCTTGTTCCCCGCGCCTTATCTGACCCGCAGATTTTGGCGTCGTACCAAGCGCAGCTTAAACAGTTCCCGCCGAACACATTTACCTGGGCCAATCCGATCTACTTTCAAGGAAACGGCCCCGGCGACGACATCCACGATCCGGACATTCTCCAGGACAACGGAGCGTATTACTGCGTCGCCACGCTTGCCCCGTTCCGCAATTATACCGACTGCGATCCCAAGCTGCCGGACCTCGGCTCTGCGCCCGGCATCGCGCTGTATGCCTCGCATGACCTCAAAGCCTGGAATCTCCAGTGTTGGCTCTTCAAGTCGTCCGCCCTGCCGATCAACTGCCCGTACAAGCACCAGTTCTGGGCGCCGGAAATCCACAAGTTCAATGGCCGCTACTACATCATCTTCGGCGGCAGCAATTGGATAGACGCAAAGTATAACATCGGGCAGCGCATGGGCTATTACCAGTTTGTGGGCGTCGCCGACAAAATCACCGGCCCCTACACCCATGTCACGGCGCTGAACGGCCCCGGCGTGGATACGTCGCTCTTTCAGGATGACGACGGCAAAACCTACGCGGTCTGGCCGCGCAACGAAATCCACCGGGTTGACTTGTCTCAAATCAATCAAGGCGTGATCACCGTCGGCCCCAAGCTGTCCCAAGCCGCCACCGAGGCCGACTTCAAGGCGCTCGGCAAGCCCGCGCCGAATACGATAGAAGGCCCGTATCTGATCAAGCGGCGCGGCACCTACTACTGCTTTTTTGCCGAAACTTACCCGGACCTCTACGCCACCGGCGTCGCCACTTCTCAAAGCTTATCCGGCCCGTGGACGCTTGACCCGCGCTGGCGCGTCTTTCCCGGCGGGCATCAGGCCCTGTTTACCGGCCCCGACGGCCGGTTTTGGACTGCCTACAAGCACGAGAAAAGCGGCACGACCCCCTGGCTGTCCATTGACCCGGTTGACTTTGATGCAAACGGCAGCGTGGAAGTGACGCCGACGGAAGGCCCGCAAAGCGTTCCTCTGGCAAAGTAGGAAGCGGTCCCCTCGCTCTTCCCGCTCTGCTCCCCCATTATTGGGGGCCGGGGGGCTTCTTGTAAAAGTGACAGCCCAAAGGCGGCAGTATTCCCGTTACTAATGCCCCTGCGACATCCACCGGGCGGTGAAAATGGCCTGCCACCAGCGCCCAGGCTTGAAGCGCGGTCAGCGGCAGCACCAGCGCCAGCCAGCGCGGGTTCCACAAAACAAGGCAAGTGCCGGCTGCCAGCGCCAGCGTCTCATGGCCGCTGGGAAAGCTGTCCCGGCCCGGCCAGACTTGGAACCGCTTGCCGCCTTCGGCCAGCACGACGCCGATTCCAATTCCTAACAGGCTTCGCAGCCAGAACCTCAAAGCGCTGCGTTTTTGTGTTGGGGGCGAGGAAAGCAGCGGCGCGGCGGCAGCCAGCAGCACCAGCAGCGCGTTGATCGCGTTTGTTAAAAGACCAAGCATGGAAGATAGATTAAACACGCGGCAGCTTTATTCCTATTTATTCCTCGTCTGTTCTTTCCTATCCCGCCAATCCTAAGACGCCAGAAAGAAGCAGGAAGCAGGAATTGAAGCGGCGCAGGCCGAACTTGCGGCTTATGAGTTTTCTTCACGATGACCAGCGCGAAGACGCGGCTGACCAGGAACCGACCCCGCCAAAACTTGTTGCTGCGCCCAGCCTGAGTGATCCGGCGCTGAGTGATCCGGCGCTGAGTGATCCGGCGCTGAGTGATCCGGCGCTGTACCTGAACCGGGAATTGTCCTGGCTGGCGTTCAATGCGCGAGTGCTGGATGAGGCGCGGGACCGGGCAACGCCGCTGCTGGAGCGGGTCAAGTTTGCCGCAATCACGCACGCGAATTTAGACGAATACTACATGGTACGGGTCTCAGGACTTCAGCAGCAGGTCGCGGCGGCGATGACCGATGTGTCCCCGGACGGCATGACCTCGGCGGAGCAGCTCACGGCCATCCGGGCGCGGGTCGGCCCCATGCTGTCCGAGGCGGCGGGCGTGTTCCAAAACGATCTGCGGCCGGCGCTCCGCGCGGCGGGAATCGAGATCAAGGATTATGCGGCTTTGTCCCGCCCGCAGAAGCAGGCGCTGAAGCTGTATTTTGAGCGCGATGTGTTTCCCGTGCTGACGCCGCTTGCGCTGGGACCGGGTCATCCGTTCCCGCACATCTCTAACCTCAGCCTCAACCTCGCCGTGGTCGTGCGTGACCCGGAGCTAGGCGAGCGGACTGCCCGCATGAAGGTGCCGGGCGTCCTGCCGCGCTTTGTGCCGTGTCCCGCCGAGGGGCCGATGAAGCCATGCTTTGTCTGGCTGGAACAAGTCATTGCCGCCAATTTGGAGTCGCTGTTTCCGGGCCTGCAAGTGCTGGAAAGCTACCCGTTCCGGGTGACGCGCGACGCAGACCTGGAAATTCAGGAAGACGAGGCCGCCGACCTGCTGCAAACCGTAGAACAGGGTCTGCGGCGGCGGCAGTTTGGGGATGTCGCCCGGCTGGAAGTCGCGGCCGCCATGCCGGCGCGTCTGCGTGATCTGCTGATTGAGAACTTGCTGGTGGACCCTGCCGATGTGTATGCGCTGCCGGGGCCGCTGGGATTGTCCGACCTCATGCAGATTTGGAAGCTGGACCGGCCTGATCTGAAAGACCCGCCGCTGATCCCGTTTGTCCCTGCACCGCTGGCAGACCCCGACAAGTCCATTCTGGACGTGATCGGTGAGCAGGATTTACTGCTGCATCACCCCTACGATTCGTTTGCCCCGATTTTAGACTTCATTAAAAGCGCCGTCAATGACCACGGCGTTCTCGCCGTCAAGCAGACTTTGTACCGGGTCGGCAGCAACTCGCCGATTGTCAAGTCGCTGGCGGCAGCCCGCGATGACGACACGCAAGTCGCCGTTTTAGTGGAGCTGAAAGCGCGATTTGACGAAGAAAACAACATTGAGTGGGCCAAAGCTCTGGAAGACTCCGGGGTCCATGTGGTCTACGGCTTGGTGGGCCTCAAAACGCACTGCAAGGTCGCGCTGGTGGTTCGCAAAGAGCAGGGCGGCGGCCTGCGCCGGTATGTCCACCTCGGCACCGGCAACTACAACCCGATTACGGCGCGTGTCTACACCGACTTGTCCCTGTTCACCGCCCGGCCCGACATTGCCGCCGACGTGTCCGAGCTGTTCAACCACCTGACCGGCTACTCGCGCCAGCGCCGCTACCGGAAAATTCTGGTTGCGCCGGTCAACATGCGGGAGCGGCTGCTTCAGATGATCGCCCGCGAGGCCGACTGGGCGCGTCGCGGCAAGCCGGCCCGGCTCATTCTCAAGACCAACACGCTGTCCGACATTCCGATGATTGCCGCGCTGTACGCCGCCGCGCAGGCGGGGGTCAGCATTGATCTGATTGTGCGCGGGGCCTGCTGCCTGCGCCCCGGACTGCCCGGCGTTTCGGAGAACATCCGCGTCGTGTCCATTGTCGGGCGGTTTTTGGAGCATTCACGCATCTACTATTTTCATAACGGCGGGCGTTACCAGGTTTACTGCGGCTCCGCGGACCTTATGCGCCGCAACTTGGACCGCCGCGTCGAAGTGCTGTTTCCGGTGGAAGACGCCGCGCTCAAAAAGCAAATCCGCGATGAAATGCTGGAAGTGTATTTAAAGGATACAGTCAATGCCGCTGTTCTCCAGCCCGACGGCTCCTACGTCCGCCGCCGCCCCGTAAACGGACAAGCGCCCTTCAGCGCCCAGCAGTGGTTCCTGACCCATCATGGCCCGTTGGGATGACTGAACTTGAATGTTCTGCAAAAAACCTGTGAGTTCAATAAAATCAGCTAAAAAGCTGTGAACATTTCAGGCAAAGCATGGAACAAGTACCCTAAGACTTTTTGGGATTCGTTTCAATGGCGCCGGTAATGATAGACACGAACACACAACAAGGCGCGGGGACAGGGCGGAAAGACGGCGCGGCGGCGCAGCCGGAGAA
>CAXUBO010000129.1:7514-11927 GCA_964249345.1 uncultured Armatimonadales bacterium | reverse complement strand
ACTTCCGTCCGCAGCGCGGCGGCGGGTGGCATCTGCGCGGCACGCTGGGCGGGCAGCAGCGCGGCGATGAGCGTCAGGAACCCGCCAATCAAAATGCAGCCGACAAGGGAGCCGAACACGACGCCCGCCGTCAGATGCCCGATGCCTTCCGCCCAGCCGAGCGACGCCCAGCGGACCAGGAAGATGCCGAGGAAGCCCAGCAGCCAGCCCCCGAACGAGGCCACAAAACCCATAAAGAGGGCTTCAATCAGAAAGAGGCGGACAATCAGCGAATTTAATGCCCCCAGGCACTTCATGGTGCCGATCTCCCGGAACCGCTCGGACACCGACATCAGCATGGAATTGGTGATACCGACCGTGCAGACCAAAAGGGCCATGCCGCAAAGCCAGTATTGGCGGTTCAAGGCTGCCGGGTCGCCCCCTTTTGCCGTCAGCAGCGCGGTAATGCCTGAGAAAGCAAGGAACGCAATGCCGAGAAAGATGCCTGCGCCGGTAATCATGGAGCGCCAAAATCGAATCTTGAGCGAATTCATGGCAATCTGAACGGCCTTGCTCCACGGCAGGTTGATTTGGGTTTTAATGCCGCCGCCCGCGCTTGGGCGGCGTCCGTTTCTGGCCGTTTCGACGGACATGCGCTGTCTCCTTTGCTGTGTTTGGTTTTGCTGTGTTTGGTTTGGATGCTTCTAATCCAATCAAGCGGCGCTGGGCCAGCATCCGCATGAAGGACACCACGCTGACTTCGGCTTGACGCCGGTTGAGCTTATAGGCGCTGCTCGTGAACGCCACCAACTGCTCGACGCTGTGCCGCCCGTCGCATTTTTCCCAAACCGCTGCGCCGAACTCATCCAGCTCAATCGTTTTCGTCGCCGGGATTTGGAAGATGCGGCTCATCACCTGGCCCAATTTATCTTCACGGCGCGGCACGGTCAGCTCCGCGCCGGGCGTCTCCCCGTCAGTTTTTACCTGCCAAGCAATTGCTTGGTTTCGCAGAGGCCGCAGGGCCAGCATCTCGCCGCGCGGCAGGCTGCCGTTCTTCCGGTTCAGGAACGGGAAATACGCGCGTAAATCTATCTTGCTTAAAAGCCGTGGCATTGAGTGCGTTCTACAATCTCGTCAATCACTTCCGGCTGCGGGCGGCGGCTGAAGCTCTGCACGAGAAAAATCTTGTTGGTTTCCGGGCATTCCCAGACCCGCGCCTCAAAGTAGGTGGCCGGCTTTTGCAGGCGGGTGATCTGCGGGATGCCCTGCGACAGCCAGTACCAAAGCCCGGTCCGGCGTCCGGTCAAAGCCAGCGCGGGATGGCCCTGTGCTGGCGCCTCGCGCCCGGCGTAGCGCAAATGGCCTTCCTGGGCGCGGTTCTTGTCCCGGAACCACTGGTCTAAATAAGCATTCCGAAGCTGGACATTGGCGACGCCCCACTGCTCGACCGTAATTGTATCGGAAGCCGTGCCGCGCCCGAATGCCAGTTGAACATAAATGTTCATCAGCTGCGGCTTGCCCTGCAAGACGTAATCGCCCGGCACCTGCGTATGCAGGTCGTACAGGGACCAGGTGCGCCAATTTGAGTCTTCGGCGTGGCACTGCAAAGTTTGCAGTACGTCCGCCGCCGTCGCCGCAAAATCGCCGCGCGTCCCGCCCAGCACCTGCGCGATCACGACCCGCCCGCATTCGGTGCAGTGCCAGATGCGCCCGACCGCCCGCCGGTCCGCTTTCCAGGTAAACGCCCGCAAACCTGTCCGCTCCGGGCGCTTCGGGTCGGCCATTTCTTTGATCTGCACCGCCGCCGAAATCTTCTGCCGCCGGGCGCTTTTCTCGACGCTGTCTAAGTATTGCCGCAGGCGCTTTTCTAAATCGGCATCCGTAACCTTGCTTTTGACAGGTATCCAGCGGATGTCCATGCCGAGAACGCCCTGCGCCCCAAGCTCGCCGTTGTCCAGCCGCAGGTTGCCGGATTTCGAATCGCCGCCGTAGCCAACCAGGTTCCACGCCGGCGGCGCTTGCAGGGTCATCCCCTGCCAGCCAACGGTCTTCCAGCCCTTGCGGGCTGCGCCGCTGCTTACTTCTTGTCTGACGAGTGTTTTCACAGGTTATTGTACGCGAAAATGCAGAAAAGCGTCCCCCTAGCCCCCAATAATGGGGGAACTGGAGAGGACAAGAGAAAAACCTTTCCGAGTTCTTTTCCGGTTCCCCCATTATTGGGGGCTAGGGGGTTTCCTTAAAACGGCAAATAGTTCACTGTTTTGGCGATCAGCGCCAGCGCAATCGCGGCCATGCCGATGAGGCCCGTGCCGCAGGCGAAGCCCGCCAGCAGGACCGGCGTATAGAGCTGCCAGCGCTCCAGTCCGAACCGCTTGGCGAAATAATACCGCCCAAAGAGCGCCCCAATCATCGTTGGGATTGTGTTGTGCGGCAGGTTGCCGATGCCGCCGATGAAGCCGTAGAAGAACAAAAGCGGCCACTTGAACAGCAGGGTCGCGCCGTACATCGCGCCCGCGAATACCGCGCCAACGCCGATCACCGGCGGCTTGATGGCGTGGATCGCCCAGGTTGCGCCGTTGCCGGAGTTGATCTGGGTCCAGATAGAAAGCTGAATGACCGACAGCGGCCAGAACTTCTGCGCGTAGGGGAACTGCGACGACGGAATATCGTTCGTGTGCCACAAAAAGCCCCAGTACACGAACGAGAACAGCAAAATGAGCGGCAGCATGAACAGTTCCAGCTTCAGAATGGACGTGAACTTGGTCCCGGTCAGCTCGATTTCGCGGAACTTCTGCGCCTGCGGCCCGTAATCGTTCAGCGGCAGCGGCGCAAACCAGATGTCCGGCTGATGGTAGCCGCTTCGCAGAACGACGGCTTGATTGAGAAACGGAAAGTTCACGCCCTGCCCGGTCAGGCCGATCAGCCGGGCCGAGACATACGAATTTAAGGGCGTCCAAATCAGGCCGTAGAAGATGACAATAGCAATTGGGAACGCCGGCACAAGGTAGTGGTTCAGTGCAACATAGCCTAAAGTCGCCAGCAGCCACGCGCCAAGCGCCGCCTGCCAGGGAAAGTCGCCGCGCCCGACCGGCAGTTTGCCGAGGCTGCCGCGCTCGGCTTTCTTTTCTGCGCCGCGCCCGCGTGCCACCATAATCAGCACAGAAATAATGCCGATGGCGGCAACCGCAAGCTGCGTGCCGATGCCGAACGACATCCAGAAGTCAAAGTCAATGGAGGCTTTTGTCTGAATAGTCGGCGAGCCGTGAACCCAGTGCGGGAATATGCCGTTAAGGCCGTCGGCGCCGAGGTGGCTCTGGCCGTAGTGATACATAATCGGATTCGCAACAATCTGCGCTCCGACCGACGAAATAAAGCCGCCCAAAACAATAGAATACGGCAAAATGAAGCCCAGCAGCAACTGGCCGAGATCGGGATTGTACCCCGTGAGCGATGTCGGCAGGATGCGCTCCGTGTTCGATGTCAGGTCAAAGAACGGGATCGGCAGAATAGACAACGGCTTGCCGATGGTGACGCCGGTGAAAATTGGAACGGCTAAATAAAAGAAGCCGAACACGAGGCCCACAATGGTTCCCGTCGAAAATACCTGCCAGCGCCAGGAGTCTTCTTTTGTAGAGGCTTCCGCCAGCGCCGTCGCGCCGGAGGCCGCAATAGACGCCAGCGGAAACGGCAGGCGCTCCACGTCAGACGTGACGCGGAACAGCAGATAGCCCAGGCCCATCCACTTCATGCGGTCAAAAACCTGCTGGAACAGCAGAACGACGGTAGGAAGAAGCCAGGCTGCGTCCAGCAGGCTGCGATGCGTGTAGGCAGGCGAACCCGGCGGCGGCGCGATCCAGGCCGGCAGCGAATGAGAAACATTGACCATTGCCGGCGACTGCATGATGTACTGGAGCGCAATAAATGCGCCGAATGGCCCGCCGGAAATACCGTCCAGCCGCCCAAAACCTGTCGCGGTCAGTGACCCCGCCATGTAGAACAGGCAGTAAATCTCCTGGCGCTTGAGGGGCAGGAACGAGCGCCGGGCGATCTCGGAAAATAAAACAATCGTGACCCACTGGGCGGCGGCTCCCAGCCCCTGCCCGGCCAGCAGACCCAAGTAGATGGAGCCGGGCAGCATAATGAGGCACACAAACAGCGTGCCGATCATCACTTTGCCGGTAAAGCCTTCTTCAAATTGTATCTGCTGCCCGGCTTCGTCCCCGGACGTATCCACGGAGCGTTCCCGCGCCGCTTCGATGCTGTCGGGCTGCCTGCCGCGTTTCGGTTTTTGCTGCACTGCCACGGGGGCGTGTTCTCCTTGCAATGATGCTGAAATAATGAATGATTACGATATTTGGAGCGGTCATTCGGCACCGGCACGGTCATTCGGCACCGGCACGGTCATTCGGCACCGGCACGGTCATTCGGCACCGG
>CAXUBO010000129.1:1569-7414 GCA_964249345.1 uncultured Armatimonadales bacterium | reverse complement strand
TCATTCGGCACCGGCACGGTCATTCGGCACCGGCACGGTCATTCGGCACCGGCACTGGAAGTGCCGGTCTACTTTGGAATGAAAGTCGCGGCGACTACGGATATAATACAGATAGATATAAAACAAGAGCGCGTTTCTTCGACGAGCGAGTTTTTCGACGAGCGAGTTTCTTCAGTCGCTTCGACTTTCATTCCAAAGTAGACCGGCACTTCCAGTGCCGGGTCTTATTCTTATTCTGCTCCCAGTTATTCCGCTCCCGGCAAATGCTCTAAGCTCGCCCATAGCTTGCCTTCCGCGTGATGTTTCTTTTGGCCCTGTACATAACTGACAACCGCATCAAGATCATGCTTGGCAAATGTCAAATAGGCGTAACCGCGCTGCCAGCGCAAGGCAGCACGTTGAGAGTAGTGGCTGACATAATGCGACGAACTGCCCTTGATGATCTGCACAAAGTCGGAAACACAAAGGTTTACAGGAACAGAACAAACAAGATGCACATGGTCCGGCATTCCGCCGAGTGCATAGATGAACGCTTTCTTCTCGCGGCACTTCTGATAAATGTAATCGTACAGCGTCTTCTCAATGCCCGGCGAAATCATCGCTTCACGCTTGGTCGTCGCCCAGATCAAATGACAATACGATTCTTCATAAACATCAGCCATAGCACCCTCCCTGGTCTTCTCTGTATTATCTTCAGTCGCTTCGACTTTCATTCCAAAGTAGACCGGCACTTCCAGTGCCGGTTTCAAGCAAACGTGCCGGTTCCAATTTATCTTACCGTCCTTATTCTTCTACAGCGCCGCGCCCACTACCTCAGTGGCGGCAAACTGCTGTGCCTGCGCCGACGACTGTGCTGCCTCTTCCAAATAACGCTCGCGCTGGGCTTCGGTCAGCGTCCGCCAGATGAGGAACTGCTTGCGGACGACGTTCAGGAAGCGGCGGTTGACCCGCTTCCAGTTGGACACGTCGCCGGAAACGCGGGTCAGTGTCAGATGGACCTCAAAGACATCTTCTAAATCCGTCGGCGTCGTGTCCAGCGAGATCAGTTGCGAGACGCCGAGATCAAAGGGAGCCAGCCAGATGCGGCCCGACAGCCGGTAGGAAGTTGCCCCATCAGTCATCAGCGTGCTGGTTTGGATGTCCTGGGTCAAAAAGTCGCCGACCGACTGTTCTTCGTAAGCCCGGAACCACTCAGCGAGGAACTGATTGATGCCGTTTGCCTGCGCTCCGGCCACGGCGAACGGCAGGGTGATCTTCCAGGTGTCGCCGTCGGGTTCCGGCACTTTCCAGGTGCGGTCCACGGCGGGCGTCGCTACTTCCGAGGCTTTGCGGGCCGGGAAAATGGTAGACAGCAGCACGACGGCGACAACCAGCCCAATCGCAAGCTCGGCGGATGTAGACGAGAAATTCAAATACAGGCCCGGCAGGATATGGAACACGCTGATGAGCTTCGCCAGTCCCTGCCCGATGAGGTAGCCCGAAACCGCGCCGATGATGCCGTACACCAGCGCTTCGGCGATGAACAGCATCGCGATATTGGTGGGCGACAGGCCAATGCTGGAAAAAATCGCGATTTCTTTGACCCGCTCAAAGACCGAGCCAAGCATCGTATTGAGGACAATCAAGGCGGCAATCAAGATCGGAATAATGATGTTGATGAGACCCTGCGACGAAGTCGCGCCGATGGCTGAAAAGCGGTGGTTTGCGCCGTTCTCGCCTGCGTACAAGTTCAGGTCCAAACGAGGCATCAGGCTTTGGAGCTCCGTCGCCGTGGTTTGGGCGCTGCCCATGTTGATCGCCACGGAGCGCAGGTCGCCGCCCATGTTGATGAGCGTGTTGTACGGGACATACAGCACGTTGTCCGGGTCTAAATGGAGGTACTGCTGGAAGCCCTGTGAGCCTCCCGCCGCGCCGCCGGCGGCGCCCGCGCCGCCGCTCTGGTTCTGCTGAGCCTGGTAGTCTACAGGCGTCAGCGTCTCATTATCCAGGTCTTTGATGGTCTTGATCTTGGCGGGGTCGACAATGCCGACGACTAAATACGGCACGCCGCTGAAGTTGATGGTCACTTTGCCGACATCGGCGGGCGTGATTTGCAGGCTGGACGCGACGCCCTGCGGGATCACCGCCGTGTAGGTGTCGGCCCGGTTGAACCAGCGCCCGGACGTTAATGCCTTGTCAATGCCCGTGACCTGCGCTTCCTGGGGGGTCAGGCCATTCACGCCTTTGACATCAGTGGCAAAGTGGGCACGGGTCAGATGCAGGAACGACTGCTGGCCCTGCTGGGTGCCGAAGAACCAGGCGCGGGGTGCGACTGGGTACTGCGAGCCGTACTCGTCAGCCAGCAGGCGGTACGCGGGCTGCTGCAAGGAGTCCCACGTCGGCAGGCGCAGCAGAAGGCCGTTATACAGCGCGACGCCCGGCGCGGCCACGTCGTTGTACCGAATGGTATTTACAATGGACGTAAACGACAGCACGGTAAATGTCAGAAGAACCAGCGTCAGGCATGTTAAAAGCGTCCGTTCTTTGCGGCGGCGCATGTTGGAAATGCCGAGTGCGAACGCCGCAAATGCAATGGAAGCCTTGCCGACATCGGCCTTGTGAACTCCCGAAACGGACTTGTTGAACTGCTGTAATTGTTCTTCAAACTTGCCCCACACCAAAAGCGAGACAATCACCGACAAGGCCAGCATCACAAACGCAATCAAAATGATCAGCGGGTTGACCGCGCCGATGGAGAACGCCGGGTGAATCTGCGAGAAGATCAGGAAGATGACCAAAAAGATGCCGAATGCGGCTGTTAATTGGCGCTTCAGATCGGAGAATCCGAACAGCAGGCGCTCCAAGAAGTACGCGAATGGGATCAGCAAAAATAGGTAGAAGATGACGCCCTGGACCACGTCATTTGCCGTTTGCTGGGCCTGCGGGTAAACACGGGCTTCGTTGGCCCAGGCCTGCCGGCTGTACGCATCAAACGCTTCGTAGTCCTGCGCCTGGTAGGCGGCTAATGCCTTGTCAATGTCTTCTTTCGCCAAATCGTGCAGGTATGTCAGCGGGTTTGACGTGTCATGGAGCTGCACAATGCGGAACTTGGCGAGGTTGCGGATGCGGAAGTCGTCCAAGTTCCACATGTCTTTGGCGACGCGCAGGGCGGTGTTGGTGATCGCCCCGTTTCGGACAATGTCATTCGGGTTGTTCGGGTCCGGCGGGCGGTTGTCTGCCGAGCCGAAGCGGGCGGAGGCGACGCCGACCGCGTAGCCGATGCCCTGCGCGTTGCGCTGGTTCTCCGACAGCGAAAGATGCGGGCTTGCCGGCAGTGAGTTAATCAGGAGAAAGCGCGGCGCACCGATGCCGGACCCCATGACGACTTTGAGGCGCGTGTCCGGGCCAGGCGTGGAAAACAGCACGGCGACATCTTCGACGTAAGACACGCCCGGTTCGGTCCCCGACAAAATAAAGCCGTACTGGCGCGGCTCGCCGTCGGAAGCGCCGTCGTAGATTTTCACGTCCGTAAGCGACGTGAGCGCCTGCTGGTCAATCAAATCATAAATGGACGTGGCGACGCAGGGGAACACAATCACCTGCGTCTGCTTGGTGTCCGAGGTCATGTCAAACGTCGTCGGGTAATTCGCCGCGCCGTTGACGCCCTGATCGGGCGCAAAGTCAATGTCCCCGCGCGTCCCGCTTGCGTCGTCGGTCTGGTGAATATGGTACGCGCCGATGTGAATGTTGTTGCTCGGCGCAAAGCGCAGGCCGGTGCCGTTTGAGATGACCAGCGGCAGGCCGGCAAAGTCAAACGAGGCATGGGTCGGGCCGCCTTCGGTGCCTTGGATCAGGTTGCCGCGCACGCCCATCATGGTCTTGGAGGGGTTATCCACAACGGCCAGGGAACCCGCGACCGGCTCATCCGGGACAAAGTTCTTTTTCGGGTCAAACAGCAGAACGCGCCCGTCCAGCTTGCAGAACCCCAGGCGCAGGCCCTGCCGGGTCCAGGCCGGCCAGGCGGGAACCGGCATCAAAGAAGCCGTGGAAGCCGGCGTGATTTGAGACGGGTCGTTGGTGTCGTTCAGAACGTGCCAGTATTCGCAGGCCAGCAGCCGCGTCTGCGTTGCCAAATTGACGATGTTGACCGTGTCCGGCGTGTCCAGCGGCGTGTCCGCAAGCTGCCGGGCATCGTCGGTGGTTGCAAAGGTCACGCCTTTGCCGCCGGCCATGGTCGCGGCTTCGGCATCAAACGCGAACCGCCCCGGCAGGTAGTTGCGCCACGTCTTGCCGCCCGCGCCGTTGACGCCGTCGGCAAAGGCCGCTGCCGGGTCAAAGCCAAGTGTCTGCCCGATCTTTTCGGCGTTTTCCCGGAACGTCCGGCCAATATCGGAAAAATCGCTTTGAATGTCTTCCCGGTAATCGTAGAACGAGCCTTTGTAGAAAACGCCCACGCTGCCGGTTTGGGAAGTCAAATCGAGGCCGCTGAACAGCAGCACGTTGGTCCGATCCGGGAGGGCTTGGTGGAAAAGCGTATGTTCCACCGAGTCCATGCCGGAAATCGGACGCCAGCTATCCACATGCCGGTCAACAAAGGTCCGTGCGCCTTGTATGCCTAAGAAGTGTGCGCCGCAGGCCACGAACTCGACCGTGCGCTTCGGCGGATGCGCCTTGAAGGCCCGCGCAATTTCTAAAAGCGCCGCCATTCCGTCCGCCGACTCCGCGCCCGGCGCCTGGGTGGGGACAATAGACATCGAGTCGTAATACGACTCAATCACAATTGTTTGGCTTGCCAGCGGCCCGGTGCCGGGGATGGTGCCGACAATGTTTGCCGACTGGGCCATCCGCCACGGGTTGTCGGCAGACAGATGCACCTGGAAATTCGGCGTCGTCAGCACCGCCGACTGCAACTCGGCGGCGTCGGTGCGGGAAACGAGAAAGCGTGGGACGGCAACGGGAATGCCGATAAACTTGGACTCGCCCTCGCCGCGCATGGTCTGGGTCGGCTGGACAAAAATAATGGCTTTCGCGCCGAGACGCGCCGCGTTCAGCCAGTCCGTGCCGCAGTTGAAGTCAAGCAGCACAATGCTGCCCTGGACGGATTTGCCGCGAAAGTTCGCGAGTTCGCCGCGCCCGGCATAAATCAGCGGCCCGTCAATGCCTGCCGCCGGCAGCGTCGAAGTCCGCACCAGATTAGGCCAAAGCGGCTGCAAAGCAAACGGCTTCGGCAGGCCCGCGCCCTGGACCCAAGCGCCGTTGTCAATCGGGGACGTCACCGTAAACGGCTCTTCCGAGACATTGCCCGGTCCAAAAATTGCCTGGAACTGCCGCCGGATATAATCCCGCGCCGCCGCGCCGCCGGGCGTTCCGGCAACGCGCGAGTAGGCCGTGACCGGGGCCGCCGCCGGCTGGTTCGGCACGGCGTAATGAATGCCCGACAAATCGGAAATCGTTTGGGAGAGCCGCGCCGGGCTGACCCCTTTGGCAAGCGTGACATAGTAGGGCGCGGCCTGCGGGTCCACCTTGATTTTGGTGGAGTCTTGGGCGCGGCCCGGCAGGGACGCACACAGCAGGCATAAACAGGAGAGAACACGCAGCAAAGTATGGGTTGCGCCGGGGGAGCGGCGAGAACTTTTCATTCGGTAGTCCTTATCGACAGGCCGGCACCTCTCCTTCGAGTGCGCCGGGTGTCTGGGTCGTGAAGTGTTAAGAAAAGATTAAAATTAGCGGCATCATCATCATATCACATCAAGCAAAAAAAGGCAATAGGCGCAAAAGACCAGACACGTTTTTGCATTTAGGAGCAAGACCCCTCCCGCTAGTTTACCCCGCCCAACCCCAAAGGGTGAGGGCCGGAGCGACAGCC
>CAXUBO010000129.1:0-1559 GCA_964249345.1 uncultured Armatimonadales bacterium | reverse complement strand
GGCAGAAGCGTTCGCCCGAAATTCTTTCCCTCTCCCTTCGGGGGAGGGAGCGGGAAACGAGCGGGAGGGGTTCCGGTGTTACCATTCCACCCGAAGCGTGATGATCTCAAAAGGCGTCACGGGGAACGTCACGCGGCTGCTGGCGAGTTCCAAAGGCGACGGGTTTTCTTCCATGAGATCAACGCGGGACACAGCGCCGGGCGTGAAGCCGAAGCCCGCCGTGGCCGAAGCAGTCGCCCCGAATGCTTCGTAAAGGCGGATAATCAGTGCGTCCCCATCTTCGGCCTTTTTGACGGCTTCGACAATGACGTTCTCGGCGTCCACTTGAAGCAAAGACGGCAGCGGGGCCGCACCGGAGACGACGCGCAGGGGGACGTTCAGCGCATACGCTTCGCGGACCACTCCCCCACCCGCGCAGTCGCCGGAATGGGGCAGCAGGGCATAAGTGAACTCGTGCTGCGCCCGGTCGGCGGCGGGGTCGGGGCCGGACGGCGAGCGCAGAAGCGTAAGGCTGATGCCGCCATCCTGAACGCTGTGGCCGTACTTGCAGTCGTTGAGGAGCGCGACGCCGTAGCCGGTCTCGGACAAGTCCACCCACTTGTGGCCGCAGACTTCGCGCTTGGCGGTGTCCCAGGTGGTGTTGCGGGTCGTAGGACGGGCGATGGAGCCGAACTGGATTTCGCACCGGGCAGCATCCGTGCGGACGGCCAGCGGAAAGTCTACGCGGAGCATTCGGCTGTCTTCCCGCCAGTCAGCGTGGGTGCGGAACTCCAAGCGGCGGCTTCCGGCGGTGAGACTGATTTCCTGCGTCAGCGTAGACGCGCCGAACGTGCGCGTCTGCTTCAAGACGGCCTTCGGGCCGTCGACAAACGCTTCGGCGCTGGTCAGCGCGAAAAACGCGGGCGGCGCGGCGGCGTAATCCGAAGCGAAGTCCCACGCATCGCCGCCATCTTCATAAACCGCCAGCGCGTTGCCGGCCTGCCCCGCCGTCAATGCTTCGCGTCCGGCGGCCTTGTCGTAGACCGAGACCAAGTCGCCGCCTTCGCTGAATGCAACGCGCAGCAACTCGTTTTCCAGCAAAGTCGGGGAAGCCGACACAGCGGGAATGCTGTCCGGCGGCGCGGAAACCATTGAAGAACCGAGCGCGGGAACCTGGACTAAACGCCACCCTTCGCCGACTTTCAGCCACTCGGCGCGGTCCCATGACAGCGAGTTTAGCGCCAGGAGCGTGCCGCCCACGCCCAGCATCGCCGCGTCCGCCGCCGCCGTGAGGTCTAAGACTTCGGCCATGAGCGCGGCGTAGCGCGGCAGGGACTCGTCATAAACGCGGGTAATGGACGAGCCGGGCAGAATGTCATGGAACTGCAAAAGCAGCATTTCTTTCCAAATCCGGTCCAAAGCGTCTTTGGGGTACGGCGTCCCCGACGCAAGCCAGGCACGGGACGCCGACAGCTCCAGCTCCCGCAGCGCAAATTCTAGTTTTCGGTTGTAACGCTTGTTGCGTCCCTGCGTCGTCAGCGTTCCCTGGTGCTTTTCCAAATACAGCTCGCCGCGCCAGA
>CAXUBO010000128.1:0-12025 GCA_964249345.1 uncultured Armatimonadales bacterium | reverse complement strand
TACTCGCGGCGGCGGCGATGGCGACGGCATTTGGGGTCGGCATTGAACCTATTCGCCAAGTGGCGACGACGTTTACGGGCGTGGTGCATCGGCTGGAATATGTGGAAACGATTGCGGGCGTCAAATACGTCAATAACTCCATGTGTACGAACGCTGATGCGTTCGCCAAGTCGCTGGAAGCGCTGCCTGAGCCGAAAGTGGTCATCGCGGGCGGCGTCTTCAAGGGGGGTGACTTAAAAACAGTCGCGGACGCTGTGGTCCAAAACAACGTCAAAGCGCTGGTGCTGATTGGACGCTCGGCCCCGCAAATAGAAGGTGCGGCGCGGACGATGGGGTACGACGCCATATTTCAGGCTGGGACGCTGGCCGAGGCGGTAACGCTGTCGGCAGGTTTGGCGGAGGCGGGCGATACGGTGTTGCTGGCCCCGGCGTGCGCGTCGTTTGACATGTTCGCGGACTTTGAGGACCGGGGCGATCAGTTCAAGGCGGCAGTGCGAAGGATGACAGGCGGGGATGCGGCGAGGAAACGGCATGGATAGACCCGGCCATGAGGAGCCACGCATTAGAAATGCGAGGCTGGAAAGTTCTCACCGTCGAGGTGACGGAAGATGAGACCGTATCCGTTGCCCTTGTTTGTTCTTGTGTCGCCGCGACACTGGGCTTTTGACAGCCTCGCATTTCCAATGCGTGGCTCTTGACACATGGCAACTGTCGGCATATCGGCATTACGCAGCCATTACTGAGCATAACTTTATGAGCCTAACAAAACCATCCCTCTCTTATGCCTCGCAGGCGCAGTCCACGAAAGCGAAGGCGGCGCTGGCGGCTTCCTACCGGCAGCCGATGGACCGCCTGCTGCTGTGGCTGACCTTTCTGCTGCTGGGCATCGGCATTGTCTCGGTCTACGATGCGTCCTATGCCCTGGCGATTGAAAAGCTCCACGGCGACTCGTTCCACTTCGTCAAAGCGCAGGTGCAGTGGGCCGCCGCCGGGCTGGTCGCGCTCTGGGCGGCGACGCGCATTCCGTACTGGGAGTGGAAAAAAGTGGCCGTGATCGGGCTGGCCCTGTCGGTGTTTCTGCTGCTGGCGGTGCTTGTTCCCCATGTCGGCATTGCGGTCAACGGCGCACGGCGCTGGCTCGGACACGGCGGGTTTCGGGTGCAGCCGTCGGAGTTTGCGAAGCTGGCGATGACCCTGTATCTGGCGCGGGTGCTGGCGGGAAGCCTCCGCATCAAAACGCGGCCCAAAGAGGGAATGGTGCCGCCGCTGATCGTGATCGGCCTGCTGGCGGCGCTGATTGCCAAAGAACCCGATCTCGGCACGGCAATGACCCTGGCGCTGACCGGGCTGATCATGCTGTTTCTGGCCGGAGCGCGTCCGGCCCATCTCGGCGGCATTCTCGGCTCGGCGGCGGCGTTGGTGGCGGTCTTCGTCGCGCTGGAGCCGTACCGGGCGCGGCGCATCACAGCGTTTCTGAACCCGAAAGCGGACCAGTACCATACCGGGTATCAAGTGTGGCACGCGCTGATTGCGCTGGGGTCGGGCGGCGTCACGGGAATGGGCCTGGGCGAAGGCCGCGAAAAGCTGTTTATCCCGGAGCCGCGCACGGACTTTATTTTTCCCGTCATCGCTGAAGAATGGGGGCTGATCGGGACACTGGCGCTGGTCCTATTATTTGTGTTTGTCGCCGCGCGGGGCTTTGCCATCGCGTACACGACGCGGGACCCATTCGGCGCTCTGCTTGCGGCGGGGATTACGTCGCTGATTAGCGTGCAGGCGCTGATCAACATGGCGGTCGCGACGGCGTCTATCCCTGACACCGGCGTTCCGCTGCCGTTTATTTCGTCCGGCGGCTCGTCGCTGGTGCTGATGCTGCTCGGCATCGGCATTCTCTTGAACATTTCCAGTCATCCTGACGGCCCGGAAGGGCCGCAGAAAGACGAGACGCCGCCCAATGAAGACGATTGGAACCGCCGCTGGGACCGCGCCACGGCCACGCCGGCTGCCGCCCCGCGTCCGTCGTCTCTGCGCCGTTTGGACCGCTCCCGTTTGGACCGCTCCCGTTATGACAAAGGCGCGTTCAAAGATTGACGCGAACCATCAAAATTCTGGTGACGGGGGGCGGGACCGGCGGGCATGTCAGCCCGGCGCTGGCGACCATTCAGGCGGTGCAGGCGCTGGCCGTCGGCGCGGACTGGACGCCGGAGTTTCGGTATGTCGGCAGCCGCAGCGGCGTGGAACAGGGATTGGTGGAGGCGGCAGGCATTCCGTTTGTCGGCGTTCAAAGCGGCAAGCTGCGGCGGGCAGCAAGCGTGCGCGGGCTGCTGACCCTCCAAAACCTGTCGGATGCCCTGCGCGTTCCTGTCGGGATCGGGCAAGCCATCGGTGAGGTGCGGCGGTTTAGGCCGGATGCCGTGCTGGCGACCGGCGGCTATGTCTGCGTCCCGCCGGTCATCGCCGCCGGCCTGCTGGGCCGGCCTGTTCTCGTTCACGAACAGACCGTGCAGATTGGCCTCGCCAACAAAATCGCGGCCCGGTTTGCCGCCCGCATTGCCTTGACGTTTGAAGGCGCGGCGCTGGAACTGCCGCCCAGCCTGCGCTCTAAGGCATTCGTGACTGGAAATCCGGTCAGACCGGCAATCTTTGGCGGCAGCCGTGCGCGTGCCGCCGAACGCTTCGGCTTTAACCCGGACGAAAACTATCTGCCGACAATCTATGTCACCGGCGGGGCGCTGGGGGCGAAAAGCATCAACGCGGCGCTAGAGGCTATACTGCCGGAGCTGCTTTCGGGATGCCGGGTGGTTCATCAATGCGGCCGCGCGGACGGTGAGCATTTCGAGCGCGTCCGGGCGGCGCTGCCGCCGCCTTTCCAGCGGCGGTACTGGGTCGTCCCGTTTGTGGGGGATGAAATTGCGGATGTTTTTGCGCTGTGTGATTTGGTTGCCGGGCGCAGCGGGGCGGGAACAGTCACGGAAGCGGCGGCAGTTGGCAGGCCCGCGCTGTTTATCCCGCTGGTTCCCACGGGCGGCGATGAGCAGACTCGGAACGCGAAACGCTCGGCGGACGCCGGGGCGGCACGGCTGCTGCCAAGCTCGGAGCTGACCGGCCCGCGCCTGCTGTCTGAAATACAGGCGCTGCTGTCTGACCCGGCGGCTTTGGCGGCAATGGGCCGGGCGGCATTGACACTGGCGACGCCGAACGCGGCATTGGATTTAGCAGCGGCCCTTCTGGCGCTGGCGGGAGTGACCGCCTGTGATCCTGCCTGAGAGCATAGCGGCCACAAGTGAAGCGGCCTGTCAAGCAGGTTCTCGTGCAAAAGGTTCTCGTGCAAAATGTTGTCAGCAACTCCTCAGCTTCAGCTCGAAACCCTTTTTGTCCTGGACAAACAAGGGCGGATCGTTTCAACCCGCGAGCCGCAGCCCAGCCCCGGCCCGGCGTTTATGCTCATTCGCGGGGCAGAAAGTCTTGCCTGGGCGGCGCGGGCCGATGTCACAGAGGCAGTGGCCGATGAACTCAGCGATGCGGCGCGGCAAGAGCCTGTTTCCGCTTACCGGGAACTGCCGGTTTACGCCCAGCGCTACCGGACCCTGCTGCCTGGCCGCGAACGCTGGGGGCCAGCGTTTGAGTTCCCGGAACTCACCGGCAGCTTTTCCGGCATGATGAGCGTCCACGATGAAGCGTCGCTACAGCGGCACTTCACCGGCTGGGTTGCCGGCGAGATTGAAGCCGGCGGTTCGCCGGCAATGGCGGTGTCTGTCGAAGGCTATCCAGTGAGTGTTTGCGGCTGCGCCCGCCGGTCCTCCGTCGCCGCCGAGGCAGGTCTAGAGACCGCCCCGATGTTTCGTGGCCGTGGGTTCGCGCCGCGTGTGGCGGCCGCGTGTGGCGGCGGCGTGGGCCGAAGCGGTGCGGGCTTCCGGCCGCATTCCCTTGTATAGCACCGAATGGAGTAACTTGTCATCGCTGGCGGTGGCGCGAAAAATCGGGCTAAGAATTTACGCGACAGACTGGAGCATTGAGGAGACGCAAGAAACGGCAAGCCATATTGGGGTACACTGAAGTATCAAAATGTACGATGGCGTACAAAAATTTAGGGGGCGTGGAAATAGCGTGAGCGAGTGTATTCATTTTGTCGGCATCGGCGGCGCAGGAATGAGCGGCCTGGCACGGGTGCTGGCCCGGCAGGGAACGCCTGTGACGGGGTCGGACTTGCGGGAGTCGCCGACGCTGGCGGCTCTGCGGCGCGAGTCAGGCATCCGGGCGGAAGCCGGGCATCAGGCGGCGCATCTGAACGGGGCGACGCTGGTGGTTGCGTCTGCCGCCGTCAAAAAAGACAACCCGGAAATGGCTGCCGCGCGGGAACGCGGCATTCCGATTATCTCCCGCGCGGAGATGCTGGGCCGGCTGATGGCGCGTTACCCCCGCTCGGTCGCGATCACCGGGACGCACGGCAAAACGACGACCACGGGCATGGCCGCGCTTGTGCTGGAAGCCGGCGGGCTAGACCCAACGGTGCTGATCGGCGGCGATCTGCCGGCCTACGGCGGCAACGCGCGGCTCGGCGGCAGCGACGTGTTCCTCGCGGAAGCCTGCGAAGCCTATGACTCGTTTCTGGATTTACACCCACAAATCGCCGTCGTCACGAACATTGAAGCCGATCACTTGGATTACTACGGCGACCTCGCCAATGTCCTGCGCTCATTCCGCAAGTTTCTGTCCCAGGTGACGCGAACGGCGATTGTCTCTGCTGCCGATGCCAACATCCAAGCTGTTTTGGAAGAAATGCGCGGAACCGAATCCCTGCCGGAGATTGTCGCTTACGCTGTTGACGGCGGCAGTGAAGCCGCGCTGGCGGCGCGGGACGTTGTGATTGAAAGCGCGACGCCAAGCTACACCGCGCACTGGCACGGGAAGTCTCTGGGCCGGGTGAAACTTCAGGTGCCGGGCCTGCACAACATCACAAACTCTCTGGCGGCAATCGGGGCCGGCTTGACGCTGGGCGTTCCGTTTGACCAAATCGCGGCAGGGCTGGCCGCGTTCACCGGCACGGGACGGCGCTTTGAGCGCCTCGGTGCAACGGCGTCCGACGTTCTGGTGGTAGATGATTACGCGCACCATCCGACCGAAATCCGGGCGACGCTCGCCGCCGCCCGCCGTGCGTATGGCCGGGATCGGCGCATTGTCGCTGTGTTCCAGCCGCATTTGCCGTCCCGGACGCGCGACTTCAAGACCGAGTTCGCCGAAAGCTTCGCCGCCGCCGACCATGTTGTCCTGACCGACATCTTTTTGGCCCGTGAGCAGCCGCTGGACGGCGTCACCGGCGCGGGTCTCGCTGCGCTGACCGCCGACCGGCGCGGGGCGGACCATGTCACCTATGTCGCCGACAAAACAACGCTGCCTGTCCGCCTTGCCGAGATCGTTCGCCCCGGCGATTTGGTGCTGACCCTGGGCGCAGGCGACATCCGTTCGGCTGGGGAAGGGCTTCTCGCATTATGAGCCGTATCAAAGTCGCCGTGCTGATGGGCGGCACCAGTGCCGAGCGCGAAGTTTCGCTGTCTACCGGGCGTCAAATCCTCAATGCGTTGGACGCTGAGAAGTATACGGTCTACGCTTTAGATACAGCGTCGGGGCAGAAGTTCCTGCCCGCAGGCATCACGCAGCCTCTCGCGCTGCTTCGCGCCGCAGAAGGCGGAGCGGAAATTACGGCCCTGCCGCAGCTCCCGCTGGCGGCGGCTTCGGAAAAGCCGGACGCTGTGTTCATCGCCCTGCATGGGCGCGGCGGCGAGGACGGCACGGTCCAGGGAATGCTGGAAGTGCTGGGCGTTCGCTACACCGGCAGCGGCGTTCTGGCAAGCGCACTGGCGATGGACAAAGCGATGGCAAAGCGCGTTTTGTCCGGCGTCGGCGTCCGAATGCCGCAGGATGTGACGCTTCGGCACGGGGAAACGCTGCCTCGTGAAAGCCTGCCGCTGCCGCTGATTGTCAAGCCAAATGCCCAGGGGTCCACCATCGGCATGACGATTGTGCGCGAGCAGAGCGAAATGCAGGCTGCGCTGGCAGCGGCCTTTGAGTATGACGACACCGTTCTGGTAGAGCAGTTCATCATCGGGACCGAGATTACCGTGCCGATTTTAGGCAATGCCGCGCTGGAAGTGCTGCCGATTGTCGAGATTGTCCCAAACGGCGGCTTTTACGACTACAAGGCCAAGTACACCGCCGGCGAAACGGAAGAAATTGTCCCGGCCCGCATCTCCGAGACCGTCGCTGCCGAAGCACGGCGCATTGCGACGCTGTGCCACCAAACGCTCGGCTGCCGAGGCATGTCTCGCACCGACATGATTGTGACTGCCGAAGGCGAAGTTTACACCCTGGAAGTCAACACCATTCCCGGTATGACGCCCACCAGCCTGCTGCCGCGCTCGGCGGAAGCGGCGGGATACAGTTTCTCGCAGCTTTTGGACAGGCTGATCGCGCTGGCGCTGGAATAGCCACGGAAATTGGCACTGGAAGTGCCGGTTTCCATGTCCGGTTGGGAAAATCCCATGCACAAACGTACCCATCTTCAAGTCGCGGACAGCCAGGCGCACCGGGCTGCCAAGCATCACCATCGTCGGCAGAAGACCAACCGGCGGCGGCGGAACTGGAACCGGACTCTTCAAGTTTTCGCCGTGTTTCTGGCACTCGGCGATCTGGCGGCGCTGGCGTTTGCGCCGGGCCTGCGCGTCACGAAAGTGCGCGTGGAGGGGACAAAGACGCTGACGCCGCAGCAGGTATTTGAGGAAGCGCAGGTGCCGAATTATACCAGCATCTTTTGGATGCTGCGCCAGCCGTTTGCACGGCGGCTGGCGGCGGACCCAGTCATTGACCATGCCGAGCGTTCGGTGCGCCTGCCGAATACGCTGGTGCTTTCAATCACGGAGCGCAGGCCGTTCGCCGTGCTGTCGGCTACGGCCAATGGAGACACGGCCAATGGAGAAAAGCAGTTTTGGCTGCTGGACCCGAAAGGGATTCCGTACCGCCAGGTCGAGCGCCCACTGCCGCCTCTGCCGGTCATTGAAGCCGCCGGCACCGCACTGCCGGACCCGGTCACGCTGGGCAGGCCGCTCGGCGCGATCTGGCTGCCGGACGCTTACCGCCTGCTGGCGCTGACCCAAACCGACCCAAAGCTGAGCGGCGCAAAAATAGCAGTTGACCAAAACCTGAATTTGTGCTTAAATAGAAAGGATATGCCGCAGATTCGGCTGGGGCAGTCTAACGCGCTGCCCTGGAAGATGGCGCTGACCGAAGCCGCCTTGTCCGCCTATGGCGGGGCGCTTTCCCAGCGGGCCGCCTATATTGACGTAAGCTGCCCGCAGCAGCCTGTGTGGCGTCCCCGCACGACGCCAAAGATGACCGACACAAGTGTAAAAAGTAACTGAAGCGGAAGGCCAAAAAGCGAGGGAGTAAACTCCTCTCGCTGAATAACGTCCTTCGGACGAAGGAGTAAAACACAGGCTGCCGACAAATGCAATATTTGAGAACGAAGGACGGTATTCAGCGAGAGGAGTTTACTCCCTCGCTTCTTGGCCCGGTGTAAGAAGCAACATAAGAAGCAACAATGGACTTAAACCCTGAACCGAACGCAGCCGCGCCGCCGCAAGACCGCCGGGCCTGGTGGCTGACACTGTTCCTGCTCTGCGGCATTCTTGGCGCGATGCTGGCCCTATCGGTGCGGACCCAGCAGATGGTCCAGCACACGGTCGCCAAAACCAGCACGGACATTTTGCAGAAGCAGCTTGATGACCAGCAGCGCACAATTAAAGCGCAGCAAGTTCAGATTGCCAAATATGAAAAAGGCGCGTCGTCTCAGTCCGCGGAAACGCAGGCGGTAAGCGCCGACCTCAAATCCGCCAAGTTTGTGGCGGGCCTCACCAGTGTGCAAGGACCTGGAGTCATCGTGACGCTCAACGACAGCAAAAAGCCCTTCAGCAGCGTGCTGCCGCCCGGCTTTCAGCCGCCGAACATCATCCATGACATTGACATCAACAACACTGTCAACGAGCTGAAGCAGGCAGGAGCGGAAGCGGTTTCCGTCAACGACCAGCGGCTCATTGCGACCAGCGCCGTGCGTTGCGCCGGGCCGACGATTTATGTGAACAATACGCAGACTGCGCCGCCGTTTGTGATCCGCGCCATCGGCGACCCTAAAACATTGCAGCCGGCTCTTGATATTCCTCAAGGGGAGGCGGATCAAATCAAAACTTTTGACAAAGACATGCTGAAGATTCAGACTGTCAAGCATGTCGTGATCCCCGCGTACAGCGGGGTTTTGCAGCCGAAATATGCGCTGCCGGTCAAGGATGCGTCGGATAAAAGCACGCTTGACCAGCCTTCCGACAAAGTCGCAGGAGCGTAACGTACCCTTATGGCCTGGTTTGCACTGCTGGCGGGCGCACTTGGGTTTGCGCTGGTTTATTTGTCAGGCGCGGCGTTCCCAACTCAGTACGCGCAGTATCTATCGCTGGCGGCGCTGGCCGGGCTGGACTCGCTGATTGGCGGCATTCGGGCGGGGACGGAAGGCAAGTTCAAGAGCGACGTCTTTATCTCAGGGTTTCTCACAAACACGCTGCTGGCGGCTTTTTTGGCGTACTTGGGCGAGCTGATGGGCCAGCCGCTGGGCCTGGCGGCGGTCGTTGCGCTGGGCGGGCGCATTTTCGTCAACTTATCCATCATTCGGCGGCACTGGATGGAAGGCCGCGAAGGCCAGCAAAAACGGCAGACGCAGCCTTAGCGGACGCAAAGAAGTAACACGTTAAGGCCAACGAGGGGAGCATAGGAGGTGGCGAGGGACTGCGTCGTCGGGCTGGACATCGGGACGACAAAGGTTTGCACCGTTGTCGCGGAATGGGAAGAGCCGGGCCGCATCAGCATTGTGGGGGTCGGCAATAGTCTGTCTCACGGCATCCGCAAAGGGGTTGTCATTGACATTGACAGCGCCGCCCAGGCGATTGTGGACAGCGTGGACAAAGCCCGCGCCATGTCCGGCTACGAAATTCACCGGGTTATTGTCGGCGTCACCGGCGAGCATGTCGCCTCGCTGAACTCGCGCGGCGTTATTGCCATTACCCACGCAAACCGGGAAATCACCCAGGATGATGTCGAGCGGGTGCAGGACCAGAGCCGGGTTATTGTGCTGCCGCCCGATAGAGAAATTATCCACGCCATCCCGCGTTCGTATTCCATTGACGGCCAGAACGGCATCCGCTATCCTGTCGGCATGTCCGGCACGCGGCTGGAAGTGGAAACGCATATTGTCACCGGAGCCGTGACTTTTCTCCAAAATGTCGCCAAATGCGTGCATAAAGCCGGGCTGACCATTGAAGCGACGGTACTGGAGCCGATTGCGACTGCGGAGTCGGTTCTTTTGCTGGATGAAAAAAACTTAGGCGTCTGCATCGCCGACATCGGCGGCGGGACGACCGACATCGCCATCTTTGTGGACGGCGACATTTATTACTCGTCTGCTATTCCTGTCGGCGGCAACCATGTCACCCACGACATTTCTGTCGGCCTCCGCGCCTCGTTTGACGAGTCCGAGCGGGTCAAGCGCGAACAAGCGGCTGCGACCGCCGACATGATGGCTCCTGATGACTTGTTTGAAGTCCTTAGCCTCGGCAGCGACGAGCCGCGCCTGCTGCCCCGGCGCATTCTAGCGGAGATCGTAGAACCCCGGATGCACGAGCTGTTTTTGATGGTCCGCCAGGAGATACTCAAGTCCGGCTACTACAACTCGCTCCCCGCCGGCATCGTTCTTTCCGGCGGCGGCTCTCAGCTCATCGGCTCCGCCGAGCTGTGCCAGCAGGTGACGGGAATGCCGACCCGGATTGGCAGCCCCCGCGACATCCACGGCATCTCAAACGACCTGCGCTCTCCAATCTACGCCACGGCCATCGGCCTGGTTCAATACGGTGCCCGCCACCATCACCAGGGCCGCCAGCTTCACAACGAAAACTCACTCCTCGGCAAGTTCCACCGCTTCTTTTCCCGCATCATGTCCCGCGCCATCGGCGGATAGGCAAATTGTCTTCATCGGGTATATTAGGAAAAACGCATGGACGCTTGGGAACAGTGCCGGTATCGAGCAGATGACTCTTTGGATGCTGCCGGGCTTCTGCATCAGCGCGGGCATTTCTGTTCAGCCGCGAGCCGTGCTTATTATGCGGCGTGCCAAGCCGTCACCGCAGTTTTGCTGTACGCAAAGCAAAGACCGCCCGCAGGACGTGATGCTTGGAACCATGAAGCGACCCCTGAACTTCTTCGGGTGACTCAAATGTCGTTTCTGGACCAGAACAAGCGGTATAATCTTTCAGTACGTCTTTCCGTTCTTTACAAATTGCGTATCACAGCGGATTATGAGATGAGAGCTGTTATTGAAGAGGCTGCTTCTGCAACAGCTTTGAAAGACGCTAACTTTATCGTGAAGAGTATTGGGCATATTTTACCTCCAGCCCGCTCATAGGAAAATAACTTTGGGAGAATTCATCATGGCAGGCACTGCGAACACGCGCCGCGCTTCTTCTCGGCAGGAAATTTATGACTGGCTGAATAAAGAAGCGAAGCTGCGAGGCATTGAGGCGACTTTGGTAACGCATGGAGCAAAGCTGTCGGCTGGACGGCTTTACTTGCGCGTTTATGTCGGTAATGCGGCGGATGCTTATGATGAGGCATCAAAGCTTCAAGAACTGGAAGGGTCCTGGAACTACCAGGAGCCTGATCCTCAGCCCCACATATTTCTGCTTCCGGCAGATGGGACCGATGAGGCGGAACGCGCAAAAGCTTATGCACCAGTCCAGAAAGAAACAGACCGCTACCATGACGCTTTTGAAGTGTTTCGCAGTGCTGCCAGCCGTGAAGATGCACAAAAAGCATTAAAAGAAATGGAGAATGCGAAGACGGCGGAACTGGAAGCGGCAAAGCAGTTCAGCCATATGGTTTGAAAGTCGTACTTGCGCCTAAAATTTGCACTTGCGCCTGATTTGCGGTATCATAAGCAATTGCACTTATCAAACCGACTTTTTGGAACAATTTCAAGGGAGACGATTTCACCATGGCTGTTGCCTATCGCGAGGATTTGACGCCGTTCGCTAAAATTAAAGTGATTGGCTGCGGCGGCGGCGGCACAAACGCCGTCAACCGCATGATTGATGCCGGCCTCACCGGGGTCGAGTTTATTGCCATGAACACCGATATTCAGGTGCTGGACATCTCGGCGGCTGACTACAAATTGCAGCTCGGCGAAAACCTGACGCGCGGCCTCGGCGCGGGCGGCAACCCGGAAGTGGGCCGCAATGCCGCCGAAGAGTCCAAAAGCGACATCAAAAAGTCGCTGGAAGGCGCGGACATGGTCTTTATCACCGCCGGCATGGGCGGCGGCACCGGCACCGGGTCCGCGCCGGTCATCGCCGAGATCGCGAAAGATTTAGGCATTCTGACAGTCGCCGTTGTCACCAAGCCGTTCAAGTTTGAAGGCCCGCGCCGCTCGCGTTTGGCCGACGAAGGCGTGGACAACCTCAAAGATAAAGTGGACACGGTGATTATTATCCCGAACGACCGCCTGCTCGGCGTGGTCGAGAAGCGGGCGACGCTTGTGGAAGCGTTCAAAGAGGCCGATGACGTGCTGCGCCAGGGCGTTCAGGGCATCTCCGATATTATTACCATCCCCGGCATCATCAACGTAGACTTTGCCGATGTCCGCGCCATCATGCTGAACGCCGGCACCGCGCTGATGGGCATCGGCGTTGCGTCCGGCGACCACCGGGCCGTGGACGCCGCCCAGGCCGCGATTGCGTCGCCGCTTTTAGAGACCAGCATTGAAGGCGCCCGCGCCGCGCTCATCAACATCACCGGCGGGCCGGACATGACGCTGGCCGAAGTCCACGAAGCCACCGAGCTGATCCAGCAGGCCACGGACGCCGAGGACGCCAATATCATCTTCGGCATCGTGCAGGACCCGAATATGAAAGACGAAGTGCGGATCACCGTCCTTGCC
>CAXUBO010000127.1:0-12041 GCA_964249345.1 uncultured Armatimonadales bacterium | reverse complement strand
ACACCCGAAGGGTGCCTCTTCTAGCGAGTAGTTTTCAACTACTCGTCATGTTCAATTCGTCCTCTCAACGAAGATCAGTTCCAGCGCCGCGTCAACATTCCGCATCGCTTTCGCCCGCAGGCCCGGCAGCACGGCGGCAAGCGCGGCGGCGCGAGCGGCGCGTTCGGCCCAAACGCGGGCCAGCAGCGCCCCAAGCGCATCCTGATCCGGCCGGCTTAAATCGTAAACCGCATCCCCCTGACCGCTGGCCTGCATGAACGCCGAAACTTTGGGGTCATACGAGAGCGCGACCGAGGGAACGCCGGCGGCGGCGGCAAGGATCAGCGCATGAAGCCGCATCCCTACCATCATATCACACCCAGCGATGATTGACAAGAGCGGGGCCAGCCCGTCCGTGGTGGAACACAGCGCCGCGCTCTTCTCGCCGCGCCAGGCATCGGCAAACTGTTCGGCCACAGGCCGGTCGCTCGTGTCCTGCATCGGCAGCAGTCGCGGCTTTTGTCCAGCGAGGCTTGGCAGACACGCGGCGGCGACCTCGGCTCCGAGCGAATCCTGTCCATGCCAGGGGCGGAGGGCCACGCCGAAGAAAGCCCCCCGGCCCCCACCGCTGTTGAAATGGGTTGGGAGGTCAGACGGGGAGAGCAGAAGCGCAGGGTCGGCAGTGACTTCAATAAACGGGCGCGTCCCACCGATTTCGCGGAGCAGCGCGGCGGAGTCAGGATCGCGGACTGTGACGGCATCTAACCGATTGGCGACGGCGGCGACAAGTTTCCGGGAGCGCGGCAGGTTCAATGGCCCAATGCCCTGGGCGATAAACATGGTTTTCTTGCCGAGCATCTGGGCCATCTTGACCACGCCCAGATAGTAAAAGATGCTGTGCGGGGAAGAAACGTCTTGAAGCAGGCTGCCGCCGCCGGACAAAAACAAGTCGCACCGGGCAATGGCGGGAAGCAGTGCGGCAGGCCGGTAGCGATCTGCCGCGCCGATGCCGTGCATGGTGCGCGTCTCTGCGACATTGCCGGATAGCGTGGTGATGTCCAGCGCCTCAGCAGAAGCCGACGCGCGGAAGCCTGTCACCAGACCCGCCAAAACTGCCTCGTCCCCGGCATTGCCGTAGCCGTAGTAGCCGGACAGCAGAATTCGCTTTTTTTGGGACATAAGCGGTCACACCGAAGAAACTTGGGCTGTGAAGAAGCCAGAATTGTGAAGAAGCCAGAATTGTGAAGAAGCCGGGGTTGTAGAAAACCCCGGCAAGAGTGTGTCCTTCGGACAAAAAATGGGCCGTGCTGCCCTGCAATCTTCGTGCGAAGCACGCTTCTTTGCCGGGGTTTTCTATAAAATCAATAGATTGGCCCCGGCTTCTTCACAATTTCGGCTTGCCGGCGGAACGCGCGATGGCCGTCCAAACCAACGCGCCGAAAATTGCGCCGAGCGCCCAGCCGATCAGACCGCGCAGGGCAGACACTAAAAGCGGCGTGTGCAGGTGGCAGAACGTGTCCATCAGCGACGACTGCCCGACGGCACCGACAACCAGCAGCGGCAGCACCCACTGGGGAAACCGCCGGGATGCCGCCGCCGCGAGACCCAGCAGGAGGGCCGGATGGCCGAGAAGAAACTCTTTGGTGCGGGGCCGAACGTACAAATACTTATCCAAAAGGGCGCGTGTCTTCAGCTCCGTGGCCGACACGCCGACGCCGGGATCGTTGCCGCTTCGGGCCACAAAGAGGGCCAGGGCGACCAGCGCGACAATGCCGACCGCCACCTGTCCGGCAAGCAGGGGCCGCGCCGCCAGCGCCCGCAGCGAACAGCGTGCCGTGTGCCACCGCTCCGCCCAGCCCGCGTGCGGGCTGAGCGCCCCCAGGCCGAGGCCGTAATACAGCGCCACCAGCGCTACGGGCGTTACCAGCACCAGCTTGACGCCCAAAAACTCATCCACTTTCAGCAGAAACAGCCGCCCGGCAAGCAGGCCGACGACCAGCACAATGCCGATCACAGTCACCAAAGTCATCTGCACATAGGCGGTGAACGCCCGGCGCAGAACTTCCGCCGTTGTGCTGTTTGGAATGGGGCGGGGGAGCGTAATCGCGCACAGGCCCAGCGTCGGAAAAACGCAGGCCGACAGCAGGGCCAGCCCTTCCCGGCCTTTCGGGGTTGTCCCCGGAGCCGCTGCGCCGAGCGCCAAAACTAAACCAATCACGGACGCAATCACGAGCGCTTTGCCGGCCATTCCCGTAAAGACGCGCAGCAGCAGCAGGGTTCCGCCCAGAACGCCCAGCGCCATCAGGCCGCGCTCCAGCAGGCCCGGCTTGGGGTCATCCCGGTAAGGATGAGCGGGACCATCGCCGACCGTCAGCCGCGCTTCGTGCATTCCTTTGACGATCTTGCCGATAAACGTCGTATTGGCTTCCAGCACATCCGGGTCGTGGGCCAGGCCGGATGTAAACAGGCGCACATAGCACACCCGAATGTTGCGCTCCTTTGCGGCCCGGACAAAACGCTCCACGGCGGTCGGCTCATCCATCGCGCCCATTTCATCGGTCCCGATGGAATGCACCCGGACTGTCTGCGTGTCGGCGAGCCGCGACAAATCCTCGTCGCCGAACATCTTGCCCAGCTCCACGCTGCCGTAAGTAAGGGTGTTCTCTTGAAGCGCGTCCGCTGTGGTGCCGATCAGCGCCCGGTTCCCCAGCACCGATGTTCCCGCAAAGATGATCGGCCCGATGCCGCTTGGGCCTTCGCACTGCCGCTTTGTTTGCGCCAGCTCCCAGGGAATGTTTAGGGCCGTAACCCCCGTAAAGTTCACGAGACGGGGCGCAACAAGAAGCGTGTTGCGCTTCACGGTGTTGACCGTGTCCGTGTCCAGCCCGATGGGGATCACATCGAACTGCGGCCAGGGCGCACCGACTCGCAGGCCGTTTTCGCCTTCCGGCACCGCCGTCAGCCCCGGCGCTTTGTGCGCCAGCATTTGGATGACCCGCGCCCGCTGCCCCGGAAAGCCCGGCGCAAACGTCAAAAGCGTCGTGCTGCCGTCGCGGGCATAGGAAACAATGCCGTTCGTGTTCAGCGTCGCGAGCGTGTCTTCCGTCACGGCAACCGTCGTAATGCCGGCGGCCTTAAGCTGGGTGAGCACGTCGTCCACCTGGCGCCGGGTCGTGTTCGCCAGCGCCTGCGCGTCGCCGTAGTCCACCACAAGCTCCACGCGCCGGTTCCGCGCTTCCGCCTGCCAGCGGTGCGCCGCCGAAACCAGCCCACCCAGCAGGCCGAGGCCGATCAAAACGACAAGCAGCAGATTGGCAGGTAGGGATTTGGGCGTCTGAGAAGGATTAAGTTTGGTCAAGGGGAAACTCGTGATTGCAAAGCTGCGGGTCAGCGGGTGAGCGAAACGAGTAGTTGAAAACTACTCGCTAGAAGAAGTGTCCTGCGGACGAAAGATTAGCCCTCTCACACTCGAAGAGTGCTTCTCCTAGCGGGTAGTTTTCAACTACTCGTTTCGCTCGCTGTCAAGACATATTTGCTATTATAGCCTACCTGCCCGCTAGGTGTCAACCGAAATCGGGTCTGCAACTTTTCCGCTGCCCGCGTGTCAGCGTAATAAAGGAAACACCTATGCCACACAAACCCCTACTTATCCTTGCTTTGACTTTGCTGCTGCCGACGGCCTACGCGGAGGCCGCGCCGCCCACACCTAATTTTGCCGACTTGCCCGCGTACCTCAAGGCGCTGAACCAGTCCCAAGACCCGGAAGCGTTGGCAATCAAAGCGCGGATTGCCGCCGGTCCTGCCGACCTCATCCGCGAACGCGCCGCCGCCGCGCAAGCCGGCATTCGGGCAATCTCCGTCCCCTTGCCGCTGCCGCTGACCGACCAAAACGCCGCGCCGCTGTATGATCAATTAGACGCCCTGCGGAAAGAAAGGCCGTTGCATCTGCCGCGTTATGCCCAGCCACTCAGCGGCCGCTTCGCCTATACCCCGGCGCAGATTGCCGCCGTGCAGAAAGAAGTGGATGCCCGCTCCGACCTCTTTTCCCTGCTGCATCAAGCTGCCGACAGGCCGCTCCGCGTCTTTGCCGATGCGTCTACCGGCCCGCTGGGAACGCCGACGGATTATACGCACTACGCCGGGCTGCGGGAAAGCGCCCGCGAAATCAACACGGAAAGCCTGCTGCTGGCTTATGGAGGGAAGTACCCGGAAGCCGTTGCCAACCAGGAGCGCGGCTTTCGTATTGCCGGTCAAGCCGCCTCTGATGGCGGTTTCATCAGCTTTCTTGTCAGCGAGGCGATTGACGCCATCACACTTAGCGGAATGCAAAGCATTCTCAATCTCGCCGGACCGAATGCTGCGCTCGACCGCCGGGCCGAAGCGGACATTCTCGCCCTGCCGCCGTTTTCCCTTCGTCATGCCCTGAGCGGCGAGCCGGCCCTCACCGATGCCGAGTTTGCCGCGTTTCGCCGGGCGACGCCAGCCGAGCTTGCCCAAGCGTTCCCGCAAGGCTCCCTGTTTGCCAGTTCCCCGCCCGCTCCCGCCTCGGCTCGGTTCACGCCCGCCGAGCAAGGGGAAGTCAGCGCCCTTATTGACGCGGCCCAGGCGAATTACCTGCATCAGCTTGTTCGCCTAGCTGCCGCCGCCGATGAACCGAAGGCCGCGCGTCAAGCTGTGTTTGAGGAGATTGAAGCCCGTGCTGAGGCAAACCATGACGACCCGATTGAAGCCCTGTCTAATTTGCTGAACCCCGTCGCCGTTTTTGACGCCGCGTTTCCGCCAAGCGGCGGACAAGTGGAGCGGCAGGCCGACCAGGTGACGGCCCGGCGTTTGGTAGTCGCGGCAGGCGCGACGGTCCTGGCTGAAAAAGCCCGCACCGGCGCGTTCCCCACCGCCCTGCCGGGGATATTCACCGACCCGTTCACCGGCACTTCGCTTGGATACCATTTGGAAGGCACGAACGGTTTTGTCGTATACAGTGCCGGGCCGACCGGCACGTTTGACGGCGGCAAGCCGGGCGACAAAGCGCCGGGTCAGGAGTCCGCCTTTCGGTATCCCGCCGTACCGCTCCCTGCGGACGCGAAGTGAGGAACCCGCCTCGTCACAAGTGACGCTCCTCCCGATACGCAGTAGTGCAAAGCATAAACGGGAAGGTGAGGAGTAAGATTGTATCCTGAAACGTAGAGGCGCTGTTCACCCCGCTCCGGGCGCTTCGGTCCGAGGGGCTTGCCGTGTCCCCTGCTCTTGCCGTGTCCCCTTTGCCCGGTTCAGAACTCTTCACCTTCCCGCTTCGGGAGGGTCGTCACTTGTGACGAGGTGGGTTCCTTCTTAAATATGCTAAAATAGGCGTATGGCGCAGCAATTCGAACCTTCGGAAACTGGCAGTCAGGCACGGGCGCAGCGGATGACGGCGGACGAGGCCCGCGCCGTCATCGCACTGTGGCAGCAGGAGCGTGTGGAACAAACCGGCCTTACCGACAAGCCCGCCGTTCCCGATGTCGCCGAAGGGCTGGACATCACCGTAGAAGATGTCCAGCGCCTGTTGCAAGACATTCGCGCCAAGTGTCTGGAAGAAGAACGCGCCCTAGCGACCGAGCAAGAGCTTTCCAAAATCCGTCTGGCCGAAGGACAGCGCCAGCTTGCGGAAATCCAGCGCCAGCGAGCAGAGTTGAGGCACGAGGAGCCGAACGAATTGCTTCTTGGCTTTCTGCCTGGCTTCGTGGCGATTGCATTTGTTGTCGGGATGGCCCTGCTGTTGACTTATCTTTCGCAGCCGCCGTCTATCCGGTAAATCGGGGGAGCTTTGTTTTGGACCATAAACCTATCGGGGAAGTCATTGAAGCGGGGACGACGGCGTTTGTGGCGCAGTGCCTGGAAGTGCCGCGCGAGATTGTGCCGCGCCTTTACGACCCGCCGCCGTTTGGGTCGTTTGTGAAAATCGGAAAGCCGACGCCCACTCAGGAACAAGACGCCGACCCGCCGCCGCTTGGCATTGAAGCAGACGTGAAAGACGAGGAAGAAGACCCGTTCGCGCTGGCGTTTGACCCGGCCCTCCTCCAAAAAAGCGCGGACCGGAACGCGGGCGTCGGTCTGCCGCCTGCCGTGTATGCGCTGGTGTACGGGGCGAACACGGCGTCGCTGGAAGCCAACCGGCGGCCTTCGGCGCTGGGGTTTGCCGACGAGGACGAGATGCGCTTGCAGCAGCCGCAGATATTTGAGCTTTTGCGGACCGAGTTTTCGGGTCTTTTGATTGCCTATTCCGAAGGCGGCGACAAGCCTTTGCGCCGCCATCTGCCGCCGCTGCCGCCGCGCATCCACAGCCGGGTGTATCCATGCAGCTCCGAAGAAACGCGGCTGCTGACCGAAGATTTATCGTTTTTGCGCGGCCTGCTCCTGCCGTCGGGCGGCGCTCTCGCGGGCGTGCCGTCGGACGAGCTGGCGGCGGCCTGCCTGCGGGTGGCGCGGGACGTTCAGGCGGATGACCAGGCGTTTTTGCTCCGGGCAGGCCGGACGCTGGCGACGCTGCTGGCGACGGATTACGAGCGCCTTCAAGCGATTTTAAGGAACGTGTTATGAATTGGAAGAAGAAAAGCAGGCGCGATGACCAGAGCCATGCATTTAAGAGCCATGCATTTAAGAGCCACGGGTTTCAACCCGTGGCTGGCAAGTGCACACCGTCGAAACGACGGAAGATAAGCGATGGTCGGCGATATGTTTCTTGTGTCGCCGCGACACTGGGCACTTGCCAGCCACGGGTTTCAACCCGTGGCCGGATGGCCTTGTCCCACGCTTTCCCGTGCTGCGCCTTCCTTTCCTTCCTTCTTGCCTTGCTGCCACTCTCTGCCCGCGCTCAAGCCCCGCAGGTTGACCCGCGCATTGACCGGGCGGCAGTTTACCAAAAAGCGCTGCCGTCGTACCAAGATGAGGCGTCGCAGCCGCTGGCCGTGAAGATCGCGGGAACGCAGACCATCGGAACCACGAAGTTTTTGCGCTTCTCCTACCAAAGCACAAACAACCAGCGTGTCCCCGCCTTGCTGTTCACTCCGGCAGGCGCGTCAGCCAGCCATCCCGTGCCGTGTTTGGTGATCCTGCACGGGTTGGGCGGCTCCAAAGAACTGATGGCGGGCATGGCGCTGGACGCCGCCAAAGCCGGCTATGCGTCACTGGTGATTGATGAATACGGGCAGGGAGAGCGCGGGCCGCTAAAGACCGTGCCGGGCCGGCAGGCGCAGGAACTAGCGACCACGGTTTCGCAGACAGCGGTGGATGTCCGGCGGGGTTTGGATTATCTGGCGACTCAGCCGCAGATTGACAGCCGCAGAGTCGGGCTGGCCGGGGTTTCACTTGGCGCGATCATCGGCACGGTCGTGTCTGGGGTAGAGCCGCGCATCAAGGCAACTGTGCTGATTTCCGGCGGCGGCGACTGGGGACTGATTCTCAAAACGCTGTCTTCGCGCGGCGCGGTGGTCGGCGGGCGCGACACATCGGCATTCAAGAACGTCAATTGGGGAACGCTGAGCGTCCTGCTCGCGCCGGAAGACCCGCTGACATTCGCCCCGCACATCGCGCCGCGTCCGGTCCTGATGCTGGCAGGCCGCCGGGACACGACTATTGTTCCCCAAGCGCAGCAGGAATTATTTGAGGCGGCGCGTCAGCCCAAGACAATCGTCTGGTATCCGCAATTCGGCCACGTTCCCCCGCCGGAAGTGGTGTACCCGGCGATGGAGAAGTTTTTTCACAAAAACCTGTAAAATTGTAACCGGCACTGAAAGTGCCGGTCTACTTTAGAGTGAAAGTCCCTGCGGGACTCAATGCCAACGGCGTTTAGCTCTTCAGTGCCGGGCGCAGCTTGCTTATCCTGCCCCATTCCCTGCCGATTTAGTATAACCGGCAGGAACAGTGAATAGTGAGGATGGCAGGGGCGCTTTAGAGACCGAAACGACTGAAGTCTGCACCGTCGTGTTGCCGAGCGGGCTGCCGGTAACGGTCAGCGACGATTTCAGCGGGTAGCCGTTGATCTTGCGGAACTGGCTTTGCAGGGCGGCCAGCGGCCCGGACCCCGCCGTGAGAGCGCTCGGCTGCGGGATGTCCGGAGCAGCCCAAATGTCGCCTTGAATAACCGTGCCGGGCTGGGAAGCCAGAGTTGCGGTCGTCAAATAACGGCGGCAGAGGTGGCCGGCAATGATCTTTGTCTGCTTGGTATCTTTGACCGTGACCTGCGCTCCGGCAGTGGCGGGCGCACGATAAGACTGGACCGTGTAGGTATGGGTGCGCCGGTTGATGGCGCTGGTTTGATGCGCCGCGCTGTCCACGAGATAAGTCACGAAGCCAATGTCCAAACGGGTTTTTGCGCCCTGCGTGTATAGCGTCGTCTGCTGCGGGCCGCTTTGGAATAATGGGTTGCCGGAGTGCGCCATCTGCGCCTTCTGCTGCGGGGTCATGGTTTCTTCGTAGGCTTTCAGCTGCGGGTTGTCAAGCTGGGTCGTCTGCACGATCTTCAGATCGGCGTGGGCCGCGCCGCACGCGCTCAGCAGCGCCAGGGCTGCCAATACTAACTTCTTCTGCATGTTGAAAATTGTTCTCCTCCTAAGGTTACGATGGTTTATTCCCGTGTGTTCCCAACCCGAACCCCGCCCGGCGGCTTTATGTCGTACAGCCGGTCCAGCAAAGACGGCGGCAGACGGCGAATGGTGCGGGTCAGGAGCGATGCCGCGCGAGGGAAACGAATGACACGCCTGCCCGCCCGAATGCCGTCCAAAATTACTTGGGCGGCGTCTTCGGGTTCCATCAGAAACGGCGTCCAGGCTTGCTCCGCCGTCATCGGCGTCCGAATAAAGCCCGGCTCCACCGTCACGAGGGCGATCCCCGACGCCGCCCAGGGGGCGCGGAGGCCATCGCACAGATGCGACAATGCCGCCTTGCTGGCGGAGTAGCCCGCACTTGCGCCGGGATACGCCCGGTCTGCCGCAAGGCTGGACAGCACGGCGACGGCGGCCCCGCCCGGCTGCGCCTTCAGAAGCGGCTGCAACGCTTCCAGCCAGTGCGCGGCCCCCAGCACATTGACTTCCAGCAGGGTTTGAAGCGTCTCGCTTGTAAAATCCTCGGCGGGTGTGCCGAGACCCACGCCCGAAGACAGCACCGCCAGCTCAATTCTGAAATCACGCAGCATGATTTGGGCCAGCGCGGCTTGAACAGACACGGGATCGCGCACATCCGACAGCGCCACTAATGGCTCCCCGCCGAACATGACGACTTCTTCCGCCACCCGCCTGAGACGCGCCTCATGCCGCCCCACCAGCGTCACATGCCGCCGCTCCCGCGCCAGCGCCAGCGCCAGCGACCGCCCAATCCCGCTCGACGCCCCAACAACAATATGCGTAGAAGTTTGCATTATTTCAATCTGAGGCTAAACCGGCTGTTGGGGCCGTCATAGGTGAAAACAACATGCTCCAAGATGTCTCGGCCAATCAAGCATTGAACATTCTGACCAATCAGCGGCCCTTCCACAACATTTGTTTCAAAGGCAACTGTTTTGGAAAAAACGAGGCGTACCCGGTACAAGCGGCGACGCAGTGGCTGCGTTGTGGAAGGAGTTGTTAAAAGAGCTGTATCAAATGGGCTTTGATCGAAACCGACGGCACCTCTTCTGCGTCATCCCACATTAATTTTTGTACCGTTAAAACAGGTTCTATGCGGACTTCAAGTACCGGCCCATCGCGGCGCAGGCGAGGCTCGACCCGCTTAAGACGGGGCATTGGCGTCCTCTTCATCAAGAAACTCAAACGATGATCCGCCGATGGTATAAACTTCCTCGTGTTCCAGCACTTGCTTGATCATAAAGCCGGAAAGACGGAACCGGCAATAGGCTTCAGAAAACGCTTCTTCCTCTTTGTCATAAAGCCCGACAATAGCCGAGTTTTTGACAAGGGCGTACTTGCCTTTTGCGGTCTTCAACAATTCTGCGCGATGTGCTTGGTACGTTTTGAGTTCTTCCGCCAGCGGCCCGGTTTCCCAGCCTTCCGGCAGTGCGATTGCTGATGCCATGTGCGTTACCTCTGCTTGCTATTGTACCCCTACGGCAGCGAAGACCCATCCCAAAGATGCTCCGGGTCAGGGTAGAAAAAGGCTGTGTCCGCAGCGCCGGCTATGGTTCTGACAAGCCAGCCGCCGGGAACTTTCGTCCGCCACATGGAGGTCAGCCCCGGTCCCATGAAACTCTTTTCCTTCTTCTCACATTTTACTTCTTCCCAAATCAACATGGCTCACTCCTTGTCTGCAAATGCTTTGTAAATGGCGTTGATGGCTGTTTCGTAGTCGCCAGTGGGGACGCCGACAATGATGTTCAGCTCGCTGGAACCTTGATTGATCATGCGGATGTTGACCCACCTATCATAAACCCGGCAAAGATAGAATACCGTTTGACTCCGCCGCCGTCGGCAATGCCTGTACCTCTTTCGGAAGGTCTTGTGAAACTCGCAAAAGGCGAGGATCAACCGAGTCCAGTTCGTTGCTTGGCTGTTCTATTCGCCTGGCACTCATCGCAACATACTCAGGGTTTACTTCAATGCCAATCCACTTGCGGCCAAGCAGCTTGGCAACCCGGCAGGTCGTTCCACTCCCGACAAAGGGGTCAAGAACAATGTCCTGTTCGTTGCTTGAAGCGAGAATAATGCGCTCCAGCAGCGCTTCCGGCTTCTGAGTGGGGTGTGGCTGCCGCTCAGGATTACAATAATGAACGTGAGAAAACTGCCAAACATCTCCTGGATTGGCACCGCTCATGTTGTTGCGCTTGCGAAAATACTTTTGCGGTATCCGCACGTCATCTACATTGAAAGTGTAATTGGCGCTTTTCGTGAAGTAGAGAATGTCTTCGTGTCTCGGAGAGAACCCAAGCTTTCGGCCCATGCCCTGCGTGTAATGCCAGGTAATCCATCCGTTGAAAAGGAGGTGATGCTTGTCTTCCATCATCGAAAACAGGCTGGAAATAAAGCGCACACCCATAAATACATAGAATGAGCCGGTCGGCCTCAGAACACGGACGGCTTCCATCAGCCACTGTTCGGTAAATTCTTCGTATTCATGTCTGGCTTTTCGGTCTGTGTTGTTGCCGTAGTCTTTGCCTAGATTGTAAGGCGGGTCCGCAACAATTAGGTCTACACTATTGCTCGGCAGTGTTTTCATCACGGCAGCCGCGTCGCCGCAAATCAATCGTTCAGTTTCCATGCCGCTAATCCTCCTTGACCCACCCGTACTTCCTCGCCATAATTAGCCACCCAGTTTCCCCGCGTGCACGGGAGCGCATAAATTTTGTATCAAGCATCTGGCAGAACTCCCATGTTGTCCTAGAAACGAGCGTGACATAATGGATGTCACGAATTTGGATTTGCCCTGTCCCAAGCGCCGGATTGTAGCTGATGTCTGTCTCTGCAATGAATTTGAGATCATAAACTGAGTAGGAAACAACTTCCATGATGCCGTTTGTCATGCTGCTCCCCGGCTGTTTCTCGCTGAAAACTTTGTGCTTCAGGGAAAGGACAATAAAAATGTAATCAGGGTCGCTGACATACTCCGAACGGATACGCGCATACGAAGTGATGTTCGGGCTTTTTCCTGAACTCACGATGTCCTCGGAAGTTGCTTTGACATCAACATTTGCAGAAACATATTCCGTTTGTCTTTCCATGCGGCGAAATTGCAAAATGATGTCGTGCGGGTCTAATCGCTTTCCCGCCTCGGCATGAATGAGCTGGTAGATGTTGCCGGGCGCGTCCGCAATGTTCTCAAACTGCTCCATTGCCCATGCTTCCACAAATGGGCCAGCAATCTTGTTGATGTTTTCTAGCGGCAGCCCACGCTTAAGATTTGTGTGGATGAAGATTTTGTTGTTGCCGGCAGCAAGCGAGTCCTTCATAATTGCTGCGATTTGCCTGATCACAAAATCTGAGTGGATTTTGTAGTCAGGTGCCTCCACAGGAATTTTAGGAACGTATGTCATCGCTTACTCCTCGTCTGCAAATGCTTTGTAAATGGCGTTGATGGCTGTTTCGTAGTCGCCAGTGGGG
>CAXUBO010000126.1:0-12280 GCA_964249345.1 uncultured Armatimonadales bacterium | reverse complement strand
TGCCATAATCGCAGGCACGAGGCACCTTGTCATGAAGTTCAAAACCATTCTCTTGTTTGGAGCGCCCGGCAGCGGCAAGGGGACGCAGGGCAGCATTCTCGGCTCCATTCCCGGCCTGGTGCATGTGGCCTGCGGCGAGATTTTCCGCGACCTGCGGGTGGGAACGCCGCTTGGCCGGGTGTTCCTGGACTACAGCAGCCGGGGAGCCTTAGTCCCCGACGATTTCACGGTGCAGCTTTGGCAGGAGCATGTCGAAAGCCTGGCGCGTTCGGGCCGCTACGACCCGAACACGGACATTTTAGTTCTCGACGGCATTCCGCGCTCCGTGGCCCAGGCCCGGCTGATGGACGCGCTGATTGATGTCCGGCGGCTGTACTATTTAGACTGTTCCGACAAAGAGCAGGTGGTCCTGCGCCTCAAGCGCCGCGCCCTGCACGAAAACCGCCTGGATGATGCGTCGGACATCACGATCCAAAACCGCCTGTATGTCTACGAAGCCGAGACTGCGCCGGTCTTAGGCCATTATGCGCCGGAGATCGTCCGCCGCATTGACACGGGCCGGACGCCCATTGAAGTCCTGACTGATATTCTCACGGATGCCCGGCAGCTTGTGATGGAAGTGGAACAAGAAAAAGGCATGGGCGAGGCCGTCAAGGCATAGGAGACTAACCTTACCCGGAAACACCCTTAGTAAAGCCTAAGTTTCCACCCTCTCCTTAGCAAGGAGAGGGTCGGCGAGGGACGAGCCGGGGTGAGGTCTTTTTTTGCAGACGGGAACACTTTCGGGTCAAAATGGGTTATAATAAATATGTAGCGGCCCACCAAACCGAAGCAGCATGAACATGGGGGCGATTGGTTTCGATCGGGAGATTGAAGTCGCAGGTCGCAAGTCGAGGCGCCGCTGGCCTCGTTAAAAGCGGCAAAAAAACAAACGCGAAGAATACTTCGTTCACCACAGCGCGTTCCTACGCGCTGGCTGCCTAGTTTTTCCCGCAAGGGCTAATCTAGTCGGTTCAAGCGGCGCCTACGGGCGTCCCGTCCCCTTCCGCCCCGCCTGCCGGTGGAAGCTAGGGCGTCAAACCTCGCGGGCTACTGCGTCTGAGCTGCCGTCCGGCAGACGCGGGAACCAAAGGACAGCTAGTGTTTGGGGCAGCCTGCCGATTGGCGTCCCCGGCGCGAAATTCAAACAACCGGCTATGCTTGTAGAAGCCTGAGTTTTCGCTGCTCGACACGAGGGTTCAACTCCCTCCGCCTCCACCATGTGAAGAAACCGCCCTGCCAATTCGGCAGGGCGGTTTTTTGTTTAAGTCAGCAGGTAGAATGACTGCATGATTGGGGTTGCAAAATGAGTTTGTACCGCGTGACTTTAACGATTGACTTTATGGTCAACATCAACGAGGGAAACCTCGCCGCTGACCCTCACCCGGCGCTTCAAGGCGATACGCCGGAGTCGGCGGTCAACCGTGCTTCCTGGGTTTGGCTTAAGGGAATGCAATTGACCCAAGAAGCACGAAAATCTTTCGGCGTTGGGCGCTCTTTCTATCGCGCCGCAGACGTTAAAGTTCAGCAGTTGACGTCAGAAGATCAAAATTGGCAGGCAGAGTTTGAGGCGATGGGGAGTGACCCGGATGTCAACAATGTGAAATACATGCTTCCTGCGGGCGGGAAGTAATTTTTGACGGCGAACAATGAATTGGTTTACTTTTCTTGTGTCGCCGCGACACTGTGCACTTTCCAGCCACGGGTTTTAACCCGTGGCTTCTTCTCCCGTAGCTCATTTTGCCGGAAGTCTATATCCTAGCCGCATTGGTTAGCGCGTTTTGGGCGCGTTTTGGCCGGAACATTCCTTCCTCTTTTCCTGTCTGTCCTTGACCGATGAGTCAAACCTGTGTTATGATGGTCTTAACGCTTGTACTTATTGACTGCTGCTTGTACAGGAGACATCGTTTATGAAGCTCTTTTCCTCTCGTTTTTCACAGACTTCTTTGCCGCTTGCGGCACTGGCACTTTTTTCGGCAGGGCCCGCGCTGGCCGCGCCGATGCCCGCGACGATTATGGTCGGCGGGCGGGTGGTGCCGTTCCAAGTCAAGCCGTATGTCGGGCCGGACGGGCAGGTCATGGCCCCGGTGGACGCCGTCGTGCTGCTGGGCGCGAAGTACCGCCCGAACGCAAACGGCACGGTGACAGTCACGGCGTCCAATGGACGGCAGGTGACGACGCCGTATATGCCGCTGGAGGGGCGGTACTGTGTGCCGTTCCAAAAGGTCGCGCTGGCGCTCGGCGGCGTCACCGACTGGCAGCCGACGACGGCGACGCTGACGGTCCGCGCCCGGCTTCAGATGGTGCGCCAGAACTTCAATCAGCTCTCGATTTATACGTCGTACCCCGTCTACTACACCGTTCGGCGCATCGGCAGCCCGGAGCGGCTGTATGTGGATTTGTACGGGCTGGATTTGGCGACGGCTCCGGCGAATGTTCCGGCGGAAGGCGGCGCGATTACGCAAATTCGCAGCGGGCAGATTAACCCGCAGACCGTGCGGATTACGGTGGATTTGAAGGGCGCGGTGCCGTTTCAAGTGCTGAGCGGCATGGAAACCGACCAAGTGAGAGTCGCCCTGAGCGGAGCCGCCCTGCCGCAGACCGCCCAGATATTTTCGCCGCCGCGCCTGATCGTCAGCCCGCCCGCGCCGCGCCTGCCGCCCAATGCCGGGCCGGTGACAATTACGAATGTAGATTACAAAGTGGTCAGCCCGGCGCTGACACAGATTACAGTGACAACCAGCGGCCCGGCAAAGTACCGGACGGAAGCGCTGGATAATCCGAACCGACTGGCGTTTGATTTGGCCGGCGCAGTGCTGGATAAAGGGGTCAAGACGGCGCAGTCCGTAGACAACTCCATCATCAAGACCATTCGGGTCGGGCGGTTGCTGACGCCGCAAACGAAGTTTGGGCGCGTGGTGCTGGATTTGTCCCGTATGGTCGGCTTTTCCGTAGACAGCCGCTCAGCGGACAGCGGCCCCAGCATGACCTACACGATTAACGTCATTACGACCGACCCGTCGGCTCCCGTGGCCGCCGTGCCGCCGGTCGCGCCGGTGGCCCCGTACATGCCGTCGGTGCCGACGAATGCGTCACTGGCAGGCAAAATCATCGTCATTGACCCCGGCCACGGCGGCAAAGACACCGGGGCGTCGGCGGAGCTGCATCCGTTTGATGTGTACGAGAAGGACATCACGCTGGCAATTGGGCGGCGAGTTCAGTCCATGCTGATGCAGAACGGCGCCACAGTGATTATGACGCGCTCCGATGACAGCTTTCCGGCATTGGATTCCCGCCCGGCACTTGCCAACAGCCGCCACGCAGATTACTTTATCTCGATCCACGCGGACTCAAGCGTTCTGGGCCGAAACACGCTGGCGGGAACGACGGTCTACTTCCACGCGCAAAACTCTTTGTGCCGCCTCATGGCCGCTGATATTGGACGTCGCATCAGCGAGACGTCTGGGATTTCCTACAACGGGGTTAAGTCCGATACGATTCGGTTCCGCACCGGATTTGCCGTGCTTCGGGGCAGCTACATGCCGGCGGTCTTGGTGGAAACCGGCTATATGAACAACGACCACGATTTAGCCAAACTCCGGGATGACGGCGCACAGCAGCGAATTGCCGTCGGCATCACGGCAGGATTGCGGGACTTTATTGCCGACCAAGTGCGGCTTCTGCGCTCCGCCCGGACCATGCCAAGCAGCGCGGCTTCCGTGAGTTCGCCGGACGACATGAGGAGTCCGCGTTAATTGAAACGACTTTTCTTGTCTGCGGCGCTTGCGGCGGCGCTCGCCGCTGCCGGCTGCCATGACCAGCCGAACCCGCCCTCCTCGCCAAGCAGTCCCGCACCGGTACCCTCAGTGGGTCAGGAGTCCCCCGCCCCGCCCCGCGTCGCTGCGCCCGCCAAAATCGTTGTGTATGTCGTCAACCCCAAAGCGACAAGTGACCAGGATATGCTGATGCCGCGCCGGGTCGCCCTCACACACCCGAAAGAGCCGGCACGGGACGCCGTGAACGCCCTGCTCGGCGCAGGCCACTCACCGATTGCGCCCGGAACCGCCCTGCGCGGCCTGTCGGTGGACAGCGGGGTCGCGACCGTGGACTTTTCGCAGTCGCCCGTCAGCGAGACCGGCGGCGAAAGCGGTCAAAGTGCGGCGATGACTGCTCTGGCGATGACGCTGGGCCAGTTCCCGGAAATCAATTCGTACCAAGTGGAAGTGAAAGGCCAGCCGGTGAAGGCGTTCGGGGAGTTCACTGCTGACGGCCCAATGGATGTCATCCGGCCTGGCGCACAGCTTGAAGCGAAAGGCAGCGGCCAGTGACGCTGAGACTTCCCCAGGCCGACATCGGAGTTTTTGACTCAGGACTGGGCGGCCTGTCCGTCCTGCGCGAAATCCAGCGTCAAGCTCCCGGCGCGTCCGTGCTGTACCTCGCCGACACTGCCAATGTCCCCTATGGCGACAAGCCTATTTCCGTGGTGCGCGATTTGGCGCTCCAGCTCACAGGCCGTTTGGTGGATGCCGGGGTGCAGAGAGTTATCATGGCAAGCGGCACGTCCACCGTCGCGGGTTTAGACGCCGCCCGCTGCCGCTACCCCCACTTGCCGATTGCCGGGACAATTCAGCCGGGCGCCGCCGCCGCCGTGTCCGCGTCCATTGGCCCTATCGGCGTTCTTGCCACCAACGCCACTGCCCAAAGCCGGGCATTCACTCAGGCCGTTCAAGCGTTAGACCCGGCCCGCCAAGTGGTAGAAATCGGCTGCCCCAAGTTCGTGCCGCTCGTTGAAACCGGCCAAACCCACACGTCGGAAGCGAAAGCCGCCGCGCTGGAGTACCTGCGTCCCCTGTCCGCCGCCAGGGCAGACAGCATCATTCTCGGCTGCACCCACTTTCCATTTCTTTCGGACGCCCTGCATTACGCCGCCGCCCAACTCGCCGGCCCAGCGTTCCAGCCTCAGTTTATAGACCCTGCCGCCGTCGCCGTTCGTGAAGTCCTGCCGCTGCTGCCCCAATTTGCGAGCGGAACTGGGACGGTCTCTTTTGCCGCGACCGGCGACCCGGAAGACTTTCGCCGGTTCGCGTCCCTTCTGCTCGGCGCGGCGATAAAGTTTGTCGCGCCTCTCACGCTATAAGGCCTGGGATAGAAGCGTTAGAGGCATGGGAATAAATTCCTACGCTATGGGGCGAAACGCCTAGTAACCGCCTTCGCGGGTACAGGAAAGACCGGAACTCGTGTCCTTGTCCGCGAAGGCGGAGGCTTTATTGGGGTGACAGTGGGCGTCTGCGCCCCACAGCGTAGGAATTTATTCCCACGCTTCTCATTCCCACACGCTTTCTTCCCACGCACATCTTGGCTCCTGCCTACTCTTTCCGTGCCTTTTCCCTCGCCTGCTTCGGGTATACTTCCCTCACGTTCCGCTCGCTCCTGTGAAAAAGAGGTTTCCCATGCCCCGTGAAGATGGCCGCGCCCTCGGCCAGTACCGTCCCATCACCCTCACCCGCAGCTACGCCCGCTATGCCGAAGGCTCCTGCTTGGTCGAAGTCGGCCAAACCAAAGTTTTATGCACAGCCAGCGTGGAAGACAAAGTCCCGCCGTTTTTGAAAGGCAAAGGCCAGGGCTGGCTGACCGCCGAATACTCAATGCTGCCCCGCGCCACGCACACCCGCTCGGCGCGTGACACGGCAAAACCCAGCGGGCGCACTGTTGAAATCCAGCGGCTGGTGGGCCGCTCCCTGCGCTCCGTCGTGGAGATGGAAGCACTCGGCGAGCGCACCATCACGCTGGACTGCGACGTTTTGCAGGCCGACGGCGGCACGCGCACCGCCGCCATTTCCGGCGCGTTTGTGGCTTTAGTGGAGGCGCTGTCGTGGATGCGCGGCAAAGGCCAGCTTAAGACCCTGCCGATTACTGAGTGGGTCGCGGCGGTCTCCGTCGGCGTCGTCAAGGGCGAAGAGCGCCTGGACCTAGCGTATGAAGAAGACTCGTCGGCGTCGGTCGATATGAACGTCGTCATGACCGATACGGGCCGCTTCATTGAAGTGCAGGGGACCGCCGAAGGAGCGCCCTTTGACCGCGACCGCTTGAACCGCCTGCTTGATCTTGCCCACGGCGGCATCCGCCAAATGCTGACAAAGCAGCGCGAAGCCCTAGATGGGCTGCTGTGACCAGCAGCGCGAACGATCTTGTCGCCAATCATGCCGACAAGCTGAAAAGCATCCTTGCGAGGCGGGGCAGCGATTGGGGTTTCTATGGCAATGTCACGCCTGCTCAAATTCAAGTCTTCGCCCAAGTGCTTGTCAATCATGCCGCGAACGCGGCTGAAGTCTGGCAGGCGAAGTACCGAGGAAGTGACCGGCTCTTTTATCTTACCAGCGACAAGGTTGTCATTACGCAGTTGGACGGGACGTTCGAATCGGCTTGGCGGGCGACAGCCGCACAGATTGCTCATTATCAGACAGGAATACAAATCACATGATTGGAACTTATCCCACTGTAGGCTGCCTGCTTCTGATGGACAAGTCTTCGTTTTTGGGAATTGGAAACGTGCGGGAGGCGCTTCAAGCGACCGTTGCTATCGGCGAGGGAGAGGCGGCCCTCGGCGGCGACATGCACCCGATGCTGCTGTTTGTTCAAGAAGCGGACGAAATGACCGTTGTTCATGTTGAGTTTGATGAAGACGAAGTTGAAGGCATTAGGCAGGCGACCGGACTATCTATAGAGCAGTTGTTCCTGCCGTATGTGTGGGCGGCAAAAGCAATCCCTGGCGTGTTCGCCGTAGGCATTGGATTTGAGCTTTCGCCGCCCTCCGATTTAGGAAAAAAGTCTCTTCAAGAAGCAGGAGTTGCTGTCTTGTTCACACGAGACGAAGCGCAAAAATCTTGGTTAAGGTGGGAAATGCTGCCGCTGGTTGGGCATTATGTCTAAGCTCATGCTGGCGACAACTAATCCGGGCAAAGTTAGGGAGTTCAAGGCGCTGCTGGGGCAGTATGAGCTATTCAATAAACTGACGCTGCTTACTCCCAAAGACTGGCCGGAGGCTTTGCCGGAGGTGGAGGAAACGGGGGCGACGTTTGCGGAGAATGCGCGGCTGAAGGCGGTTGCACTGGCGCGGGCAACAGGACTGGCGGCGCTGGCGGATGATTCGGGGCTGTGCGTGGATGCGCTTGGCGGGGAGCCGGGCCTGCATTCGGCGCGGTGGGCGGGGGCGGGCGCGACGGACGCCGACCGGAACAGGCGGCTGCTGGAACGGCTGGCGGGCGTGAGCCAAGAAAAGCGCACGGCACGGTTTGTTTGCGCCGTTTCGCTGGCCTGGCCGGACGGCGCGAGCGTGGAGGCGGCAGGAACGTGCGAAGGCGTATTCTTGGAGATGCCGCGCGGGGCGAACGGCTTTGGGTACGATCCTTTGTTTCAAGTAGCGGAGCTTGGCCGCACGATGGCGGAGCTGACGGCAGAAGAAAAAGACACGGTCAGCCACCGGGCGAAGGCGCTTGACGCGGTGTTTCAGCGAAAAGAAGCAAGACGCCTGCTCGCGTCCGTTTAAGCCGGACAACAGGCAGGGTATACCGAAGCAACCTTGCTTGACGACGTGGAGTAGTAGAAAAGATGCATTTAGAGACATGGGCGGAAATCTCGCTGCTGATTTTTGGCGGGATATTCTCGCTGGTAACAGTCGGACTGCTCGGCGCAATCGCCTTTGCGGTAAGCAAACTGGTATCGCTGCTGGATAAAGTCACGCGGGAGATGGAGCCGGTCATTCTCAAAACGACCAATGCGATTGATACCGTGCAGCGGGTGACAACCAACATTGGCGCGAAGGCAGATCAGGTGCTGGTCAAGGGCGAAGCGCTGACCGATGATGTTTCGGGGCGGGTGGAAAAAACTGCCGGGGTGGTTCAAAGTGCGGTAATTACCCCGTTAATCAATGTCAGCAGCATCATCAGCGGCATCTCCAAAGGGTTCCAGGTATATACGCATCCCGAAACAGGCAGCGGCGCGAAAACAAAAACCGAACATGGTGCGAATGCGAAACAGTACAAGGCACAAGACCAAGAATAACCGATAAAAGCAGCGAACAAGCAGCGTCAGGGGGAGAGCAGGACATGGCGGAACAAAATGGAGCGGCATCAGGGACGGTAGTTGAGGAAGTCATTGTGGTAGGCGTCCCGGAAGAAGTGCCTGTGAAGACGGGAGGAGGCTTCTTAGGAGGCTTGCTTCTCGGCAGTGCGCTGGGGGCGCTGATCGCTCTGCTTTATGCGCCGCAGGGCGGGGATGAAACGCGCGGCCTGATCAAGCAGAAGACAAACGATTATTCCGACTTGACAAAAAGCAAAGCCAACGATTTATCGGGGGCTGCAAAAGCGAAAGTTGCAGACATCACAGACAAGACAAACGACACGATAGATAGCGCAAAAGCCAAAGCCGCTGAAACGGCAGATGCCGTAAAAGCAAAAGCTGCTGAGGTTGCAGGCACTGCGAAGACGACAGTGACAAGCATCACGGCCCAGGCTACCGATGCCGCTTCTTCGGTAAAAGGCAACGCACAAGATTTGGTGGACAAAGGCAAAGATATTGCCGAGGATCAAAAATCCCGGATTTCTGAGGCCGTAGATGCCGGCAAGCAAGCCGCGCAGGAAACCAAAGAACAGCTTACCGCGCAAGCGGAATAAGCTTCAGACGGCAAACGCACGCATAACGCAAATCTTCAAGAAAGCAGTACCTGAAGGATATCATTATGGCTAAACCAGGACCAACCGCAGGCTCTGAAGGAGCAAAGAAAATTGCGGAAGCCCATCGCGGCTCCCACGACCATGACAAGGAAGGCGGCTTTGCCGCAAACCCCGACCTCGCCCGCGAAGCCGGTCGCAAAGGCGGTGAGACCGTCAAGAACCGCTACGGACCTTCGTTCTACCAGAGCATCGGGCGCAAGGGCGGCGAGACTGTCAAGCGTGAGCGCGGCACTGAGTTCTACGCCGAGATTGGCCGGCGCGGCGGCGAGATGCGCGGGCAAAGGGCGGCAGCCCAGCGAACAGCCGCTCCTGCCGCAGAGGCGCCGGAAGTGCCGCGACGCCGGGGCCGGCCTTCGAAAAAAGATGTGACCGCCTAAGTTCGTTTGGAACGGCGAATGCCCTAGAGGAAACCTCTGGGGCATTTGCTTTTTCGGTTTTGGGGCATTTGCTTTTTCGGCGCTGAGTTCAAGCCTCCGGCGCAAGAGCGATGGCTTCGATTTCTACCATGACATCAAGCGGCAGCCGGGCGACTTCCACAGTGGAACGTGCGGGTTTGACGCCCGTAAAGTAGGGGCCGTAGACGCTGTTCAGCTCGGCGAAGTTGTTCAAGTCTTTCAGAAAGATGGTCGTTTTGATGATGCTATCCAGGCCCAGACCTTCCTGCTTCAAGATGGACGCTAAGTTCCGCAGACACTGGCGGACCTGCGTTTCAAACCCGCCTTCTACAATCATGCTGGTCGCCGGGTCAAGCGGAAGCTGGCCTGAAATGTAAAGAAAAGACCCGACCCGAACGGCGGGCGTGTAAGGCGCTCCCTGAAGCGGTCCGGCTTCGGTATGTATCGCTTTTTTTTCCATGCTGGGATTATGGCGGTGATTGGCCGATAAGTCAACTCAAATGCACTTTGTTCAAATGCACTTTGTTCAAATGCACTTTGTTCAAATGCACTTTGTTCAAATGCACTCTGCGATGTAAACCTATGAAAGCTATGATTCTGGCCGCCGGAGAAGGAACGCGGCTCCGCCCTATTACCGAAACCCTGCCAAAGCCGATGGTGCCGATTGTCGGGACGCCTCTCTTAGAGCGTACTCTCGTTTGGCTGGCCGGCGAAGGCGTCACGGAAGCCGCGATTAATTTATTTCACCGGCCTCAAAGCATTCCCGATTATTTTGGCGACCGTTTCGCGGGCATTCGCCTGCACTACTTCTTTGAGGACACCCTGCGCGGCACGTCCGGCGGCGTGAAAGCCGCCGAAAGCGTTCTGGGCGGGGCGCCGTTTTTTGTGATCTACGGCGACAACCTAATTTATGCCGATCTGCGGCGGCTGGCGGCATTTCATGCCGGACGTTCCGGCCTCGGCACGGTGGCGCTGTTTCACCATCCCAGCCCTACGGCGGCAGGCATTGTGGGCCTAGACGCCGGCAGCCGCATTACGCGGTTTGTGGAAAAGCCGCCCGCTTCGGAAGTCTTCAGCGATCTTGCGAATGCCGGCGTGTATGTGCTTGACCCGGCGATCTTTGCGTTTATTCCTGCGGGTACGCCTTCAGATTTCGGGCGAGACATCTTCCCAGCCCTGCTGGCGCAAAACAAGCCCTTGTACGGAACCCTGCTCGGCGGTTACTTGCAGGACACAGGAACCCCGGAAGCGTATCGACAGGCAAGCTTTGATTTGCTGGCGGGCCGCGCCGGGGTCCGATTTGATGACCGCAATCTTTGGATCGCGCCTGACGCGCAGATCGGCAGCGGCGTTTTGTTCGCCGGGCAAAACTGTGTTGATGCAGGGGTCGTGATCGGCGACCGGGCAAACATTGCCGACAGCATTCTGCTGCCGGGAGCGCGTGTGGAACCCGGCGCACAGGTTCGAGACTGCGTCGCTGGGAATGGTTACAGAATTTCGCTGACGCCATTCAAACAGGAAGTGAAAACAGTATGATTATCACGCAGACGCCGCTCCGCATCTCCTTCGCGGGAGGCGGGACGGACTTTCAAGGCTACTACGAGAAAGGCGGCGGCGCGGTCATCTCGTCGGCGATTGACAAGTATATTTACGTTGTCATCAAGGAACGCTTTGATAATAAAATCCGGGTCGGCTACACGCGCACGGAAATGGTAGACCGGGTGGAGCAGATCGAGCATGAGCTGGTGCGCGAATGCATGACCCTCACCGGCATTACCGGCGGCATTGAGATTGCGACCATGGCGGATATTCCATCGGAAGGCAGCGGCCTCGGATCATCCAGCACAGTTACGGTTGGACTGCTGCACGCGATGTACGCCTACCAGGGCATCTTGGTCACGGCGGAAATGTTAGCGCGTCTCGCGTGCCATATTGAGATAGACGTTCTCGGCAAACCCATCGGTAAGCAGGATCAATACATTGCCGCTTACGGCAACCTGCGCCGCTTTGATTTCAACGCGGACGGCTCGGTCTCAGCCGTGTCTGTGGAACTCAGTGAAGAAAAACGGCGCAGGTTCGGCGAGTCGCTGATGCTGTTTTATACCGGCATTACTCGGCAGGCGGACACGATTTTGAGCGAGCAAAAAGCAAACATTGAAGACAAGCGCCTTTCGTTGGACCGCATGAAAAACCAGGTCGCCGAAGTCGAAGCCGCGCTGACTGAGGGGAACATGAACAAAGTAGGCCGGCTGATGCAGACGGGATGGGACTGGAAGAAGCAGATGGCAGGCCGCATTACCAGCCCGGAGATTGATGCGCTGTACGAGAGCGCACTGGACGCCGGGGCCACCGGCGGCAAGATCGCCGGGGCCGGCGGCGGCGGCTTTCTGCTGCTGTACTGCCCGCCGGACCGCCAATCAGCGGTCCGCGAGGTGCTGGCGGAAATGAAAGAACTGCCGTTTGGCCTGGAGCGCGACGGCACAAAGGTAATCTTCAACGCGCGGCGGTAAGGCCACAAGAGCGCAAGGGATTTATTCCCTCGCACTCTTGTGTTGTGCCATCAAAATCACTGCCCCGAAATCACTGCCCCGAAATCACTGCCCCGAAATTACTGCCCCGAAATTACTGCCCCGTGGTGCCGCCGGCGGGCGGCGTCGCTGTTTGATCGGTTCCCGCACCGCCGGCGGGCGCAGCGGGCGCAGTCTGGTCCGTAGCGGAGGGCGCAGCAGCGGAAGCGGGGTTATCGGTGCCGGCGGGCGCTGACTGGGCCTGATCGTGAATGACCACGGTTCTCGTTTTGGTGACGACTATCGGCTTCGGCTTCGCGCCGCCGGTCGTGACAATGATCAGCTTATTCTTAATGCTGCCGACGCCGGGGACCTGCTGGGCTGTGGACTGGGCAAGCGCTTTCTGCTGCTGGTTCTGCACTTGGCCGTTCAAGGTGACGACGCCGCTTGCCGCGACCGCTTCGACGCGCGAGCCGGTCATTTGTTTGTTGTGGACAATCGCCGTGTTGACCTGATCCGCAAGCGCTGCATCGGTTCCCGTGGAGCCGCCCGGCCCAGCGTTGGTGTTGATTTTCGTGTCTGGAACCGTGGCCGCTCCCCCCAAAGC
>CAXUBO010000125.1:0-12328 GCA_964249345.1 uncultured Armatimonadales bacterium | reverse complement strand
CCCTGCCTTAACTAAAGCAGCAGGAACCTCACCCGGCAGCAAGCTGCCACCCTCTCCTTAGTGAGGAGAGGGTAGGAACTTGTTCCGGGTGAGGTTCCTTTTCTACAACAGTTTTCAATCAATGACGAGGGACAAATGGATAGTGTACGGGTAGGAAAGACACGCGCCCCGTGGCTGGTGACGAGCATCATGGGGGCAGTTCTGGCTTCCTTCGGCTGTTCGCCGCGACAGGTGACGGCCCAGGTAGCCCCAGTGCCGAGCGTGGTCAAAGTCGTAAAGACAGCTAATGGCTTTGGGCTTCAGCGCAGCGGGCAGCCTTACTTTGTCAAAGGCGCGGGCGGCGATGGGGACAAAGCTGAACTCAAGGCCGACGGCGGGAACTCGTGGCGCACCTGGGGCGTCGGACAAGACACGCAGGGGCAGCTTGACCGGGCAGAGACGCTTGGCATGACCGTGACGGTCGGCATCTGGCTGGGGCATACGGACAACGGCTTTCGCTGGGACGACGCCGGCGCCGTCGCGGCCCAAAAAGAGCAGGCGCGGCAGGCGATCTTGCAGTACCGGAACTCCCCCGCCCTGCTGGTCTGGGCGCTCGGCAACGAGATGGAAACCGGCGGCAACGAAGACAACGCCGCCATGTGGAACGCCATTGAAGACATCGCGAAAATGGCCCACACGCTCGACCCCAACCACCCGACCATGACGGTCGTGGCGGAAATCGGCGGCGACAAGATTAAAGAAATCAATACGCTTTGCCCGGACATTGACATTGTCGGCATCAACACCTACGGCGGCGGGCCGTCCATCGGGGCACGCTACGTTCAGGCCGGCGGCGTCAAGCCTTATATCATTACCGAGTACGGCCCGCCGGGAACCTGGGAAAGCGCCAAAAACGCCTGGGGCGTCGTCCCGGAGCTGTCGAGTACCGAGAAAGCCGCCCGCTATCAAGCGACTTACGAAAAAGGCGTGCTGGGCCAGCCGCTCTGCTTAGGCTCCTATGCGTTCACCTGGGGCCATAAGCGGGAAGCGACGGACACCTGGTTCGGCCTGCTGCTGCCGGACGGCGACAAGCTTGGGCCGGTAGACACGCTGACCCGGCTTTGGTCCGGCCATGCGCCGCAGGCGCTCTGCCCAAGCATCAGCAGCCTGACGGTAGACGGCACCGGGCAGGCCGCGCCCGGCAATGTGGTTCATGCGACCCTTGACGCTTCCGACCCGCAGAACGCGCCGATGACCGTGCAGTGGGTCCTGGAAGCGGACCCGGAGACCTACCACACGGGAGGCGGCCACGAAGACGCGCCGCCGACATACCCGGACGCCATCCTGGCCGGCACTCTCAAATCCGCAACGGTCAAGCTGCCGATGGCAGCGGGCGCATACCGCCTCTATGCCTACGTCCGGGACACGCACGGCGGCGCGGCAGTCGCCAACGTCTCCCTGGACGCTGCGAAAAGCGCCGCGAAACGCGCCGTGCTGCCGCTGACCCTCTACGCCGAGAATGGCGGCCCGCAGCCCTATATCCCGTCCGGCTACATGGGAACCACAACGGCCATCAAGATGGACCCCGCCTGCACGACCCAGCCGCATTCGGGAAAAACCTGCCTGCAAGTAGATTACACCAACATTGACGGCTGGGGCGGCGTCGTCTGGCAGGACCCCGCGAACGACTGGGGCGACAAGCCCGGCGGCCTGGATTTGACCGACGCGAAGACGCTGTCCTTCTGGGCCAGGGGCGACCAGGGCGGCGAAGTGGTGACGTTTTTGTTTGGCCTGCTCGGCTCCGACAAAACTTACTTCGACAGCGGCACCGGCAAAACGCAGGTGACGCTCACGAAAGACTGGAAGCAGTACACACTCAGCCTGGCCGGCACGGACTTGTCCCAAATCAAGACCGGCTTCGCCTGGACCCTCGCCGCGCCCGGCAAGCCGGTCCGTTTTTACTTGGACGACGTTCAGTATCAGTGAACAAACACCTATGAAACTTAACCTCCTTTACGCTATCGCCGGCTTTTTGGCACTCGCCGGCACGACAGCACACGCCGACACGACGAAAAAAGCCGCGCTGCCGCTTGTTGTCTATTCCGAAGCCGGCGGCAAAGCGCCGTTTATCCCGTCCGGGTACATGGGCAACACCGGTGCCGTCAAGATGAACGACCACTGCACCGTCAGTCCGCACTCCGGGAAAACCTGCCTGGAAGTAGACTACACGGCGAAAGACAACTGGGGCGGCGTGGTCTGGCAGAATCCGGCCAACAACTGGGGCGACAAGCCGGGCGGGTGGAACCTCTCCGGGGCCAAGACGCTCAGCTTCTGGGCACGCGGCGCAAAGGGCAGCGAAACTGTCACGTTTTTGTTCGGCCTGGTCGGCAAAGGCAAGCCAAACGCCGACACGGCCAGCGGCAAGACGGAAGTGCATCTTTCCAAAGCCTGGAAGCAATACACCATTTCCTTGAAGGGCCGGAACATGGCGCATATCATCACCGGATTTGCCTGGACGCTTGCCGCGTCCGGCTCGCCGGAGACGTTCTATTTGGACGATATTCGTTATTCCTAACAGTCACGAGCGCAGCAGTTTCTTGACAGACGGGCGCGGGGCGTTGTATACTACGAAAGTGGGCAGCGTCGCCGCGCCGTGCCTTGTTTAAATCTTGCCGTCTCCGGCACAAAAGCGACATCATCCCGCGTATCTTGAAGAGTAATCTTATTCCATCTTTCTATCTATTTTTCTCCAGCAAAGGAACGCAGTCACCTACTATGGCAAAAGACACTTCTTCGACCGCTTCCGTCTCAGCAGCCCGCAACGGAGCGGAAATGGCAGGCTATTCCAAAGCCATTGAAATCAAAAATCTTGTCAAACAGTACAAAAGAGTCACCGCCGTCAACAACATCAGCCTGGACGTGTACGAAGGCGAGATTTTCGGGTTCCTCGGACCCAACGGCGCCGGCAAAACGACGACCATCAAGACCCTGCTCGGCCTCATCTTCCCAACGTCCGGCGAAGTGCTTGTCCTGGGCAAGCCTGCCGGAGACATTGATGTTAAAGAAAAAATCTCGTATCTTCCGGAGTCGCCCTACTTCTACGAGCACATGACCGCCAATGAAGTGGTCGGCTTTTACGGCTCCTTGTTTGGGCTGACCGGAGCCGCCAAACAAAAGCGCGTGGACCAGCTTTTAGACTTGGTCGGCCTCAACCAAACCGGCAAAAAGCCGCTGCGCTCGTTCTCCAAAGGAATGCTCCAGCGCGTCGGCATTGCCCAGGCGCTGATTAACGACCCCAAAATTCTGTTTTTTGATGAGCCGACTTCGGGCCTGGACCCGGTCGCCCACCGGGACATCCGTGATTTGATCCTGCACCTCAAAAGCGAAGGCCGGACCATCTTTTTGTCGTCGCATCAGTTGTCCGACGTTGAGCTTGTCTGCGACCGCGTTTCCATCCTGCACGGCGGCAAAATCCGGCGGCTGGGGCATGTGGACGACCTGATTGCCGGGGGGAACGTCGAAATCATCGCCGAGCATATCAAAGCGTCGGACGCTCAGATGGCCCAGATCAGCCAGCTCACGACAAAAACCGAGCAGGTCGGCGAGACCCTGATTTTAATCACCGGCGCGTCCGCCGAAAGCAAGAACCGGGTGCTGGACTGGGTGCGAAGCGCCGGCGGCGACGTGGTCTCCATGACGCAGACGCGGCGCACATTAGAAGACATCTTTTACGAAGTCGTGCATCAAGGCGAAGTGGAAAGCGGCACGAACTTTGCGGTCCCGTCCACGGCGGAAGCGATGGAGGTCAAATCGTGAACACCATCTGGCTGCTGGCTTCCAGCACCTTCGGCGAGGCGAGACGCCGCAAAATTTTGTTGGTGTTCCTCTTTGGGGGCCTTGCAATCATGCTGATGGGCATGGCGTTTGGGGCGCTGACTCCTTCCCGCGACTTGAACGTGACGAAAAGCCTGGGACTCGGCGTCATTTCGCTGGCAGGCGTCTTTATCAGCATTATTTTGTACATCACCCTGATTCCCGCCGAAATCGAGCGGCGCACCATTTACAGCATCTTGTCTAAGCCCGTACAGCGCTACCAGTATGTCACCGGCAAATTTTTAGGCGGCCTGATGACGGTACTGGCGAACCTGGCGCTGATGGGCCTGATTTTCATGGGCATTCTCACGGCAAAGCTCATTCAGTACGCGCAGCCGGTCGTCCCGACTGACCTGGCGCTTCTCAAAAACCTGCTGATGATCTTTTTGCAAATGACCCTGCTGGGCGCGGTCGCCATGTTCTTTTCTACATTTTTGCCCGCCGTCGTTTCCTTCTTCGTCACGTTCGGCATCTGGCTTCTCGGAACCAGTCCGTGGCTCAGCGCCGGCGGGCCGCTTGGCTTTCTGCATTTTCTGGTTCCAAACTTCGGCAATTATGCCATTCAGAATCCATTCATCAACCCCAGCGTTTCCGTCACTCAGGAGCCGGCTTACCTGGGCCTTTCGGTGATTTATGCTTTGATTTACACGGCGCTCCTGCTGATGGCGGGAACAGTTATCTTTGACCGCCGGGAGGTTTAACGCACTTTAATGAACTCGCAATCACGACGCATTCAAATTTTAGTTGCCGCTCTGCTGCTGTTTATCCCAGTGGCCTTTTTGCAGTCTCGCATTGACCCGATCTACCAGAAAAACTACGCGCCTTCCCAGAGCGTGGCCGAAGCCGGCAAGAACCTGCCGGTCGAGTTCGCGTTAGGCGCGTTTACCGGTTTCCGCGAAGCCGTCGCCGGAATGCTTTGGGTCCGCACCGACGAGTTTTTTCATAACGGCGATTACGCCGCTATTATGCCCCTGATTCGCGTTATTACCTGGCTGGACCCCCACCAAATCGATGTCTACGAGACCGGCGCGTGGCACATGGATTACAACTTTACCGACTCGCAGGAGCGCTCCGACCGGCGCTATATTCCAATGTCGCTGGCGCTGATCAAGGAAGGCATCGTCAATAATTCCGATGAGCCGGACTTGTATTCCGACGAAGCGTTTGTGCATTACTTCCGCAAAATCGCCGATTATCCTAAGTCTGCCGCGTCTTTTGCCGACGGATGGCAGGTCGTCAAGGCTGCTTCCCAGGACTTAAGCGACCAGACAAACTTTGACAAAGTAGACAAAGGCGTCATGACCGTCGGCCACGGCTACGCGCACGCGCTGGAAGCGGAAGGCAACATCCCGGCAGCCCTCGCCCAGTGGAACCAGTGCCTCGAAATTCATCAGCTCCTCCTCCAAAAGAAGGGTCCTGGCGACTTCGCGGAGACGCAGGACTTTCAGATTGCCCAAAAGCAGGTCCAGGAGCTGACCGGGCGCATGAAGTACCGGCCCATTGACGACAAAACGCCGGTCAACATGGACTTCCACCCGGAGCTGGTGCGGGTCGCTCCGAAAATCTTTGTGCTGAAGGGCAGCATCAACGTGATCGGTGCGACAAAGTTCAAGCTGGAAACCGGCGAGCGCACGTTTGGGCCAGTGGACGGCGCCCGCGTGGAGATCGTTTTAGAAGACAAAGGCTATGTCCGGCCTATCATCCAAAACTACACGCTGAACAGCGCTGTTGACCCCGGCGTGACGATCATGCAGGACGCGGTTTCGGTACGCGGCGGCAAGATCGGCGGCGACCAGGGCCGCAAGATAGACATGAGCCAGGACCCGGACATGTACTCGTTTAGAGCGCCGACGTATACCGTCACGGTCTGGTTCATGCCGAACAACCCGAACGACACCCCGATCCAAGTCCAGGACCGGCTCGGCTGGAAGGGCGACGCCGTTTCCGACCCGCGTTATTTGGTGGTTTCCGACGGCAAAACTCCGCTACCGAGCGATGTCACTCCCATTGCCGGCCTGCGCTACTTGTCGAAGACCTATACTCTGACCCGCGACGACATTCTCGGCAAAAGCGAAAAAGACTTCAATTAACATGAAAGACTTCCACTAATTCGTCTCGCCGGGTATAATGCTTGTGGTGGACTGCCCCGGCGCAACGGACGACAACCGAACCGCGTCAGGGTGGGAACGCAGCAGCGCTAAGGGCCGTGGCCCGTGTGCGTCCGTGGCAGCCCATCAAAGCCATCGTCATCCATGAATTTGCCCGCGCAAAACAGTTTGTATTGTTTGCGCGGGCGATTTTTATGGTACACTGCTTACATGGATAAACCCTATGCACGGATGCTAGATGGCTAAACCATGAACGACCCGGCTAGTCGGCCTGCTGACTAGCCGGGTCTTTTTAAGCCTGCCTACCTCTACTGCACTGGCGGCAGCGTAAAGGTGCTGTCAGGAATGGGCTGGTTGAGGCGCTCATTTGTAAAGTTCTCTTCGGAGTGCGAGTTAATGGCAGGAATAATATGCTGCTCGCCGCCAATGAAGATAGTCCGTGCGTCATTTTTATTGTCCGAAACGATGCGCCGCAGCAAAAATGTCGTTTCATCCACCCAAAGGTATTTTGTTTGGGTGTCGTTTGCTTTGTTCAATCTGGATGTGAGAACGTAGCACGGCTGCCCCTGCACGGTGTCTTCCCGCACCTCAGCGTCAGTGGGTCCACGTCCGAGCGGGTCCCCCCAAGTTGTGCGGAGCAGGAGTGCTGGGATTGTTGTGCCTGCGCTTTGAGAGATACCCGTAACGCTGGCAATCGCTGATTCCACGTCCTTGTCTTTCCTCCATGTTCCTTTGACACCGTTTGTTATTTCTTCCGTCGCCGTGCCGTCGGAAACAAAAGCAAAAGCATCTCCACTCATGTCTATCCCCTCCGCATGGATTTTGCTGGGTTGGGCAAAACTGATACTGGCAGAAGTGTTATAATCGGAAGCCTGTGAATCGGCAACGGTAGTATCATGCGTCCTCACGGCGGCAGTACATTGATAGGTTTTTAGGCCAGCATAGGCGGCGCGGCAGCGCTCGGCGATCTGAGCGGCAGTCAATGTTGTTTTGCCAGGAGTCTGCTGAAGAACATGACCGGGCTTCGGAACGGCGGTTAATGGAACGACTTGGTGGACAGTCGTTCGCGGCAAAGTCATTGCCCGCCCGACAGCGTAACCGCTAAAGCCGACAACAACGGTCGTTGTGATCCCGACGGCGAGTTTGATTTGGACAATCTTCATGGCTTTTATGATTCCTTCCGAGATGTAGATGTGCGGGCCGGTCAGCCCCGCGTTGATATGGCCGGCAAGGCTGCTCGGTGCAGCTTTAGCGGCGTGGGCAGTCAGCAAAGCCGCAAGCGCGGCGGCAGGAACAATGATGCCGTTTTTGACGAAGACTTGGCGCATTTTGTCCAAAGCGCGGGTGACCCGCTTGCGGGCGGCGTCTTCGGACAGTCCTAGTGCCGCGCCGGCTTCGGCAAAGCTCAGGCCCTGGAAGAAGCGCAGCAGGACGCATTCGCGCTCGCCATCCCGCAACGCCGCAAGCGAATGATTTAAGAGCGGCTCGATTTCTGTCCAGGCGGCGTCTTCGGTGTCCATCTGCTGCTCCCGCGCGGCGTCCGCCGCCTTTGCTTCGCAGGCTTTGCGCCGGGTTTCCAGCGTCCGGGCATTTCGGGCGGCGAACCGGGCGGTCTGGAACAGCCAGCCGGACAAGACGACTTCCCGGCGCAGAGTGGGCGCTTTGCGGGCCAAAACCAGAAAGACGGCCTGGGTCACGTCTTCCGCTAAATCGGCGTCGTCCAGCTCGCGGCGGCAGGTGGAGTAAACAAGGCTGAGGTAGCGAGCCGTCAGCGCGGCGAAGGCTTGCTGGGAATTGTGCTGCGTGAACTGTTTGAGTAACTGCCGGTCGTCCATAGTGCTTGCTCCTTTCACTTTGATTTACTGACGGGACTCAATGCCGATGCCCAGGATTGAAATCCTGGGCTGAAGGGCGCTTCGCGCCGGCTGTCCTGCGGACAGAAGACGCGCCCCTTGCGGCCTTCTCTTTGCGGCCTTCTCTTTGCGGCCTTCTTTTTACGGCCTTCTTTTTACGGCCTTCTTTTTTGTCCGTAGGACAACCAGCCGAAGGCTCCTCACCCTAATAAAGCCTTAGCCCAGGGTTTCAATCCTGGGCATCGGCATTGCATCACATTAATGACTTACACTGTGTTATCTACGCTCAGGCCGTAAAGCGGACATTTTTCCGAAACTCTTTCCCCAAAATCTTTCCGGGGCGGCTTGGGGTATAATAAATAAGTATGGCCTACATCTCCCTTTATCGCAAATACCGGCCCCAGACGTTTGAAGATGTGGTCGGGCAGGAACATGTCACGACGACGCTTCGGAACGCGATTTCCGCCGGGCGCGTCGCGTCCGGCTACCTGTTTACGGGAACGCGCGGGACAGCGAAAACGACCTGCGCCCGGATTTTGGCAAAAGCTCTGAACTGCATTGGGCCGGACGGCACTTACTCGGTCCCTACCCCGGAGCCGTGCGGCGTCTGCGGGCCGTGCAAGTCTATCGCGAGTTCGTCGTTCGTGGACGTTTTAGAGATGGACGCCGCCTCACACGGCAAAGTGGACGATGTGCGCGACTTGGTCGCGTCCATCAAGTTCCCGCCGATGGAAGGCCGCTACAAAGTTTATATCATTGACGAAGCCCATCAGTTGTCGCGGGATGCGATGGATGCGTTCCTCAAGACTTTGGAAGAGCCGCCGGACCGGGTCGTCTTCGTGCTGGCGACGACGGAGCTGGAAAAGCTGCCGATCACGATTGCGTCCCGCTGTCAGGTGTATGAGTTCAAACGCGGCTCTGTGGCTCAGATTTCTGCGCGTCTCACGGATGTTCTGAAAGCCGAGGGCGTCCAGGCCGATGCTGCTGCTGTGACGCTCATTGCCCGCGCCGCCGACGGCTCGTACCGTGACTCGCTCTCGCTTTTAGAGCAGGTGCTGGCCTATGAGCGCACCCATGTTACGGTCAAGGATGTTACGGTCGTTTTGGGAACGATTGACGAAGACGTGCTGCGGCAAGTGGTGGATTTAGTTGCCGCCTCTGACGCCGCCGGGGCGTTTGGGCTGGCCGGAACCGTGCTGGAAAGCGGCAAAGATGTTCGGCAGTTTTTGAAGAGTCTCGCAGACAGGTTTCGGGACATGCTGTTTGTCGGCGTCGGCGCAAAAGCGGCTTCGGCAGGCGACCTAGACGACAGCCAGGACTTGCGGGCGCAGGCCGCTCAGTTTGCGCCCGCCGATTTGCTCAAAGCTTTAGAAGTGCTGACGGCGGCGGAGCAGGAAACCAAGCGCTCCAACCAGCACCGCTTGATACTAGAAATGTCACTGCTGCGCCTCATGCGCCTGCCGTCTATGCCTGACGGCATTACTGCGTATCAGGCTGCGCCGCCCGCGTTGGCGCCTCCCGCCGCAGTGCCGCGTCCTGCCCCTGAGCCGGAACCCGCGCTTGCAGTGGATGTGCCTGACGACATGCCGCCGCCGCTGGCTGAGGCCGAGCTTTCGGACCTGGCAGACGACGATGAAGGCGACGGAAACATGGATGCGCTGCTGCCTGGCGACGAAGATTTAGACCAACTGCCGAGCGTCATTGTTGTTTCCGCCGAAGACGATGCGCGAGGGGATGAAGACGCGCCGCTGGACGACCTGCTCCAAGTCCAGCAAGTAGCCTTTGAAGCGCCTCTGCCGATGCCGGTTAAGCTTGCGCCGTCGCCGGACGCGCCGCCGGAGCTGCTGCGCCTGCAAAAGTCTTGGCAGGAAGTCCTAAACCTGATCGGCAGCCGCAGCCCGGCGGGCGTCCAGGATGTCAAAGCCGCAAAGCCCGTTGCCGTTCAAGACCATGCCGTGATTTTGGAATTTGACAAACAGTTCTCGTTTGACCGGGTGCAAAGCAAGGAAAAAGGACGGAAGATGATTGAAGAAATCATTGATCGCACTTTAGGCGCAGAACCGGGAACGTACAAAGTCAAGTGCATCATGGCAGGCCAAACCCTGCCCAGCCGGGGCGGAGCAGGCCGCGCAGCGGAGCCTCGGATCACTCAATCGCTTGCCCCGGCACGCGAGATGGCATCTGCCGCCGCTGATAATGTTCCCAGTCCATTTGTAGATGAAGTGATCGCTGTCTTTGGCGGCCGTTTGCTGGACGACGATGATTTGAAGTAGAGAATTCGAAAGGAAACTGAAAAATGGCAAATAATCCCTTTGGAAAGATGCCGGGCGGCCTCGGCGACTTAATGAAGCAGGCGCAGAAGGCGATGGAAGACGCGCAGCGCGTGGAAGCCGAACTCGACGAAGCACGGGTGGAAGGACAAGCCGGCGGCGGCTTGGTGAAGGTCGTCGCCACCGGGAAAGCCGACATACTTTCCGTCAAGATCGCCAAAGAAGTGGTTGACCCCGAAGACGTGGAAGCCCTGGAAGATTTAGTAACGCTTGCCGTGCGCGAAGCTGTCGACAAGGCCAATTCCATGCGCGAGGAGCGGCTGAAGAGTGTTATGCCCGCCGGCATGGGCAGCGGCGGCGGGCTGGGCGGCTTGTTCTAACAACATAAATTATGGCAGTTTAATTAATTATGGCAGTTTATTATCCCAAGCCGCTGGCACGCCTCGTCGGTGAATTTGAAAAACTCCCCGGCATCGGTCCGAAAAGCGCCCAGCGGCTGGCCTTTCATGTCATGCGCCTGCCGGAAGAAGAAGCCCGCGCCCTGGCGGATGCCTTGATGACGATCAAAAGCAGCATCAAGTTCTGCAAGATTTGCCACAACTACTCGGAAGGCGACATCTGCGACATCTGTGCCGACCCGCGCCGGGACCACGCCAAAATCTGCGTTGTCGCCGAGCCGCGCGACCTGATCGCGATGGAAAAGACCGGCGAGTTCAAGGGCGTGTACCACGTCTTGCAGGGCGTCATTTCCCCGATGGACGGTGTCGGCCCGGACAAGCTGCAAATCCGCGACTTGCAGCAGCGCGTGGAAGGCGGCGAGCCGAAAGTGGATGAAATCGTCCTGGCAACCAATCCAACGGTGGAAGGCGACACCACTTCTTTGTATATCGCCGGCCTCCTGAAGCCGTTCGGCGTCCGCGTCACCCGCATTGCCCACGGAATGCCCGTCGGCGGGGATTTAGACTACGCCGACCAAGCCACCCTGATTCAAGCCTATGAGTACCGGCGAGAGCTGTAGGCGAACATCGTGGAGAAACGTATGACCTCCTACTTCTACGATGAAACGGCGGAACGATCTGTTCTCGGTGCGCTTCTACTTGGGGAACATTCTACGCTTGAAAGCGCAAACAGTATTCTTTCCGAAAAAGATTTTTATGAGCAGCGACACCAGAAGCTCTTTAACATAGTTCTTTCTCTTTCAAGATCGGGCCGGGTAGTAGACCTTGTCTCAGTTCAGGAAGAACTCGCTAGGCAAGGCGTGTTTGAAGAAACCGGCGGAATGCAATTTTTAGTAGGCTTGTTTGATAATCTTCCAGTGCCACAAAATGTAGATGACTACGCCCGAACTGTCAGACTTTGTGCGTTGTGGCGTCGGTCATTTCGGTCTGACTTCTAGATTATCGTCTGATTACAGACGACTTTGCTACTCTCTAATCGTTTGCCCATATTCTAACCGTCCGAGATAAATTAGCCCTTCTAAATCTTCCACGCCGTCAGGCAAGTAAGCCGCTATCACTTTCTCTGTTTCCGCGAGAGTTGCGTCATCTGCCGCTCCCAGAACTCGCGTCAAGTCACCAATGTCAATACCTCGGCTGGCTCGCATCTTCATCAGCACCAAATAAGGCAGCGAGATGACCGGCAGGCCGTTTGGAGCGGATGCCGGCTTTGCGATGGCTTCTACCGCCCATGTTGCGTCTTCTTCCAAGACATCTAATGCCATGCCGTCCGGCAGCCTCCAATGACTGCCACCGACAGACAAGTTGCCGAGTTTTTGGCAGTCGCCGCCTATCAAGTCTGCGGAAAGTATCTGAGCATTCTTCGCTTCAATAAGGATGTCCAAGTCGTCGGTGACGCGCTCTGGGGCGTAAAGCCGCGTGGCGACGCCGCCGATGACGACGAAGGGAACGGCGGTGATGGTGCGAAGGTCAAACACGGGGCGTCTCCAAGTTCTGGCCCAAAGGGTTTCCGGGCCGCTGCCGCTGCCTGGGCGGACCCGTTTCTTTGCCATCTGAATATAGAACTGCCGGCGCACCGACGGGTTGTGCAGGTCAACTGCCATGTATCACCTCACCTTTCCTTTATCGCTCGTTGTTTCTGTAAGCAGGCTCAAAATCCTGCTTTTGTTGCCAATCGGGACGAATTTCGGGTAAACTAAAACCGTAGAACTTGTATTTAGAAGGAAGGCAACGATATGGCGATCGAGCAAAAATCAACCTGGCAAACCAAAGTAGGTCTTGCGGAAATG
>CAXUBO010000124.1:11099-12482 GCA_964249345.1 uncultured Armatimonadales bacterium | reverse complement strand
GCCTACAGCCTTGCCGAGCCATCTGTCTCTGAAGTAAGCGTCTCAGAAACCATTACTGAAACCGCCGCGCTCGGCTTCAGCGACGACGCCCTCACCGACATGGCCGACGACTACGGCGCGGCGGAGCGTGAAGAAGCGGAAGAATAAAGAGACCTCACCCCGGCGCAAGCGCCGACCCTCTCCTTTCAGAAGGAGAGGGTGAACACCAACAGAAGTTAAAAGGCATAACATGGTACAGAAAATAGATGCAGAACTAGCGCGACTTGCTAAACTTGGTCATACGCCGAAAAGTATTGAAGTAGGTGAAAACCTTTATGAAGCTATGTACGAAGAGCAAAATCCGCCAATCATAGCAGCACTCGTTGGCCCTGGTGAAAAAACCCCTGTCCACATTGACAAAGAAGTAACAGAATACAATGGAATCCGGGTCTTCAGAATGAGCAACGCGACGAGCGATCACCTAAACATCTCGTATATCACCTAAACATTTCGTATTAGGTTGCTCGGCTCACACAGTCTTCTATTGTTGAGAACACCTTCATGCCGCAACATTCAGAACGCTTTATGCTTGAACTTCCGCTTGAACAAGTCCATGCGGGGTGTCAACGCGCCGTAGCAGAAATGGGTTGGAGGGTATTTAACCAGCAGAAAAACGTGCTTGTCTTCAAAGAAGTTGCATCAAAAACTACATCTTCTACTTGGCCTGTCGAAATTCAAGTGAAACTCACATCAATCACTCAGGGAACCGGAATAGAAGTTTTCGGTTCTAATTTTGGTTTCGGACCTATTCAAAAAAACCATGTTCGGGGGCAGGTAGGCAACTTCATCAACCGCTTGCAGGTCTATTTACAGCAGCAACAAGCCCAAGAATCTGCCGCTGTTGCGCAACAAGCAACTGCGGGGAGTGCACTAGCCACAGAATTAGAGAAATTGGCGAAACTGCATCAGTCTGGGGCCTTGACGGATGAAGAGTTTTCTCAAGCCAAACAGCATCTGCTGAAAAGTTTATCATGATGTTCAAGTTTTCTGAAGGAGCGCAAGTTGCAGTCAGAATCGATAAACCGGCGCTGGGACTAACGGCGGGCGACACGGGTAAAGTTTGGGCGTTCTATCACTCGGAGCCGCCGGCGTATGAAGTGACGTTCCGCGCTCAGAACGGCGAGGAGTTTGATGCGCTCATGTATGAGGATGAGCTGGCGGAACCGGCGGCGCGGGGGTTGTCTGACGTGCGTTCGGAGCATTCTTTGGCGTCGGCCTGAGACTGGAAGCATGAAACAGCGAGAACCACTCAAGGCGATTGGATACTGGCGGGAGACACCGCTGCCGATTGGCGACGGCCTGCCTGAACCGCAAGACTTTGTAGAAACCGCAAGACTTTGTAGA
>CAXUBO010000124.1:0-10999 GCA_964249345.1 uncultured Armatimonadales bacterium | reverse complement strand
TGGCGACGGCCTGCCTGAACCGCAAGACTTTGTAGAAACCGCAAGACTTTGTAGACCCATACTGGCGGCTTGACGAGCGAGCGCAGATCATGGCCTATCTGCGGGCCGGCAAAGACGCGGTACAGTGGAGAGGATATGCTCTGTGCCGCTTGTGTGCTGAAAGAGTACCCCTGGGGGCATGTGACCTGACCGACGGTGAATGGGTTTGGCCGGAGGGTTTGGAGCATTATGTCGAAGAACACGGCATCTGCCTCCCGGATGAGTTCATTGACTGGATGCGCCGTCGTAAATGGATGGTGTTAATCCCGGCGAAAAAGGCTCGCTGGGACGGGCAGGTGTATGATTTTTCTTTCTGGACTGCGTGGGCTACTGCGGTCAAGGACGATCCGGTTATGAATGAGGTGGGCGATGAGCCTGAAATTCAATGTGACGCTGGATCGGGATGAAGATGGGGTTTGGGTAGTGGAATGTCCCGCGATCCCCGGCTGCGTCAGTCAAGGCCAAACGCGGGACGAGGCGCTGGAAAACATTGAAGATGCCATCCGTCTGTGCTTGGAAGTTCGCGCCGAGTTGAGAATGACAGGGCTCCGGTTGCTTGCGCCTTAACCAAGCCCTGCCGTGAGGCGGGGCTTTTTCTTTGCAGGGCTGTGCTACAATAATTCTATCATGCCTGCCCGCGACATTTACAAAGCTTTGTCCGCACCTCGGATATGAAAGATTTGGAAGATGCCGTTGGGCAGTTCGTCTTGTATGCTCACCTGATGCAGCGTTATTACCCGGAGCATAAGCTTTATCTGGCTGTCCCGGAAATCGTGCGGCGCAGTGTGTTTGAGGAAGAAGCGGGACAGGTGCTTTTGGAAGACGGCGTTGTCCGCTTGTTCTCGTTTGATCCTGCGGAGGAGGTTGTGGTTCAATGGATGGCGTAGAAACGAACGGTGTAGAAACGAACGGTGTAGAAACGAACGGTGTAGAAATGCTTCGGGACATCGTTGAGCGCGTTTTGATGGAATACGCGGAGTTTTTAGGAGATGACAGCATTTCCGTCTGCGAACTCGTGTTTGACCGGCGACAGGATCGTTACTTGTTAGTTGAAGTCGGCTGGGAAAACGGCTACCGTGTTTATGGCACACTGCTTCACATTGACATCCAGAACGACAAGCTCTGGATACAGCACGACGGCACGGAAGACGGGGTTGCCGATGAGCTGGCATCCGCCGGCGTTCCCAAACAAAGCATCGTGCTGGCGTTCCGCCCCGCTTCGCTGCGGGCGCACACAGAGTTTGCCGTCGCCTGACACTGCCGCAAGGCTTGGCTCTTTTCCACATGGTATAATGGGTGCAGGAGGAAAATGGGTGCAGGAGGAAAAAGCGATGAACGACAGTCTGACGATGGAACCGACCGCCGACGAAGCCGAAGAGTTCAAAATATTTTTACAGCAGGGCCTCCTGGAAATGGATCGCCTCTTTGCGCTGATGGCGGAAGATCAAAAAGAGATTGACCGGCTGGCTGCCAGTACAGCGGCTACGCTATCGGAGATTGATGCTATTCGGGAACATAACAACAAAATTTTCGCGACACTCAAGTTTGACTGAGAGGCACACGATGATCCCATGGAAGGAAGTTGCAGCAGCCATCGGTAAGATTTTTACGCTCTCCCAAGAGACGCAAAAGAACAAAGCCGACATCAAGAGCCTGGACGAGAAAGTAGACAAACTGAGCGAGGCTGTCAAGCTGTTAGAAACAGAGATCACTCAATCATTGCTTGGACTTCAGCGCGTTTATTACGAAACGCAGCGGCTTCAAGATGAAATCCGGCATCTGCGGGAAGAAAACGAGCGCCGAGATAAGGACGCCGCACGGGAGCGCGAGAACTTGATCCTGCGCCTGGAAAACCAATTGCTCCGCTTACCTCAATTGCTTGTGAACATTTGGTATAATCACTCGTCAGAAGCGCGGGGCGCGGCCCATTGTGCGGTGGAACTTAGGAGGCTTGGATGGTGACTCGTTCTTCGGCGGACACTCGGCACTTAGCGCATCTGCTCCGCCGGGCGGGATTTGGAGCGCGGCCTCACGAATGGACGGCGTATTCCAATCTGGGACTGGCGGGGACGACGCATCAGCTTTTGCACCCGGAAACAGTCGCGGACCCGTTTCCGGCGCTTCTCTCGGAAGTGCAGGGCGATTATGTGGACTTTGACTCTTTAGACAGCATCAAAAAATGGTGGCTGTACCGAATGTCGCACACGCCCCGGCCTTTGGAAGAAAAGCAGACCTTGTTCTGGCACGGGCATTTCGCGACGGCAAACTACAAAGTGGACCATCCGCGCTGGATGTGGCAGCAAAACGAAACCCTGCGGACCCATGCGCTTGGCTCGTTTCGGACACTTTTGCAGGCGGTCTCGCGCGATCCGGCCATGCTGGTCTGGCTCGACGGCGCGGACAACCGCAAAGGCCGGCCCAACGAAAACTACGGGCGCGAGCTGATGGAGCTGTTCACGCTGGGCGTCGGCGGCGGCTACTCGGAAAACGATGTCAAAGAAGCCGCCCGCGCGTTCACCGGCTGGCAGTTTGACCGGGACACGGCGGTGTTCACGTTCCATGCCGACCAGCATGATGACGGCGTGAAGACATTCTTGGGTCAAACGGGCAACTTCAACGGCGACGATATTGTTGACATTTTGGTTCGGCATCCATCCACGGCAAATTTTGTTTGCACCAAGCTGTTTAAGTTTTATGTGCATGAAACGCCGTCGCCTGCCGACATTGCACCGCTGACAGCCGCCTATTTCGCAAGCGGGTACAGCATTCAGGCGGTTCTGGCGGCGATTTTCATGTCCCCGGCGTTCTACTCAGACGCAGCCATTCATTCTAAAATCAAAAGCCCGACTGAGTATATTGTCACAGCGCTGCGGACTCTCGACGCCCCGTTTGCCGCCACGAACAACAATCTACTGGGCGCGGGCCGGACAATGGGCCAGGAACTTTTCAACCCGCCGAACGTCAAAGGCTGGAGCGGCGGCAAAACGTGGATGAACACGATGACGCTGATCACACGGGCCAATTTCGCGAATGTCTTAACCATGCAGATGAGCCAGCACGGGCAGCTCTCGCCGCGCCTGCGTTCAGGCATTGCCGCGTATGGCACCGCGCCCGGCAGCCTGAACACGCCGGAGCAGGCGGTGGACGCGCTCTGGGGCCTGCTGCTGCCGGGCCATGCGCCGAGCGCGGCGACACGCACAGCGCTGGTGGATTATGCCTCCGACGGAGGCAAAAATCAATCGCTCAATTTTGATGCGAAATCGCCTGGCTTGACCGCGCTTATCTTGTCCGCGCCGGAATATCAACTGGCGTAATCCCTGCCCTGAACGGCAGGGCGTCAAAGAGCCATCTCCCGCCGTCGCGGGCGAAGAACCGGAACAATCTGATGCCCGCGCAGGCGGGGAATTGCCCTTCAAAGCACGGGGGTTCAGCCCCGTGAGAGAACAACCTTATGTCATTCAACAAGCCCACCACGCGCCGTCAGTTTTTGCAGAACGGCCTCACCTTTGTCGGCCTCGGCCTTGCCATGCCGACGTTTCTCATGCAGGCGGCCCAGGCGCAGGCAAATCAGTCGTCGCCCCAATCGCCGTTTGGCCTGGACCTGCCGCCCATTCCCGGCGGCAAAATCTTAGTGGTCATTGAAATGTCCGGCGGCAACGACGGCCTGAACACCGTCATTCCGTACACCGACGCCGGGTATGCCAAAGCGCGGCCTGTGATCGGCATTCCCTCGCGCGACGTTGTCAAACTCAGCGGCGCGATTGGCCTGCATCCGAACATGGCGGCGTTTAAGCCCCTGTATGACAAAGGCCAATTGGCCGTGATTACGGGCGTCGGCTATCCCAGCCCCAATCGCAGCCATTTTCAGAGCATGGACATCTGGCAGACCGGCAACCCGCAGGTGGATGTCCGGGAGCGCACCGGCTGGCTGGCCCGGTACTTTGATGCGGACGGCCACTTCAAGGGCAACCCCCTGTCAGGCATCACGCTCGGCTCAGCCCTGCCGCTGACGCTCTTTTCCGACGATGTTCCCGCCTCGGTCATCGGCGGCGGCTCGGACTTTGGGTTTGTCAGCACTGCCCCTGACAAAAACCAGCAGATGGACGCCCTGCGTGCCTTGTACGCGCAGGGAACAGTCGCGGGCAGCAACGCTGAGTTTGTCCGCAATGTCGGCAGCGAAGCATATTCCAGCTCGCTGGAGCTTAAAAAAGCGTTTAAGGACTACGACATTAACGCCGCTCATGCCGCCAAATATCCTCAAAGCGGCCTCGCGTCGGGCTTGCAAACCATCTCCAAGCTCATTACCGGCGGGGTGGGGACGCGCGTGTATTATCTGAATCTCGGCGGCTTTGATACCCATGCCAACCAGCCGCGCCAGCACGCGAACCTTTTAGGCGAGCTTGCCGATGGCCTGACGGCGTTCTACGCCGACCTGGAAATGCAGGGCCGGGCAAACGATGTCATCACCATGACGTTCTCCGAGTTCGGGCGGCGGGTGCATGAAAACGGCTCGGCGGGAACCGACCACGGCGCGGCAAGCGTCATGTTCCTAGCGGGCGGCGGCCTCAAAGGCGGCATCTACGGCGACTACCCCAGCCTCACGGATTTGGACAGCGGCGACCTGCGCTTCCACACCGACTTCCGCTCGGTCTACGCCACGCTTTTAGACAAGTGGCTTTTGACGCCTTCCCATCCGGTTTTAGGCGGAGATTTTCAGCACCTCAGCTTTGTCTAAGAAACCTGCCCGTTATGCACAACAAAGCCTTGAGTGGTGTTGCGGACACGGATAAGGAAAAAGACAGACCAGAGACGAGGGAGTTCACTCCCTCGTTCATTTCTGCATAACAGCAGGTCTTAAGTGACTGCCTTCCCTTGAGGGGGGCAGTCACTTATAATGGGTAGGTCCCTTGCCTCTTGACACTCCGGCGGGAATGAGTTACACTACCGGGGAACGCGAAGATGCGCCCGGCAGTATAAGAAAGAAAACAAAACATGGCGGCGGGGAAGCTGGCTTTGGGGTATGTGCTGTCGCAGGCCGTGGCCGAAGACGTGTTCATGGGCGGGGCGATGGTGACGGATGCCTACGGCCTGCCGCTGGAGTTTCGCTACACTGAGCCGGTGCGGGCGACGAAATTGCAGCGCATTCTCTACGGCGACGTGCTGGAAAAGTATATTCACGGCGACGTCATCGCGGGAAACTTAGTCAGCCGTCTGGAGCAGAAGCCGGAGCTGTTTTTAGTGGCCGATCCGGCGGTGCTGGACGCTGTTTCGGCGGCAGGGCGCAAAGCGGTCCTCCTTTCGGCAAGCCGGGTGCCGCCCCTTAAAGAATTCGGCGCGTGGCAGGATGTTTCCGATACAGAATACTTTTTGCAGATTTCCGACAGCGGCTCCCCGGTCCGTGTCCGCCTGCCCGGCTTTGGCCCGGATACGGCTCTGCGAAGCGAAGCCACGCGCGTGCTGACGGAAATCGGGCGGACGATGGACCCCGCCGAACCTGTGGCGCGGATTGAAGCGGCGATTAAAATGTTATGGAGCGACGAGACCCAGTCCCCGGCAGCCGCGTAGAGCAGTCAAAAGAACAGTCAAAGACGGACACTTCTCAGACCTGGCAGGCGGTCCGGCGGGCGCTGGGCCGCCTGGTCAGCCGCGTCGGGGTGCGCCGCATTGAAGATGACGCGCGAACGATCCCGGCGGCGGTTCTGCGAAGCGAGCTGGCCCTGCCGCCGCCGCTTTCGCAAAGTCCCGGCTGGCAGCCGTCGGCCTCGGCGCATTCGGCCTCAGTCCCACAAGCCGGATCAGGGCTGCACGAAAGCGATCTCGTGCCGTCGGTCACTTTCGCGCTGGGCAATCATGCGCTGTCGCCGCCTGAGACTTACGCCATGCCGGCTGCCGGCGCGGAAACGCTGCGCGTGGCTGGCGCGGCGCTCCAATGGCCGGCAGAAGTGACAGAACTGCCGGCCATGTTCCTGCGCCTGCCGTCGTCCCCCGTGCGGACCCTGCCGGCGCCGCTGCTGGCCGCGCCAAAGACCACGCCGCTGCGAGGCTGGCCGGTGCAGGCTCCGCGAACTCACCCGATGCGCCTGCCTCGCTTTGCTGAGCCGCGTGTCCGCTGGGGCGGTGACGGTGTTCTGCGCCGGATGCCGCTCACCCGGCGCGGGCGGGCCGGAGACAGCAGCGCCGGACGTCGGCGTCTGGCGGAGACGGTGCATCTTGGGCCGGACGAAGTGACGCTGCTCGGCATTTACCCCGACGTTCCCATTCTCGCGGTGGAGCGCATTGTGGTGGAAGACGAAGGGCGTCAGCTTCGGCTGTGGCTCAAGCCGGACGTTTTGCGGGGGCGTTCCGGCTCGCACCGGATTACGCTGCTGGTCGGGCGGCAGATTGCCACGGGAAAGATGCTGCAAGCGGCGCTTTAGTTCACCGGGTCCGTTACCGGCACTTCCAGTGCCGGTAACGGCAGCAGCAAGAAGAAGTGTCAACCGAAGTGCTGTTAGTACAAATCCTAGTGCTGGTCTTCACCGGCGCTCTTTGGTGGATTGCCCGGCGTGACCTGGCATCGCGCGTCCCGCCGCCCGCTGCGCCTGCCCCGGCGGCGGACACGGCAGAGCTGGAACAGCTTTGCGCGACGCTGGAAACGCTGGCAACAAGCCTCGCCCGACGTCTGGACGCGGTAGAACAAGCCGCCGCACGGCAGCAGGCCCCCTCGCTTGAGGCCGTTGAGGCCGACGGGAACACCGCTGTGCCTCCAGGCTACTCAGGGCCTATCAGCCGCGTCGAACCTGCGCCGGACCCGCGCTATGCCCCGGTGTACGCGCTGCTGGAAGCCGGCGTTTTTGACCCCGTCGAAATCGCGCGGCAGACTGGACTGGGGCGTGGCGAGGTAGACTTAATTCTGAGCCTGCGCCGCCGAGGCGCACGGTAAACTGTTTTTTAATTGTTTGTTTTTTAATTGTTTGTTTTTTAATTGTTTGTTATTTCAAAGGAGCGTTACTTACACTATGCAATTGACACGACGCCATGCGGCGCGGCTGACTTCCCTCGCCGTTCTTTCTTCCCTCGCCGCCGTTCCCCTCGCGCTGAGCGGCTGTGACCGTGCCGGCAACACGAGCAGCGGCGGAAACTTGGTTTCAACCGACAGCAGCGACTCAGGTCCGGTGGCGACGGTGACGACGCCCAAAGGCAATACGCTGACCCTGACCCAGACTGAGTTTTACGATCAGCTTCAAGGCTTTGTCCCCAACGGCAGCCCGCAGTCGTTCGCGCCGGTTGGGCAGCCTGCCGGAAAGCTGGTTATTCAGCAGCTTCTCCAAAACTTGATGTTTGAGGGACTGGCCCAGGACCAGGGCGTCGCTCCCACCGACGCCCAGGTGAACCAGCAATACGATAACATCAAGATGATCCAGGAGGCCCGCAGCACCAAGCCGTTCGACCAGGCCCTCAGCGAAGCCAGCTTGACCCCGGATGTTTTTAAAGACCTGCAAGTGAAGCCCCAGCTTGCCGAGCTGAACCTGCTCACCAAAGGCGCGACTGTTTCCGATGCCGACATTGCGGCGTACTATAATACCAACAAGGACAAAGCGTTCACGAAGCCGGCCCGCGTCCATATCCAGCGCCTTGTCTTCGGCTCGCTGGCCCAGGCCCAGCAGGTTTCCAAAGCCATTGCGGGCGGCCAGTCGTTCCAAAGCCAGGTCGCGCAGTCGCTGGACAAGTCTACGCCGGACGGCGATGTCGCGCAGTGGATTCCTTTGGACCCCGCGCCGGCGGGCCTCGGCTCTTTGATTGCGCCCATCAAAACTGCGAAAGTCGACACGGTCACCCCGCCGATTACCGTGCCTGGACCAAACGGCCAAAACACCTACTGGCTGGTCAAGGTGGTGAACCGGGTGGACAAAAAAGAAGTGCTGCCGCTGGATCAAGTCAAAGAGCTGATCCGCGCCCAGATTCTCCAGCAGAAGGCGCAGGCCGATACCGCCGCCCAGCAGGGCTTCCAGTCGGAGCTGCGTGATTTTCAGGGCAAAGTCAAAATCACCGCCGCGCCGCAGTATGCCTCCGTCGTACAGGCCCTGACCCATCCCGCGCCGCCGCCGCCTTCGTTCGCCCCGCCCGCCTCCGGCGGCGGCCCTGCGCCCAGTGGTCCAGCCCCCGGCGGCAGCCCGGCCCCTAGCGGCGGCTCGCCCTTCGCTCCGGCGTCGCATCCATAGGAACTCAAAGTCCCCTGCCCCCCAGTGTTGGGTGGGGGACTTTTTCGGAAAATACTCATGCTGACTCTCATCGGCCTCGGCCCCAACGACACCCGCGCGGGCCTCAGCCTCGGCGCATGGGACGCGCTCAAAAGTGCGTCCGGCCCGAAACTGACACGCTCGCGCCTGCATCCGGCTGTTTTGTGGCTGGAGTCAGAAGCCGGAGGCGTTAAGTTTGACGATCACTTAGACGCGCTTGACGAAGCGGACGCTGCCCGGCGCGTGCTGGAATCCGCCCGTACCGGCAACGCTGTTTACGCTGTTCCCGGTCATCCCCTGCTTGGGGACCCGGCCTGCATTCCTCTGGTCGAAGCCCTGCGCCGCGAGACTATTCCCCTGCGCGTGTTCGCGCCTGCCCCGCTTCCGGCAGATACTCCTGCCGATTTTGACGCTCTGGCACAGGTCATGGCCCGGCTGCGCGGTCCCGGCGGCTGCCCGTGGGACCGGGAACAAACGCCGCTTTCGCTCCGCAAATACGTCATTGAAGAAGCCTATGAAGTCGTGGAAGCCATTGACTCCGGCAGTCCGGTCAAGCTGGCGGAAGAGCTGGGCGATCTGCTGCTGCAAGTGGTTTTTCATGCCCAGCTTGCCTCGGAAACCGGCGCGTTTGCGCTGCCTGACGTTTCGCGGCGGATTGTCGAGAAGCTCATTCGCCGCCATCCGCATGTATTCGGCACCCTTACGGTTTCCGGCAGCGACGAAGTTCTGACCAACTGGGAGCGGATCAAGCGGGCCGAGCCGGGCTACGAGGACCGCAGGAGCATTCTGGACGGCATTCCCGCCGGCCTGCCCGCGCTGATGCGGGCATCGGAAGTCTCAAAGCGCGTCGTCACCCTCGGCTTTGAGTGGCCCGGCATAAGCGAGGTGCTGGACAAAGTGGAAGAAGAAATCGCGGAGCTTCGCACGGAAGTCGCGGCAGGACGGGCCGAACGGGCCGGGGAAGAGCTGGGAGACTTGCTGTTTACGCTGGTCAATGTCGCCCGGCGCTTAGGGGTAGACCCCGAAGACGCCCTGCGCCGGATGACACTGCGCTTTGCCGCCCGGTTCCAGCAGATTGAGCAGCACGCCGAGGACACGAACCGCTCTGTTTCGGACCTCTCGCTTGCCGAAATGGAATCGGTTTGGCAGCGGGCAAAACGGGAAGAATGACAGCAATGAAATCCATGATTTTAACGCTTGCCGCTGTTTTAACCGCCGCTGCCGCTCTGCCGGCCTTTGCCCAGACCGGCGCCGGAACGCCGCCGCTCAATGCGAACACTATCCCGCAAATTCCGCAGACCTTGAAGCTGTCCAGTCCCGCCCAGCCGGGAACGCTGACGACGCCGCGTGCCGCGTACAAGTCCGGCCAGCGTGTGCAGATGACGTTCAAGGTCGTCAACACGTCGACGAAAAGCGTCACCTACAACTTCGGGTCCGGCCAGCGCTTTGACATCACCGCCACCAATGCCGCCGGAACCCAGGTCTGGGACTGGGCTGCCGGCAAGCTGTTCACACAAAACCTGTCGTCCTTGTCGGTCGCGCCCGGCAAGGCGCTGGCCTATCAAGCCGTCTGGAACGGGCGCGACGCTTCCGGCCATCCTGTCCCGCCCGGCGTTTACACGCTCAGCGCCCATCTGACCTCGGACAACCAGCCTGCCATCACCGGCGGCGTCATCGTCAACACCGACCCGGACCCCACCAACATGGGCATTCCGACCCGCACCCCCGCCGAATCCGGCTCCATCCGCCAGGTTGCCCCTTCCCCGCAGGTTTCTGCCAAGACAACCGTTACCTTCAAGTAATGTTACCTTCCGCCGTGTCAGAACGCAGAAGCTTCTGCGTTCACGCATGGGGACTAATCACCGTATCACGCCCGGCAAGGAAAGTCACGGCCTCTTGGCGAGCAAAATCTTGGCGAACAAATTGCAGAAAGAACAAGGGGAAAACGAATGCCGCGTGAGTATGTCTGTTATTTTGCGTCCATACCGCCTGCGCTTGACGGGCGCTTGGACGAAGATGCGTGGCGTGACGCGCCGTGGACGAGCGACTTCACGGACATTGAGGGCAATTTAGTGGAAGCGGATTTACGTCCAGCGCCGCGCTTTCGCACCCGCGCCAAGATGCTGTGGGACGACGCATACTTGTACATCGCTGCCGAGATGGAAGAGCCGCATGTCTGGGCGACGCTGACCGAGCATGACTCGGTCATCTTCCAGGACAACGATTTTGAAGTCTTCCTCGACCCCGACGGCGACAACCACAACTACTACGAGATCGAAATCAACGCCCTCGGCACGGTCTGGGACCTGCGCCTTGTGAAGCCCTACCGCGACGGTGGCCCGGCTCTCAATGAGTGGCACGTTCCCGGTCTCAAGCAAGCCGTTCATGTGGACGGAGCCCTGAACAATCCCGCAGACACCGACCAGGGCTGGACCGTAGAGCTGGCCCTGCCGTGGCCGGCGCTGGCCGAACACGCCGGACGCCCCGCGCCGCCCAAAGGCGGCGACCAGTGGCGCGTCAACTTCTCCCGCGTCGAGTGGGACATTGTCATTGAAAACGGCCAGTATCGTAAAGTTCCAAACACGCCCGAACATAACTGGGTCTGGTCCCCGCAGGGCGTGGTTGACATGCACCGGCCCGAAAAATGGGGTTATGTCCAATTCTCGTCAGACCCGCCCGGCACAACCCCCTTCCGCCCCGACCCGTCCGCTCCCGCCCGTAACCTCGTGATGGACGTGTAC
>CAXUBO010000123.1:9866-12502 GCA_964249345.1 uncultured Armatimonadales bacterium | reverse complement strand
CCCGTAGCGTTGGTTGAACTGATGCGCTGCCTGTATCAGCGCTGTGTTCGGTTCTTCCTCAGACGCTAATGCCCGCAAGAAACGGTTTCGGTCTGCCTCGTTCAGCGTGATCCGGTGATGTTTTTCTAGAACGGCTTGCGCTTCACTGACAAGTGCCGCGCTGGCGAAGTCCGTCGTTGAAATGCCCAGGGTCTCTGCCGCTTGCTCAATGATTTTTTTGACGTCCGGGCGAACTCGCAAGTCAAGGCGCGTTGTTTTTCGGGCTTTGGGCTGTGTCGTAGTCAACATAGTTATTCCTTAACTGATAAACTGCTGTTGACAAAGTATACCATATTGTACGGCAGTTATCCACACAGCCAAGTCACACCGCTTTGCAGAATGCTTCATCTATCACCGACATGATCTTGTCCACCAACTCGCTGATTGTCGAGAAGAAGGAAAAGTCTAAAGGCAATGCCAGCGCCGCCCATGATGATGACGATTACTAAATCCACTCGCCAGTAAACAGCAAGAAAGGGACGCGGCATGAGCCGCGCCCCTTTCTTGTTATCGTTTGGCTTTTCGCTGCCTCAACACGGAAACAGTCCAGCCGCCATTAAAAGCCGTGAGCAGTGCATAGTACGCATGCTGAAGCCAGCTAGAACCAGCGGCATGAACAGCAAGGCTTAACCCCGCCCCCAGCATCAGATAAAGACCACATAGCATTCCAATGACCGACATGAAAAGGCTCGTTAGAGATGAAGACTTGTGCAAAGAGTCTTCCAGAGCGGGAAACAGTCGAGTTGGCTTCGCGGCAGGCAGGCAGCGCCAGCAAAGCCACCAAAACAGCGTCAAAGCCCAGGCAATTGCCGCGCCGCCGCCCCATCCCCAGTCTGGGCCTGACCGACTCCAAACCAAGTTGTTGCCGGTGCCTGTGAAAAGCGTCAGCATGGTCAGCGTCACGCCGCCTACCAGCGAGAACGTGAAGCCGATGCCGATCAGGAAGCGCAACAAGCTGAGGCCAGCCTTTCTTGTCATTTCGGTTTAATCTAATCGGCTTAATCCAAATCACGCGGCTCCGTGAGCAGCCGTACTCCATCCAGGATTTGCCTGACACGACTTTTGGACAGTGTGCCGATGTAGTCGCCAATCTGGGATTTATCCAGCGTGACAAGCTGGGACACAACAACGCTCGGCTTTGGGAGACCGGCTTCGCCTGCGTTGAGCGGCACGTTGCCAGGGTCTTGACCGCGTCGGAGATTGGAGGTCAAAGCACATAACAAAACCGTCTTTATGCGGCTTTGGTTAAATACGTTGTTCTGAATGACGACATAGGGGCGCGTGTATCCCGGCTCAGACCCAAGTGGCTCGTCCAGTTCAGCCCAGTAAAGTTCCCCTTGACGGATTACCATTCGTCAAGCACTTTGCGGAATGACCGCTGAGCGGCTTTGAGAGTTTTTTCTTCGTCGGCGTCCGGCGCGTCATCATAAGCCGCGTTGATTCGCTCTAAAAGCGCCAAGTTTTCCTGACGGCGAAGGTAATCTTCCAGGGCCAGCGCAACAACGCGGCTGCGGGAAAGCTTTTGAGGCGGGAAAGCTTTTGAGAATGAGCAAATTCCTCGGCCCGTTGAAACAATTTTTGTTCCAGCGAGATTGCTGTTTTGACAATTGCCATAGGTCACCTCGCGAATAAGTATAACCAGCAGTAGGAAAAATGTCAACACTCTCTTTTTGAATTAGGCCAGTTCTCCCAAAGCACCTGTCCCGGCAGCAGAGCAGGGCAGCATAGAGCGTCAGACAGCAGACCAAATGCCAATGAGCCGGGGAGGGCGCCGATGACTTCGCTTTCTATTACTAATGTGCCTAACTCTTCGGCGCGGCGCTGGACGTACTGAAAGACGGCGAGGAGCGGCGTTTCGGCGGGGTGGGTGAGGTTCAGGGAGACCTGCGTGATGCCGCGCGACGGCAGGCGCAATCCCAAAGCGCGGATGCCGGGCAGATGCGGCAGGACGCGCATCTCGCGGGCGATGGTGCGGGCAATCGCGATGCCGGACGCAGCAAGGTTGACGTTGTAGGCGATGAGCGGCTCCCGTGCGCCGACAACCGCCGCGCCGGCAGTCGGGTGGGGCGCATGAGGGCCGCAGCTAGGCGAAAGCGATTGAAACGCAGACTTGCGAACGAACGGCAGGCTGTGATGATCGGCAGAGGCGGCTTCGTAGAAGAAGACGGGCAGGGCAAAGCGGTCGGCAAGGGCGGCGCCGACACTCCGGGCGAGGCTGGCGCATTCGGACAGCGTGATGCCGGTCAGCGGAATGAAGGGCAGAACGTCAAGCGCCCCTAAACGCGGATGAACGCCGTGATGGGTTCGCAGGTCAATGCGCTCCACGGCAGCGGCGGCGGACGCGAGGGCGGCGACGCGGACGGCGTCCGGGGGGCCGACAAAGGTGATGACTAAACGGTTATGGTCGGGGTCGGCGCTCCAGTCGGCCAGCCGGACGCCGGGCGTCTGCCGCACGGCGTCCACAACGGCCGCAATGGCTTTGGGGCGGCGGCCCTCGCTAAAATTGGGAACGCACTGAACAAGAGGCGTCACTTCTTTGTTCTCACTTCTTTGTTCTCACTTCTTTGTTCTCACTTCTTTGTTCTCACTTCTTTGTT
>CAXUBO010000123.1:5086-9766 GCA_964249345.1 uncultured Armatimonadales bacterium | reverse complement strand
TTCTCACTTCTTTGTTCTCACTTCTTTGTTCTCACTTCTTTGTTCTCACTTCTTTTTTGTCTTTGCTGCACCTGCGTTCGGCAGCGTGTCCGGGTCGGCGTACTCAAACGTAAGCTGCTTGTGCGGGTAGTCAAAGGTCACGCGCTGGGCATAAGTGAAGGAGGACGCGCCGAACAGCATCCCGATCTCAAAATCATAATCAGGGCTGACTTCCTGGTCCAAGAACGACTCGCCAAAGGTCTCCGTCAGGACGGCCACCGGCGGCGTCCGGCTCAAAGTGACGGTAGACTGGTCGCGGGAAAAGATATAGTTGATCTGCCGGGCCGTATCCCCAATGCCGGAGCGGTCTGAAAAGGAGCCGGTATGCACGTGATCTTTCGGCACCGCCGCAAGCTGCTGGGCAGCAAGCCGCAGGGAAAACACGCTTTGCTCGGCTCCGGTATCCAGCATGGCCCAAATCGGGACGGTGTTGAGCTGAAGCTGGACAAACAAGTGGTCCCGGTAGACCCGGAACGGAAGCGTCAGCAGCCGGCTTCCCGGCAGCGGGGCAGGGGGCGCGGCAGCGGGGCCGAGCGTCGCCGAGCCGGTGGTGTAATCCAGCGTAATCACGCAGTCGTCCAGCGTGCTGCCGCCGAGCAGGCCGTCGGACGAGGCGGGAGCGAAGTTCATGGTTTCTACCGGAATGGAGCGGTAGGTCAAGCCGCCGAGCGTTAAAGTGTTCGCTTTCAGGACTTCCGTGCGCTGCCGGCCGCTAATCCCGCGCATGAAAGAATGGGCCAGCACCGGCAGGTTCAGGCGCCGCGCCGCCCCTTGAGTCAGCACAAGGTCGCCGGCTCCGGTGTCGAACAGCAGCCGGAACTTCCTGTCGGCAACCGTGACGGGGAACACGGCATAATCGCCGACAAACTCAAACTTGAGCTGGGCCGTGGCTTTGGCCTTTTCCGCGCTGTCCTTGTCTGTGCTTTTTACCTGCTGAAACGCCGGGTCTGTCCCAAAAGCGCGGCGCAGAGCGTCGGCATTGTCCTGGAAGTCGCGCAAAGACTCAATCCGGCGGTCATGCGGCTGGCCTGTTGGGCTAAGCTTCAGGTAGGCCGCCGCCGCCGCTTCTTTTTCTTTGACGTCTTTTTCGTCATCCAGCGTTTCCAGCAGGCCAAGCCAGGCATCAGGGATGTCGGGATGCGCGGCGGCGGCTTTTCGGAAATCGGCGCGGGCTTCGTCGATGCTGCCGTCCCAGTCAGCGGCGCGGCCTGCGGCGACCAGCCCCCAGTAATTTTGCGGGTCAAGCGCCAGAGAGCGTTTAGCCTCCTCAGCATAAGGGGGCTGCCAGCCGGCCCGGATCAGCGCCAGGGACAGCAGTCCGTGGGCGTCGGCATTTGCCGGAAACTTCGCGGCAAATGCCTGCGCCGCCGGCACGGCCTCGTCCCAGCGGTCCAGCCGGAGCAGGCTGCGGACCAGCCCGACCTGTGCGCCGGTGTCAATGGGAACGGCGCGGACTTCATTCGCGTAAGCCTGCCGGGCGTCCTCAAACCGGCCCGCCGCGAACAACTGGTCCCAGGGCTGGCACCGCGCCGCGGAACAAGTGAAGGCGGCAAGCGCGGCGGCATAGAAAACAGTGACAGCGCAAGTCTTGAGAAATGTTGGTTTGAGAAATGTTGGTTTGAGACGTGTTGGCATGAGTTTCCTAAGCGGGCGTGAAGTGCAGAAAGACGATGCGCGGATCGTCGGTAGACGTGATTTCAACGACTTCATCAATGTTGACTTCGTCGCTGATAAGGCCGCGGGCGTTCTTGTGGTAGACGTGCACGGGGCTTGTGACCGTGTGCGTGTGCTGATTGTTTTCCTCGCCGCCCGCCGAGATTTCGATTGTCCCCGGCTCGCCGTCCTTTTCCTCAAACGTCAGCCCGACCAGCGGCTGCTTGTTCCAGGGGAACTCCGGGTCGCCCTGCGGGTTATAAATCAGCTCGACGGAAACCAGCTCTCCGGCGCGGGCGCGGCTGAACTCGTCAAAATAGGTTTTCCATTCGGTGCGGGCAATTTCTCGTGTGGGCATAAGTTTCTCCTAAAGTTGTTGTGGCTGGTGTGGAACCGTCTCGCCGCAATGCTTGTTACAGCGTGCAAATGACGCAACTTCCCGATACCATTTATACCCAAGCCAGCCTGCCTTTAGCAAGTGGGCCTGCCGATGCGGTTGCCGTGGCAAATGGCCGCATCCTCGCCGTCGGCTCCGAAGCCGATCTGCTGCCGATGGCTGGACCGAACACGCATCGGCAGCCGCTTTCGGGCCGGACCCTGGTGCCGGGCTTCCACGATGCCCATTGTCATGTGCTGGGCTTCGGCCTGACACTCGCTGCCGTGACGCTGACGGGCGTGCCGACAATCCCGGAGCTGGTCCAGCGTTTGCAGGCACGCGCGGACGCGCTGCGGGCCGGGCCGGAGACGTGGGTGCGCGGACGCGGCTACAATCAGAACAGCATGGCCGAAGGCCGTCACCCGACGCGGCAGGATTTGGACGCTGTCGGCGGCGGCAGGCCGTTTGTCTTGATTACCCACGCCAGCGGCCATGCGGTCTCAGTCAGCTCTCGCGTTTTGGAACGAATGGGCGTTTCTTCGGACACGCCGGACCCGCCCGGCGGCACGATTGTCCGGGACGAACGGGGCGCGGCGACCGGCGTTCTGCTGGAGACCGCCGCGAACCTTGCGTATGACGCCGCGCCGGAGCCGCTCCTAGCAGAAAAAATTGCCGCGCTCCGCCGCGCTTCGGAGGCCATGAACGCGCTGGGCATCACCAGCGCCGTGGATGCGACCCTGGGCCTAGCCGCCCGCGACAGCTTCCAGGAAATCCCGGCGTATCACGAAGCCGCCGCGTCCGGCGCTTTAACCGTCCGCTGCTCCCTGATGATGCTCTTGTCTCAGCTTGCCGCAATGGACACGGTTCCCACGCCGCGTGACGTGACAACGGAAACCGATTGGGTGCGGATCGGCCCGGCTAAAGTTTTTACCGATGGGGCTTTAACCACGCGCACCGCGCTGCTGCGCTCAGCTTTTGTCGGCTCGGACAGGCTCGGCACCGCAGTCTGGCCTGCCGAAGAACTGGACGCAATGGTCTTGAAAGCGCATAAAGCAGGCTGGCAGATTGCCGCCCATGCCATCGGCGACGGCGCGATTGATCTGTGCCTAGATGCCTACGGCAAGGCGCTGGCAAAGCTTCCCCGCTCGGATGCCCGGCACCGGATTGAACACGCCATGCTGCTTTGGCCGGATCAGGTCGGACGCCTGGCGCGTCTTGGCCTCCTGCCCGTCTACCAGCCGGAGTTTTTGATGCGCTTCGGCGATGCTTACAGTAAGGCCATCGGCGACTCCCGCGCCCACCGCCTGATGCCGTATGCCGAAACTCAAGCCGCCGGGCTGCCGCTTGTGTTTTCATCAGACATCCCCGTCATCCCCGGCGCTCCGCTGGACGGCATCCTGTCCGCGACAAATCGCCGCACACCTTCCGGCGAGCTGCTCGGTCCTCACCAGTGCGTTTCCGCGCTTGAGGCTCTGCGGGCCTACACCGAAGGCGCGGCGTACAGCGTCTTTCTGGAACAGGACCGGGGGCAGATCGTCCCCGGCCACCGCGCAGACTTCGCTGTGCTGGACGGCTGGCCCGATGCTCCGAGTGTGCAGGCCACCGTTGCCGGCGGCGAGATCGTTTATGGAGGCATCTAACATGACGAATTTTAAGACAATCCAAACCGCGCTGCTGGACATTGCTTACTTGGAGCAGGGACCCGCAGGCGGCAAGCCCGTCGTCCTTCTGCACGGCTGGCCTTATGATGCCCACACCTGGGACGCCGTTGCCGGGCCGCTAGCGGAGTCGGGCTGGCGCACCCTGGCCCCCTCCCTGCGCGGCTTCGGCCCGACCAAGTTCCTGGACACCAATACGCGCCGCTCTGGTCAGATGACCGCCATCGCGCAGGATGCCAAAGACTTTTCCGATGCGCTGGGATTGGAAAAGTTTACGCTGGTCGGGCATGACTGGGGCGGACGAGCGGGCTACTTGTTTGCCGCCAACTGGCCGGAGCGCCTGGAGCGCCTCGTTGCGCTGTCGGTCCCTTACGGCGGCGGGCCAAACCAGCCGCTGTCCCCGATGCAGCGAAAAGCCTACTGGTATCAATGGTTCTTCGGAACCGAGCAGGCGCGGTACGCGCTGGAAGAAGACCGCAATACGCTCTGCCGTTTTCTGTGGGAAACTTGGGGACCGGCGCAGTTCTTCAATGAAAACCAGTTTAACGCCGCGTCTAAAGCCTGGACCAACCCGGACTGGGTGGAAATCACGCTGCACTCGTACCGCTTCCGCTGGGGCCGCGCCCTGCCGGACCCGCGCTACGACGCATTAGAAGCTTCGCAGCTTCTCACGCCCCCCATCCATGTCCCGACACTCCTGCTGCACGGCGCGGAAGACGGCGCGGCCCTCGCGCAAGGCTCCGAAGGCCAGGAAAACCACTTCACGGCAGGCTACCGGCGTGAAGTCCTGCCCGGCATCGGCCACTCCATTCAACTGGAGCAGCCGGACGCTGTCGTGAAAGCGCTGACGGCAGGGTTTCCACGGGGCTGAACCCCCGTGCTTCAAAAGGCAAGTCCCCACCTTCGCGGGCATAAGATTTGGGAACGCTTTTTGTCTTCGCCCGCGCAGGCGGG
>CAXUBO010000123.1:0-4986 GCA_964249345.1 uncultured Armatimonadales bacterium | reverse complement strand
GCAAGCGCCGGGGCAGGCGGGGGACGGCGGGTGAACCAGCCGCGCACAGCGGCGAGCTGGCCTAAGAGCCAGGCGCGGGACAATTCTTCGCGCCCGAAAATGCCCTGCGGGCGGGTCAGCATGAGAAGGATCAAGAGAAGAGAGTAAGCGACTAAGCGGTACTGGTCCAGGCCGCGCAGGGCTTCCGGCAGAACCGTGAGCAGGACGGCGGCCAGCGCGACGCCGCTGATCGAGCCGAGGCCGCCCAGCACCACCATGACGACGGTGTCAATGGACCGGACAAACGAAAACTGGTCGCTTGAGAGTGACGGCTGGTAGAGCGCAAAGAGCGCTCCTGCAATTCCTGTGAAGAACGCGCTTAACACAAACGCCGTCACCTTGTACCGGGTCGTCGGAATGCCCATCGCTTCCGCCGCGATTTCATCTTCCCGCACGGCGAGAAACGCCAGCCCGTGCGTCGAGAACCGCAGGCCGTAGGCGACCCAGAGCGTCAGCGCGGCAAACAAATAGACCCAGAAGAAGTTTGTGAGATGGGGCGTGAGGATTGTCGCGTCGCCCCGCGAGATGCCCGTGAACGAAGTCGCGCCGTCCACGGCCTTGATGTTCCGAATGACGACTTGAATGATCTGCGCGAACCCCAGCGTGATAATCGCTAAGTAATCGCCGCGTAATCTCAAAGAAGGCAGCCCAACCACATAACCCACTGCCGCTGCCGCCAGCCCGCTGAGGAGGCATAAGGTCAGGAGTGGGTACGCACCCTGCGCCACGCCCACCGGCGAGCCGTCAATCGGCAGGCCGGGAAATAGCCGCGCATGGCCGTAAGTCGAAACCGCCGCCGCCACATACGCGCCGACGGCATAGAACCCGATATGCCCCAGCGAAAACTGCCCTGTGAAGCCGTTGACTAAATTGAGCGCGACGGCCAGTATCACATAAATGCCGCACGAGATAATAATGCCTTCTTTGTACTGGTCCATGCCGTAAAACGACGTGACTGATTGGTCCAGCAAAGGCCGCTCCACCCACAAGTTGCCTAAAAAGAGCAGGCCCAGCAGAGCGGCAGCGCCCAGCAGGCGCGTCAGCAGAGACGGAGTTTTAAACGCTGCTCCCAAGTTACACTTTCTCCGGGGCAAGCCGCCCGAATAGACCCGCCGGGCGCACCAGCAGGATCACGATGAGCAGAAAAAACGCCACGGCGTCGCGGTAAGTGCTTGGAATGCCGATGCCGGGGCCGTAAGCGACTACCAATGTTTCGGCGAGGCCCATAATGAGGCCGCCGACTACCGCGCCGGGGATATTGCCGATGCCGCCCAAGACCGCCGCGACAAACGCTTTGAGGCCCATCAAAACCCCGACATACGGCGTGAACGCCGTTCCCGTCAGCCCCGTCACCATCACGCCTGCGGCTCCCGCTAGCGCCGCACCGAGGGCGAACGTAAACGCAATCACGGTGTTTGTATTAATCCCCATCAGCGCCGCCGCGTCGGCGTCAAACGACACGGCCCGGACAGCTTTCCCAATGCGCGTATAAGTGACGATGTACGTCAAAAGCGCCATCAGCGCCAGAGACAGGCCAAAGATTAAAAGTGTTTGGACGCTTAGAGTGATGCCGAAAAAGTGAACGCTGTTCGGCAGGGAAACAATCTGGCCGGTCTGGATGAAACGCTGGTCGGACGAGAAAACTTGCGGCAGGATGCCGAAGTTTTCTAAAAACAGTGACACGCCAATGGCTGTAATCAGCGCGGTCAGCCGCGAAGGCGCTCCAACGGTCCGGCGTTTCTGCGTCGTTCTGAGAAGCGCGGCAATCGCCGCCCACACGACGACGCCAATGGCAATGGCCGACGCCGGGGTGCGGTTGTCGTTCGCCGCGATGCCGTAAGCGACGTAGCCCGACGCACCGCCGATTACAATTCCGGGAATAATCCAGGACCGAGTTCTGAGTGGCCGGTACGCCGCCTGCTCAATGACCAGCCCCAGCAACGCGCAGAGCAGCATGGCGCTCACCAGCACCAGCAGCGCTCCGCCGGGCGACGGCAGCAGGGAATGGAACGGCCCATGCGCCGGCAGCCAGGTGCCGAGAACGCCCGCCGCGCCTAGTCCGGCATACGCGCCGACCATGTACACATCGCCGTGCGCGAAGTTGATCAGCTTCAGGACGCCGTAGACCATCGTGTAGCCGAGTGCAATCAGCGCATAAATGCTGCCAAGCTGAATGCCGATCAGAAGTTGTGGGACAAGTTGGTGCATAAAGAGTCAAACAAAGTCAAAGTCAAACAAAGTCAAACAAAGTCAATACAAAGCCGCAGAGCGAGGGAATGAATTCCTCTCGCTGAATAGCATCCTTCGGATGAGAGGATTGCCATCGCCTGCTGATCTTTCGTCCGAAGGACGCTATTCAGCGAGAGGAGTTCACTCCCTCGCGTTCCTCTGCCTCCCTCGCGTTCCTCTGCCTCCCTCGCACCTCTGCCTCCCTCGCACCTCTGCGCTTTTTGGTCACTGCGCTTTTTGGTCACTGCGCTTTTTGGTCACTGCGCTTTTGTGTTACGGATTCACCGTCGTGACATATTTGTAGTCCGCGCCGTGGATTTGCAGCACGACGGCGGGCTTGACGGCGTTCCGGTCCGGTCCAATCGTGATGGTCCCGGTGATGCCCTTGTAGCCTTTTGTCGCCGCAAGGGCATCCCGTAGCTTGGCATGATACGCTAAAGATGAATAATCGCCGCCTGCGGGAGCACCCGCACGTTTCATGGCGTCCGCCAGAACGCCGATTGAATCATAACCCAGCGCGGCAAGTGAATCCGGCTGCTGGCCGCCGTAAGCGGCTTTATAGGCCGACACGAACTTCTGAATGCCTGGGTCCGGGTTGCTCATGGACGAATGGTTTGTGAAGTAGGAGCCTTCCAGCGCCGCGCCCGGTCCGCCCGCGCCCTCAACTAATTTAGGCGAGTCCCAGCCGTCGCCGCCGAGCAGGGGAACCGTGAGGCCGATGGCCCTTGCCTGCTTGGCAATCGGGCCAACCTGGCCGTAGTAGCCCGGCACATACAGCACGTCAGGAGCGTCGGCCTTGATTTGGGTAAGCTGCGAGGTGAAATCGACGTCGTCCTTGCCGTAGTTCTGGGAAACGACAACCTGCCCGCCGCCCTGCGTAAAACTCTGCGTAAAGAACTTGGTCAGGCCAATCGAGTAATCGTTGCCGGCATCGGTCAAAATTGCCGCCTTTTTGGCGTGAAGCGTTCCCAACGCAAATTTCGCGGCGGCAGTCCCCTGAAACGGGTCAATAAAGCAGACTCTAAAAACGTAGGGGCCAAGCTGGGTCACTTTGGGGTTCGTGGACGACGGCGAGATCATCGGTACTTTGGCGGCGTTGCAGATCGGCGCGGCCTGGATGGAAAGCGTGGACGCGACTTCGCCGATGACTGCTGTTGGCTTGTCGCTCGTGATGATCTTTTTGACCACGCTGGAAGCGCCGTCGGGCGTTCCCGCGTCGTCCTGCACATCCACCGCCAGCGGACGCCCGTTCACGCCGCCGCCGGCATTGATGCCTTTGACGGCAAGCTCAACGCCGTTGTCGGTGGAGTGTCCGAACGTGGATTTGTCGCCGGTCAGCGAGCCGTACTCGCCGATCATAATCGCGTTTGCCGCCGGAGCGCCGCCCCCGGAAGAGATGCCGTTGACGGTGCTGGAAGTCTTGTTCGCGCAGCCGCCCGAAACAAATGCAAGCATCGCAGCGGAGCAGAGGCAGCCCAGAAGACGCGCCGGGGCGCTGAAAACAGTCATAAATACAGGTTCCTTCAGGTGAGGTCGGTGGATAAGTTCGGGGCGGCGCTGCCCGGCGTAGGTTTGGATGCTTATTCGGCACGCTTGCGGCGAAATCCTTCCCCTTCCGTAAGTTTTCTTGCCAGCCCGAAACTTGCCGCGCCGAGGAGGCCGGCCAGCGTCAGCAGCGACAGGTACAGGCCCAGTCGGAATGGGGTGGGGACGTAGGTAAACACAATCCGGTGCCGCCCCGGCTGCGGCACGGCCACAGCCCGCAGGCAGCTTTGATAAGTTTCAATCGGCATGGGCTGGCCATCGAGCGTCGCCTCCCAGCTTGCCGCCTGCGTGTCTTCTAAAATCAGCCGGTCGGGGCCGGACGTTTGAAACGTCAGCGCGACTTGGTCCGGCCCATGCTCGGCAAGCTGCACGGCGGACGCCGAGTGTTCCAGATGCGCCCGTGCCTGCCACTGCGTATTGCGCGACAAGTAAAGCCTGGCTTGTGGTCCGTGCTGACGGCCCGGCGGCGCAAGGGTTGGGGCTGCGCGGACGGGAACTAGTCCTGAAATCGCCTGCGCGGGCGGTGTCACCCGGCAGACCGCGACATACTTCACACTCAGCGCCCCGCTGAGGGCCGCTGCATTGGCCCTTTCCTTGACCGTCGCTTTCGGATCAAATGCCTTTGCCGCGCCCGATGCCGCCGTTTCCATGTTCTTGAACGCGACCGGCTCGTAGCCGAACGCATCGGGGATGTCGTAAGGCATCATCAAATTGGGGGTCAGCGTATCCGCCCAAAGGGCTTGGTAGTGGGGCGTCGTCTGCCGGAAGTCTTTCGGGGTCGTAAACCGCAGCCAGATACCACCAGTCGGGGCCAGGGTCCGCGCTTGATGCGCGGCGATGTCCGGGTCGCTCTGCACCCGTGCAATGTTCGGCGATGCCGGATAAAGCACCGCCGGGTCTATCAGCGGGTACAGCGTCCGTCCAAAATGCGCTAAATCCGTGAATGCCAGCAGCAGCACCCCGGCGGCGAGAACCCGCTGCCGGTTCAGCCGTGGTATTTGCTCCAGGCCAAACGCCGCCAGTAGGGACAGGGCAAAGCAGGCCGGCAAGAGGCACCGGGCCGGGTCATGGAACGACCGAAAACCGGGCAGCACGAAGTAGGCCAAATAATATAAGCCGCCGCGCCCGCCCAGCGCCATCCAGAGGCCCACAAAGAACACGCCGGCCCAGAAC
>CAXUBO010000122.1:11022-12531 GCA_964249345.1 uncultured Armatimonadales bacterium | reverse complement strand
CTAATCAAATGGAGGCTTGAATTGGCTTTGCAAGTAGGAACGGTAATGCCTTCTCTGGATGGGGCAACGGAGTGGCTAAATCAGCAGGTTATCAGTCAAGATTTGTTGACCCACCCAACTTTGTTTCAATTTTGGGCCATTTCTTGCCCGATTTGCAAGATGAACATGCCGCGTCTTAAAAGCTTCTTGGAGATGTATCGGGAGCAGGGACTGTATTTGGTGTCCGTACATCAGCCCCGTTCACCGGAAGACTTAGACGTTATAAAAGTGAAAGCCGTTGCTGAAGAGCTAGGCATTGACGGTCCTTGTGCAGTGGACAATGACCATTTACTTGGGCACCGATTTCAAACCGCAGGCATTTGGCCGAATTATTTCCTTTTCGACGCTACGGGGAAGCTGCGTAGTCGGGCTGCTGGTAGTCTTGGATTGAAAACTGCCGAGAACTCGTTAAAGAGATTGATACAACCGGATTAAGTCTATGAAGCGAAAAGGCTATACCCTGATCGAATTGCTGCTTGTCATTGGCATTATCAGCATTTTAGCGGCAATTGTTTTTCCTATGTTTCAATCCGCAAGGGAATCAGGACGCCGCGCTGCTTGCTTGTCAAATCTTCAGAGCATAGACTTGGCTTGTAGTCTCTACTCTCAGGACTATGACGACGCTTATCCTTTTGGCGGTGATCCATTTGACCTCAAGACAAACTATTGGCAGAACGCCGACCCAATCAATTACGGGTTGCAAGTTGCCCGAATGCAGCCGATCAATTTTGTTTTGCAGCCCTACGCCACCTCCGCAAGTGTATGGAAATGCCCATCAGACATCGGTTTTTCACACTTTGATTTGTTTCCTCAGTACCCATTAGATGCAAAAAATAGTTCTTACGAAACTTTCGGTACGAGCTACTACTACCAAACTCGAATTGTGCTGTCTCATGCGACTGTGTCGGGTTTAACAGCTTATAATGTTTTTGATATTGAAGCGGAACATTATGCGGAATATGGGCCTTCTGAAATTCCCTTGTTTTGGGATGGCTGCGGCGCTTGGCACGGAGAGCCGGAGGAAGCTTATCGCCGCTACAATGTTTTAATGGCAGATGGACATGCAGTAAGTTTTTCAGGGCCGAAGTTCGCAGAAGTGTCTCTGAGCATGGGTTCCTTTGATCCTCCTGAATATCCGTAAAAACCAAAATATAATGCTTTTATGAAAGGCAATCCCATGAGATTCCTTCAAGTCGGTCAGCCTGCGCCGCCATTTACGGCGACCGCATTTGATCCCAATCTTCCCTCCGCCGGCCCGTTCCGCCCGATCAGCCTCACGGATTACGCAGGACAGTGGCTGGTGTTTTTTTGGTATCCGTCGGACTTTACCCATGTCTGCCCGACGGAGATCACGGCGCTGTCGGACCGCTTGGATGAGTTCGCTGACTTAGGCTGCGCGGTGCTGGGGGCCAGCACGGACAGCGAGCATTGCCACCGGGCGTGGGCGTCCGTGCCGCGTGACGGGAACGG
>CAXUBO010000122.1:0-10922 GCA_964249345.1 uncultured Armatimonadales bacterium | reverse complement strand
ACGGTGTCCTAGCCGAAGACTTGGGCCTCGCTTTGCGCGGCCTGTTTATCGTTGACCCAGACGGCATAGTGCAGCATGTGACGACGAACAATCTCAATGTCGGGCGCTCGGTGGACGAGACGCTGCGGGTGCTTGAGGCGATCCAGTCCGGCGGACTTTGCCCCTCGGACTGGAAGCCGAACCGGAAGGCTGCCGTTCTCTAGTGCGCGTCGGTCGGGGCGCTACCGACGCTGGCGGGGGTCGGCTCGACCAGCACGGGCGAGGAGAAGTCGCGGTCGTCGCGGCGGAAGCGGCGGCCTAAATCGTCAAACAGCGTGTAGGCAATCGGGACCACGAACAGCGTCAGGAAGGTTGATGTCAAGAGGCCGCCGATGACGACTGTTGCCATGGGCGCATTGGTTTCCGAGCCTTTGCCCAGCGCCAGGGCAATCGGGATCATGCCCAAAATCGCCGCGCTGCTTGTCATCAAAATCGGGCGCAGACGGGTCGGTCCGGCCCGCAGCACGGCCTCGTCGCGGGACATGCCCTGACGCCGGAGCAGATTGGTGTAATCTACCAAAAGAATGCCGTTCTTGACCACAATGCCGACCAGCATCAGCATTCCAATCAGCGCGGTTAAACCGAAATGCCGGCCCGTCAAAAACAGCGCCAGCAGGACGCCGACCGCCGACACCGGCACCGAGCAGAGAATAGTCAGCGGATGCACGAACGACTCAAACTGCGCGGCCAGCAGCATGTAGATCAGGCCGATGGCAAGACCGATGGCAAGCGCCATGCCGCTGAACTCCTGCGCCTGCTGCTTCTGCGAGTAGCCCCAGTCCCAGTAGTACCCCACCGGCAGCTTGATCGCCGCCATCTGCTTCGTGATGTCTTTTTGCAGGTCGCCCGCCGAGCGGCCCAGCGGCGTTCCCGTCACGGCAATATAGCGCTGGCGGTCCTGGCGCGTGATGGACGCCGGCCCGGCGGCGTAAATCGGACTTGCGACTTGCTCCAAAAGAACGGCATGAGTGGTGTCCGTGTTCACGCTTGGAAAGATCGGCAGCGCGGCAAGCTGCGACGTTGTCCGGCGCAGGTCCGGCGCGACTTCCACGACAATCGCATACTGGTAGCCGTTCTCCTGGTAGTACGACGCCGTGTTGCCGTTGGTCGCCGTGTTGATGGCGTTGGACACGTCCTGGAACGTCACCCCCTGCTGTTCGGCGGCATCCCGGTTGACCTGCCACTGGATTTCCGGCTGCGTGTCCTGCCAGTTCACGTCTACGTTGGTCAGTCCGGGAATGGCTTTGAGCTTGCCGGTGGCTTGTGCGCCGAGCTTGGAAAGCGTGCCGAGGTTTGGCCCGTAGATGTCCGCTTCCACATTGGCGTCGCCGCCGGTCAGGATGCGCGAAACCACGTCTACCACCGAAACGGAGATGCGCCCGCCGGGAATCGCGGCAAGCTGCTTGTGCAGCTCCTGGACCACCTGCTGAGTCGACTCCTTGCGGTTATCTTTCAAGCGCACCTGAAGCGCACCCTGATTGCCGTTCAGCGCCGTCGTGTTGCCGCTCAGGGTCAGGTTGGAGCCGGCGGACGAGAATACCGTCTGGACATTCGGATTCGCCAGCGCGACCTGCTCGATCTGCCCCATCAGCTTGTTGGTGTCCGCCAGCGCCGTGCCGGGCGGCAGCTTGACATTGACCTGCAAGTTGCCGCTGTCGGTCTGCGGCAGCAACTCGGAGCCGATCTGCGGGATGAGCAGGAAGCTCAGGGCCGTGACTCCTAACGCGAGCGAAACAACTAACGGACGGTGCTTGATCGCCCAGCCCAGGCCCCGGTGGTACGAAGCATCCAAAGCGCCGAACCAGCGCCCGAAGACCCCAAACAAGCCTTTGGAACTGCCGCCCTCCGAATCCATGCCGCTTGCGTCACCTTCGGCGCTGTGTTCTTTGATCAGCCGTGACGCCAGCATCGGCACAACCGTGGTTGCATCTAAAAGCGAGACCAAAATAGAAAAGATGACCACCAGCGCAAACTGGGTAAACATCTGCCCGGCCTGGCCTTTAATTAAAAGCAGCGGCAGGAACACAACGATGATCGTGATGGTGGACGCGATGACCGCCGAGAATATCTCGTTCGCACCGGCAATCGCCGCTTCCGCCGGACGCATTCGGTCCCGGTCATAATGCCGGTAAATGTTTTCCAGCACAACCACGGCATCGTCGGCAATCAAGCCCGTCGCCAGCGCCAGCCCGCCCAGGCTCATTGTGTTCAGCGTGAAGCCGCAGACATACAGCAGCGCAAACGTCGAGATAATGGAAATCGGAATGGACAGGGCGACAACCAGCGTGCTGCGAACATTTCTGAGAAAGAACAACAGGATCAGCACGGCCAAAACACCGCCCAGCGCCGCGTTCACTTTCAGGTCGTCAATGGAGTTCGAAATATACTGGGACTGGTCATACGCCAGCTCAAAATGCAGATTTGGATAACGCTTTTCAATGTCCTTGATCTTAGTCTTGACGGCAGCGGCCGTGTCAATCGTGTTGGAGTTGCTTTGCTTGGAAATGATCATGCCCGCCGCCGGGGCGGCGTCCAGGCGCGTGAACAGGCGCGGCTCTTGGTCGGAATCCACAACTGTCGCCACATCGCCAATGGTGATGACCCGGCCATTGGCTAAAGTCAGCGGGACTTTGGCGATCTCCTGCGGGTTCTTGAACCAGCCCAAGCTGCGGATCGTATATTCCGTGCGGCTTTGCAGGCCGATGCCTGCCGGGACATTCTGGTTTTCCTGAGCAATGCGCGTGCTGATCTGGTCCATGGACACATGGTAGGCCAGCAGCTTAGACGGGTCGGCATTGACCAAAATCGCCCGGTCATTGCCGCCGGTCACCGTGGCCGAAGCAACGCCGCTTGCGGACTCGACAATCGGGCTGATCTCGTTGTCTAGCTCCGTCCGCAGCTTGACCGAGTCGCTTTCGCCGCTGACGGCATAAATCAAAATGGGAAGCTGAGACGGGTCGTACTTGTAGACAATCGGATTTTGCAGCGTTGGGTCAATGGGAAAGTTCTGCCGCGCTTTTTCGACAACTTGCAGCACGTCAATCGCCGACTGCCCCACGTCCGTGCCCCACGCGAACTGCACCCGGACTGTGGAGACGCCGGTGCTGGACGTTGACTGCACAGTAGCGACATTAGGCGCGGCGGACACAGCCTCCTCAATCGGGCGCGTTACCTGCGACTCAATTTCTTCCGGCGCGACGTTCGGCCACTGGGTAATGACGGAAACCGTCGGAATGGAAACATTCGGCAGCAGGTCCACGGGCAGCCGGGTCAGGCAGACCGCGCCCAGCAGCACCAGCGCCGCAATCCGCATGACCACGGCCACAGGCCGCAACACTGATCCCCTCGCAAGGTTCATAGGTAAGACTTTCTAACAGAGGCTAAAGATAAAACTTATGTTCTAGGCCCAGGATTAAAATCCTGGGCTGGAGGGCGCTTCGCGCCGACTGTCCTGCGGACAGAAGATTAAGCCTAAGCTACCAGTCTTTTGTCCGCAGGACAACCAGCCGCAGGCTCCTCAGCCCAGGATTTTAATCCTGGGCTAACTCGCCTTCTTGTGATGATGCTTCCCGCCCCCAGCCCCGCCGGAACCACTAATGCCGCCGAGAACAACCGTCGCGCCGTCTTTTAAACGCGCCGCGTTCACCGTCACCACTTTCTGGCCCGGACTGAGGCCCGACAAGATGGCAACGCCGTTGTCATCACGAGCGCCGGTCGTCACCCCCTGACGGTGAACCGTCAGGTCGGACGCCAGGGTCCAAACAAACGTGCCGTCCGCATCGGTCTGAAGGGCTTCGAGCGGCACAACCCTCGCCCCGCGCACATGCTGGGTCACAAGCGCGACATGCGCGTACATGCCCGGCTTCAGCAGCGAATTCGGGTTCGGCAGGGCCAGACGAACCGTGAAGTCGCGGCTGGATGGGTCAGCGGACGGGTCGATCTCGAACACGCGGCCCGAAAAAGTGCGGCCTGGGACCGAGTCCGCCGTCACCGACGCCTGCTGTCCGGGTGCAATTTTGCCGATCTGCTCCTGCGGCACCGGCAGGTTGACCCAAACGACTTGGAGCGCCTGAAGCTGCAAAATCGGCGTGCCGGGGCTTGCCAGCGTGCCGGGATCGGCCAGCCGGCTGGAAACGAAGCCGTTAATCGGGGAGCGGATGATTGTTTCCGCAAGCTGCGCCTGGGCCGTGACTAAATCCGCCTGCGTTGACTGTGCATCCGCACGCAGGCTGGCAAGCGTCGCCTGGTACGCCGCTGTTTGAACCGTGTTCGCGTTGGCGTTTTTCAGGGCCGACTGGGACGAAACAACCGTGCTGCGGGCCGCTTCAATGTCGGACGGCGCTTTCGCGCGTGTAATGGTGTCCTGCTCTTCGGCGGCCCTCAGCTCGGACTGCGCCGACTGCAAGCCTGCTGACGCGACATTGATCTGGGCCTGCGCGACGCCAACATTTGCGGTCTGGACACTCGCCGTCGTTTTGGCATTGTCCACGTCCTGCTGGGCTACGGCTCCCTGCTGGAACAAAGAAACTTCGCGGGCAAGCTGCGTGTTGTCGTTGGTTTGGTTGGCCTGGGCGCTGGCAAGCGCCGCTTGGGCGTTGGCGATAGACGCCTGCGCGGACGCGACTTTGCTTTTGGAATCCGCGACGGCGGCATCCGCGGCTGCAACGGATTGAACCGAAGACTGGCGGGTCTCGCGCAGGTTAATCTGCGACGATCTTAAGGCGGCCTTGTTCTGGCGAATAAGCGTCTGCACCGGCGTCAGCACCGACGTTTGGCTGACTTGGGCTTGCAGCAGCTTGGCATTGCCTTCCGCCAGCAGCGCCTGTTCTTTGCGGACCGCCGCCGCAAGCTGCGTGTCATCCAGTTGGATCAGCACCTCGCCTTGATGCACGGGATCGCCTTCTTTCACATTGATCGCCGTAATCTGCTCGGCGACACGCGGCGAAATCTTGACGGTCTGCGGCGACTCAATGTTGGCGCTGGTGGAAAACGTGTGAATGATGTCCCGCACCGTCACCGGCACGGCGGCGATGCTGATCGGGCCGCGCCCTGCCGCCCCGCCGCTTTTGCCGCCGCCGCCGTTCTGCTGAAGCGTTTTCGCGCTCACGGCATTGGCATGAAGCCGCCAGGCGATCAGCCCGGCCAGCAGCAGAATTGCCAGCAGCGCAAAGAAAATGCCCCGTGCCGGGCTTCTTCGGCCTTGTTTTGCCGGCGCCTGTGCCGGGTTGTTCTGCGCGGGGTTGTTAGGGTTGTTAATCATACCTGCGGTTCGCGTTTCTAAAGCAATTTTTTCTAAAGCAATCTCTTATAAAGTATAAAAGATTATTCCCGATTTCCGTGAAAATTTTGTGAAAAGGCTCGCACCTCTCAAACAGACAAAAAGAGCGTCTTTTCTAAGACGCTCTTTTTGTTTCCGGCAGGATGGAGGAACGACTAGCGGCCACGTCCGCCGCCGCTGTTCCGGCTTCCCCCGCCGCTGTTTCCGCTGCTCCGAGTGCCGCCGCTTGAAACGCGCGAACTTTGCCCGCCACTGAAACTGCGCGTGCTGCCGCCAAAAGTGCGCGTACCGCCGCCGAAGCTGCGCGAACTGCCGCTGGTGGGCGAGCCGCTTTGGCTGCCGAAGCTGCGCGAGCCGCCATAGCTCTGGCCGCCGCTGTAACTGTGCGAGCCGCCGCTGTAGTTTTGGCCGCCGTAGTTCGATGCGCCCCGGAACGTGCGCCCGCCGGCGCTGCTTTGGCTGCCGCCGAATCGCTGCCCCCCGCCGCCGTAGTTGTTCACCGTAACGCTGCGGTTGACGGAATAATTGCCGCTGCCGTAGCTTGAGCCGCCCCGGAAGGTGCGCCCGCTGCTGAAGCTGCCGCCGCTGGAACGCCCAGCGTAGCTATGATTGTAGCCGCCGCCTCCCGCATAGCCGTGGTTAAAGGCATACCCGCCGCCGCCGAACCGACGCCCCGGCGCGTATATCCGGTAATTGTTGCCGGCATAGTGGTAGAAATTACGGTTGAAATATCCTGTGTGGTAGAAGCCCGGATGGTCAAAAAAGTAATTGTGGTAGGAGTTCCAGCCGTAGTAAGGATGGCCCCCAATGCTGAAGAACAAGCCCACGGTCGGCAGGAAAACGCCGCCGTCCAGAAACGGCGTGCCGCCGTAGAAGCCGCCGTAGAAGTAGGTGTTTGGATACCAGCCCAGATCAACAAACTCCGGGTAACTCGGCGCAATCCCCAAAAAGACCGGCTCCTCCGGGTGGAAATTCTGCCCGAACGGATACCAGCGTGCGCCGGAAACCGTCGCGTTCTCCAAAAACCCGCCTTTGGGAACATACAGCACCGGATAGCCGCCCTGGTTCTCAAAGTACAGGGTGCCATTCTGAGATGTGGCAAACTTCATCACATACAGGTTGTTGTTGGTGAACGGAACAACAATGGTCTCGCCCACGGTATCATAAAGCTGGTAGCCGCCCTGGTCAAACGCCGCACGGGTCAGGGGAACCTGCTGGTTGGCCGGGATTTCCTGCCAGTTGAAGACGCTGTCCGCCGCCGCATTCGTGCCGGCACCCAGGCCCTCTGGGGCGCTGGACTGCACCGGCGGGGCCATGCTGGTTGAGTCGTCCTGGGCAAAAGCGGCGGTGCCGGCAGCCAGAGAAAGCCCCGCCGCTAAGGTTAGGCCCAATGCACCACAAGAGATATTTTGAGTTATGTTTCGCTTATTCATTGTTTTTGTCCTTGTCTCACGTTCTAAATCGCGGTCAAGTTTCTTTGGTTAAAACACGTTACTGCAATGCACAGTTCCGCGTGGTTTCACACATCGCGCTTTTTGCATTGCGTTCTTTGAAGCGGACGAACGGCCCGGCCAATATGTTCCCGGCGTTCTTCGGCACTGCCGCAAGCGCGTATTGCAATTATGATACAAGAAGGACGTGAAGAAATTCTGAAAAGAAGAGGAGGAAGGCGCCCCGCTGCGGCTGAGTTATGTGCTGCTGTGAGTTATGTGCTGCTGTGAGTTATGTGTTGCTGTGAGTTATGTGTTATAATTGGTCATGCAGCATGAAGACATCCCGGCGGGGCCGAACGCCCCGCACGAAGTCAACACGATTATTGAAGTGCCGAAAGGGTCCTCCAACAAGTACAAGTACAGCCCGGCTTCCAACATCTTCCGCTATGACCACACCCTTTTTTCGCCCCTGCACTACCCCTGTGATTATGGCTGGGTCTGCGGCACCAAAGGCGATGGACGGTCCCGGCCGCTTTCCGTTCTGGTCATGTCGTCCAACCCGACGTTCTGCGGCTGCCTGGTCGTCGCCCGCCCGGTCGGGGCGCTCCTGATGAACGATCACCGAGGCGAGGACCACAAAATCCTTTCCGTCGCCGTCGCCGACCCGCGTTTTGACGCCATTCACTCCCTCAGCGACCTCTCGGAGCATACCCTTTTAGAAATCCAGCACTTTTTTGAGATTTACCAAGTCTTAGAGCGGCACGAAGTCGAGATATGGGGCTGGGAAGATGCCGATGCCACCCAAGCGCGTATCGCGGCGGCGGTTGGCTCCCCCCCTACACCTTCGTCTTCTTCCACGCCCCGCGCTTGAACAGCAGAAGCACGATTATCCCGTCCAAAACTGTTGTCACCGTCATGGCCCACCAGGCCCCCGCTGCGCCGAGATGCAGATGGAAAATCAGCAGCCAGGCCAGCGGCAGACGGAACCCCCAAAGAGTGACGATCCCCGCCCACGCCGGCGCTTTTGTGTCCCCTGCCCCGTTCAAGGACCCGGAAAGGATCAAGCCCAGCGCCAGAAACGGCTCCGACAAAGCCGTGATCCGCAGGTACGCCACCGTCAGCGGGACTACCTTCGGGTCATGCGTGAAGATGTGCGCGAACGGACGGGCGAATGCAAAGAAAACGATCCCCATCACAACCATCAGGGCCGCACCCTGCTGCCAGGAAGTCCAGCCGGCCCGCTCGGCCTTGCCCGCGTTGTCCGCGCCCAGATGCTGCCCGCTCAGCGTTTCCGCCGCCGCCGCAAACCCGAAGCCCGGCATGGTCGCAATCCCTTCCGATGTCTGCCCGATGGTCAGCGCCGTGACCGCCGAAGTTGCTTCCGGCGAGTGGGCCAGCACCCCCGTAAACACCATCGCCGAAAGCACCTGCGAAACATTCTGCGCGGCGGCCGGCCCCCCGACACTCATGATGCGCTTGATCCAGCCAAAGTCAGGCCGCTTCCGGCAGGAAATGAAGCCGCGCACCCGTGTCCGCTGCAAAAAACACAGATACAAAACCGCGCCGACAATCTGAGACGCGACAAGCGCTGCCGCGCCGCCGTACAGCCCCAGGCGCGGCAGTCCGAAATGCCCGAAAATCAAGGCGTAATCGCCGCCGATGTGGATTAAATCCACCCCGATCATCACTCGAAGAGGCGTCACCGTGTCACTCAGCCCGCGAAAGACCGCGCTGAGAATCAGCATCAAAAACAGCGCCGGAATGCCAAGCAAAGTCAGGCTTAGGTAGCGGACGCAGAGGTCCGCCGCCGAGGGGTCCACATGCAGCAGGCCGACGGCAATCCGTCGCACCGGCCAGATAAGCGCGACGCAGGCAGCGGCCGCCATGATCCCGATCCATAGGGACTGGTTCGCGGCAAGTTTTGCTTCCTCTGTGTCATCCGCGCCTTTGGACCGCGAGACCAGCGCCGTCGTTCCCGCAGAAATGGACATGCCGACCGCAAACAGCACCGACAGCACCTGCCCGCCGATCCCTACCGCCGCCAGCGCGTCCGACCCCAAATGCCCGACAAAAAAACGGTCAATAAACGAGTTGGCCGTTTGAAGCACCATCGTCAGGACGGACGGCCAGGCCAGCTTCCAGACCGACCGATGCAGTTCTTTCGGCGTTTCTTCGCGCTGTTCTTCGGGGGATTTTTCTTGACTTTCTTTGGGTTCCGGCTCCGGCCCGCTTTCATCTACTCCTGACTCGTAATCGCCTTCGCGCTTTACGCCGATAATCACGTCAGACAACTTGCCCTGCTTTCCGTTCCTTCTATTCCTTCTTTGTTCTCTGCCGCGTAACGCCCCCAAGTGTTACTGTAATTTTTTGGGTGTTGTTACCCGCGGATGATGAAATAAACACAGCAAACGCAAAAAATTAGCCCTGCCGTACACGGCGGGGCTAATGCTTCCACTTTACGCTTTCATTCTTACACTTCCGCCTGCTTCCAGCGGCCCAGCTTAAACAAAGCCAGCGCGGCAACGCCGTTCAGCGCGGTGCTTGTCGTCATCGCCCACCACGCCCCGGTCGCGCCGTGATGCAGGCCGTAAATCAAGAGCCAGGCCAGCGGCAGGCGCACGCCCCACATGGTCGCAATGCCCGCCCACGCCGGCGCTTTTGTTTCGCCGGCCCCGTTCAAAGCGCCCGTTAAGATCATGCCCAGCGCGAGAAACGGCTCGGACAGCGCGGCAATGCGTAAATACGCGACGGTCAACGGGACCACATGCGGGTCATGCGTGAAGATGTGCGCGAACGGACGGGCCAGCACAAAGAACACGGCTCCCATCACAATCATGATCGCGAGGCCCTGCTGAAGCGAGACCCAGGCCGCCCGCTCCGCCCGGTTCGGGTTGCCCGCGCCCAGGTTTTGCCCGGTCAGCGTTCCCGCCGCCATGGAGAACGCAAAACCCGGCATGAACGCAATGCTTTCCGATGTCAGCCCGATAGTCAAAGCCGCGACTGCCGCCGTCGCCTGCGGGGACCGGGCCAAAACTCCCGTGAAGACCATCATGGACAGCACCCGCGAGACGTTCTGCCCCGCCGCCGGCAGCCCGATATGCAGGATGCGCTTAGCCCAGTCAAAGTCCAGGCGTCTGAGCCGCGTGCCGAACCCGCGCAGGGCCGAGCGCTGCAAGAACCAAAAATACAGCAAAGCGCCCACGACCTGCGACAAAATCAGCGCCGTCGCCCCGCCCATCAGCCCCATCTTCGGGAATCCGAAATGCCCGAAAATCAGCAGGTAGTCGCCGCCCAGGTGAATGATGTTGACCCCGATCATCACCCTTAAAGGCGTCACCGTATCGCCCAGCCCGCGAAAAACGCTGGACAAAATCAGCATCACAAACAGCGCCGGGATGCCCACCAGCGTCAAGCTTAAATAACGAACGCATAGCCCGGCGGCGTGGGCGTCCACACCCATCGCACCGATGACCGCCTGACGCAGCGGCCAGACCAGCCCCGCGCAGACGACCGCCGCGATGACACCCACCCACAGCGATTGGTTCGCCGCCAGCTTCGCCTGGTCCGGCTCCTCCGCGCCCGTGAAGCGGGACACCAGCGCCGAAGTCCCCACCGAGATGGACATGCCGACCGACATCAGCAGGAACATGAACTGCCCGCCGACCCCCACCGCCGCCAGCGCGTCCGACCCCAAATGCCCGACAAAAAAACGGTCCAGAAACGAGTTGAGCGTCTGAAGCAGCATGGTCAGGACGGACGGCCACGCCAGCATCCAAACCGTCCGGTGCAGCCCCGCCGGCGTTTCGTCTTCTTCTGTTTCGTCTTCTTCTACTTCCGGCTCGACCGGCAGCGACCCCAGCTCGCCGTCAAATCCCGTTTCGGCCTTGTCGCCGAAGTTTTCTAGTCCGCCTTCGCGCCGTGCGCCGACTCCAGTGTCTACTGCCAAACGTCCCTGCTTTCCATTTGCCTTCAAGAAACCGCGCCTCTGCGGATCAACTTGCTCAGCGGATCAACTTTCGCCGTATTTTACCACGCTGGCCTTTGCTAAACACCTGCGGGCAGGCAGAAGTTCGGCCAGACAAATAAAAAACCGGCACTGGAAGTGCCGGTCTACTATGGAGTGAAAGTGTCTACGACACTGAAGACGAGGCGCTATAGGCTGTTCCTAATCC
>CAXUBO010000121.1:10468-12631 GCA_964249345.1 uncultured Armatimonadales bacterium | reverse complement strand
GTGTAGCGGGCATAACGCACGGCGGCAAGGCTGATCAAAACGTAATAGGGCAGAGCGAACGCCGCCAGCAGAGCGTCGCCACGCTGCCGCCGGTACAGCGCGTAGCCAACCGACACGAACGCCAAAAGCAGCAGCGGCAGACCCATCCCGGCATCTAAGTTATGCGAAATGTGATAAATAAATCCATTGCCTGTGTCGCGAAACGTCGGATCGTCTTGATTCTGGACATGAACCGCTTCATAACGCACACCTTCAAGAAACTTCGCGTTTTCCAAAAGCGTGCCGGGGCAGGCGGCGAAGAAAGCGACAAGAGAAGACAAGAAACCTAACCCGCAACAAGTTGCGACCCTCCCGAAGCGGAAAGGTGAAGAGATATAACTCGCCAGCAATAACGGCAAAATCACGAGTGCCATGTTGTACTTGGTCGCTGCCGCCAGACCCGCAAACAGACCCGCACACAGGGCCGCACGGAGCGGCTTTGGGTCGTCCGTTGCCAGGCGCACGCTCCACAGCAAAGACAGCATCCCCCAAAACGTCGCCGGGACATCCACAGTCAAGAAGTGTGAATGCTGGACATGAAGCGGCATCACGGCGAGCAAAAGAGCCGCAGCAAGACCCGCACGGCGGCTCCAAAGCCGTGCGCCTACCGCGTAAGTCGCCCAGACCGTCCCGACACCCATACCGACCGTGAGGCAGCGCCCAATCAGGTACATCTTGGCCCACTGTGGATACCAGACCGAAAAATCTTTGGGGACGATGTCTACCCCGCCAAAGAGTGCCGCCAGCGTGTTGGCGAAACAAACTAAGTAAAGCTGCAAAGAAGGGTAATTGTAAAAGTGCGGCAGCAGATGTCCGGCGAAGACGTTCATCGTGACCGACGATGTTTCCAGCATCACGCTCTCGTCCGGGTGATACGAAAAATAATGCGTCGCCGACGGCAGCCCCCAAGTCAGACCCAAAACCCGCAGCGCCAATGCCAGCAGCAGGACACAGAGGAAGGGCAGGGGACTCGCGGCAAACTTGGTCATTGCGTGCTATTGTACCCCAGCAGGGCTTGGAACCCGGCAGGGCCAAAGAACCCAGCATTTTCGATGCCGGGTTCTTTTGTTGTATCTTATTCCAGCAGCCCGCGCCGCATCTCCAGCTTCGCCTGCCGCTGGACCAAATCTGCTGCGTCGGCTCGCGCCTTTTCGACAACTTCCGGCAAGGCTCGCGCCACAAAGCTTGGGTTGTCCAGCCGTCCGCGCACTCCGGCAAGCTCTTTGTCCAGCTTGGCGATTTCCGCTGCCAGTCGCGCCGACTCTTTCGCCGGGTTCAGGCCATCCAGCAGCTCACTTGCCGGGACATAAAACGCCGCGCCCATGACTCCTGCCGGAACATATCTGCCTTCGGTGGGCGCGTCCGCCGCAACCGTTGTTTCGCCGAGGCGGGCAAGCGCAACAAGGGCCGGCAACTGTGCGCGAAGTGTTGCGCCTGCCGTTTCGCCGTCGGGAACGGCGATCACCGTCAGTTTGCGCGTCAGCATGGCCACCCGCGCGGCCTCGTTTTCCTGTCCGCCCGGCGTAAACTCGGCACGCAGGCCGCGCAGGGCCGTGATGCTGTCAACCAGCAGGCTGACTGCCGCTTCGGCTTCCGGGTCAACAAGCGTCTCCTCGGCAGAAGGGTAGGGGGCCAGGCTGATGCTGCCGGTCTTGCCGGGCAACTGCTGCCAGATTTCTTCAGTCACAAACGGCATAACCGGATGCAGCAGCCGCAGGGTCGCCTCCAACACTGTGTAGAGCGTTGCCCGCGCTGAGTCTTTCGCCGGGCCGTCTTCGCCTTGAAGTGACGGCTTGCACAGCTCCACAAACCAGTCGCAGTATTCGCCCCACACAAACTCGTAGAGCGTCCCGCAGGCATCGTCCATGTCGTAAGTCGTCAAGGAAGCGTTTACGGATTGGATGACGCGCTGAAGGCGTGACAGTATCCAGCGTTCAGGTAGGGAACCCGGCACTGGAAGTGCCGGGCTAATGTTGAATGAAAGTCGCTCCGCGACTGAGGAGTCTTCAGTGCCGGAGGCACTTTCATTTGACAGTAGCCCGGCACTTCCAGTGCCGGGTTCCTCTGCCGTGCCGGGTTCCTCTGCCGTGCCGGGTTCCTCTGCCGTGCCGGGTTCCTCTGCCG
>CAXUBO010000121.1:0-10368 GCA_964249345.1 uncultured Armatimonadales bacterium | reverse complement strand
GTGCCGGGTTCCTCTGCCGTGCCGGGTTCCTCTGCCGTGCCGGGTTCCTCTGCCGTGCCGGGTTCCCGAACTCCCAAGTTCAGCAGCATAAAACGGGCGGCGTTCCAGAGCTTGTTGGCGAAGTTGCGGGCTTCGGGAACGCGGTCCTCGCTGAACTTGATGTCCTGGCCTTTGGATGCCAGCCGAAGCAGGGAGAAGCGCAGGGCATCGGCCCCGTACTTGTCAATCATTTCCACCGGGTCAATGCCGTTGCCTAAACTTTTGGACATCCGGCGGCCTTTTTTGTCCAGCACCGTGGCATGGATGTACACGTCGGAGAACGGCAGGTCGCCGGTGAACTCCAGCCCCGTCATCACCATGCGGGCCACCCAAAGGCGCAAAATCTCGCCGGCTGTGGTCAGAAAGTCCGTCGGGTAGAAGTAGTCCAAATCGGGCGTCTCGTGCGGCCAGCCGAGAGTGGCAAACGGCCAGAGCGCGGACGAAAACCAGGTGTCCAGCACGTCCTCGTCCTGCGTGAGCTGGTCTGTCCCGGTGCGTTCCACGGCTTCGGCGAAAGAGCGGGCGGCGACATAGCCGCCGCCCGGCGTGTAGTAGATGGGAATACGGTGGCCCCACCAGAGCTGGCGCGACAAGGCCCAGTCCCGGATGCCGTCCATCCAGTCAATGTACGTTTTGGCGTAGCGGCCCGGCGAAAACTCAATCCGGCCGTCCGCGACAACCTCCGTCGCGCGTTTGACTATCTCGGTTCCTGCCATACGCATAAACCACTGCTCGGACAGCAGCGGCTCAATCACGGTCTTGGAACGGTCACAGTGCGGGACAGAATGCCGGTACGGCTCAATCTTTTCTAACGCCCCGGCGTCTTCCAAGTCGCCGACAATGAGATCACGCGCCTCAAAGCGGTCCATACCCGCATAACGCACCCCGGCGTCTTTGGTCATCTTGCCGTCAAAGCCGATCACCGTGATCTGCGGCAGGTTGTGGCGCTGGCCCACTTCGTAGTCGTTCGGGTCATGCGCGGGTGTGATTTTTACGGCTCCCGTGCCAAATTCCAAGCTCGCGTAATCGTCGGCAATCAGCGGGATTTCCCGATCCGTCAGCGGCAGGCGCAGCATTTGGCCGATTTTATCGGTATAGCGCGGGTCGGCAGGGTTGACCGCGACTGCCGTATCTCCCAAGAGCGTTTCCGGGCGCGTCGTCGCCACGGTTACGAACCCGGAGCCGTCACTAAACGGGTAGGAGATGTGCCAGAGCGAGCCGTCCGTGTCAATCGGTTCCACTTCAATATCGGAAATGACCGTTTGAAGCCCAACCGACCAGTTCACCATCCGTGTGCCACGGTAAATCAGACCGGCGTCAAAGAAGCGCACAAACGCTTCCGCCACGGCCTCGGCATACGCCGGGTCCATCGTGAAGCGCTGGCGGGACCAGTCATACCCGCAGCCGAGCCGCTTGAGCTGAAACACAATCCGGTCGCCGTATTCTTCTTTCCAGGCCCAGACCCGCTCCACGAACTTTTCGCGGCCTAAATCAAAGCGCGTCAGCCCTTCGCGCTCAATCAGCCGGGACACAACCGCCTGCGTCGCAATCCCCGCATGGTCCACGCCGGGCAGAATCAGCACCGTGTCGCCCCGCATCCGGTGCCAGCGCCCTAACGTGTCCTGCACGGAATGGTTCAGCGCATGGCCCATGTGCAGGCTGCCCGTGACATTCGGCGGCGGAATGCACACGCTAAACTTGGGCTTCCCCGGCGTCGCTTCCGCATGAAAAATTCCCGCCGCTTCCCACTCTGGGTACAGCCGCGCTTCCACCTCTTTCGGCTCGTATGCTTTTTCCATCGCTTGCTCCTAGAAACCACAAAAGCCCCCGCGCCCATCGCGACAGGGTTAAACCTATCGCAAGGACGCAGGGGCTTTTCACATCTTAATGTAAGATATGGCCGATGCGCGATACCACCTTGCTTCCCGCATCTACTCATTGATAGACGCGGACACTTCATTTGACGAACGGCTCCGGGGCGACCTTCGGCAGCTTGGCTGCGGGAGCGCTTGCAGCCGGCGGCGCCCCCTCTCTGAATCAGCTTAAACCGCGTACTCTTCCCCATCAAGGCCGTAACTTAGATGCAGTATAGCGCAAACTGAACAGGCAAGTCAAGCCAGTTTCCTGCCTGCCAATTTCCTGCCTGCCAATTTCCTGCCTGCGCGGTGGGCGGCTTTCAGGGCGTGACTTTTCCGACAATTTGCTCCGCCGCCGAAGCCGTGGTGTCTACTTCCAGCCAGCGGTACACCAAGCCCGCCACGGCCGCGCCGATCAGCGGGGCCAGCCAAAACAGCCAAAGCTGCGTGAGGGCCCAGCCGCCGCAAAACAGCGCTGGGCCGGTGGAGCGGGCCGGGTTCACGGAGAGATTGGTCACGGGAATGCCAATCAAATGGATTAATGTGAGGCCCAGGCCAATCGCAATCGGCGCGAACTGCTTGGGAGCGCGTCCATCCGTCGCGCCGAGAATGATCATCAAAAAGAAAAAGGTCAGCACGACTTCGGCTGTCAGGCACGCGCCCAGCCCGTAATGGCCCGGCGAATGGTCGCCGTAGCCGTTGGACGCAAAACCCGCGTGAACGTCAAACCCGGCCTGGCCGCTGGCAATAAGATAAAGAACACCTGCGCCAAGTATCCCCCCGGCGACCTGGGCGGCAACATAAGGGGCCAAATCAGACGCCGGAAAACGCTTGCCGGCCCAGAGTCCGACCGAAACGGCGGGGTTCAAGTGGCAGCCGGAAATGTGGCCGATGGCATAGGCCATTGTCAGCACGGTCAGCCCAAAGGCCAGCGCGACGCCGACAAAGCCGATGCCTAAGTTGACGTTTGGATTATCCGACGCCAGGAAATGGGCGGCGAGGACGGCGCTTCCGCAGCCGCCGAAAACAAGCCAGGCCGTGCCGAGCAGTTCGGCAAACGCGCGTTTCGCAAGAGGAATAGGGGACAAGAGGACGGCTCCTTCTCGAACAAATTAGGTGCCGGGTCTTGCTCACCTGAAGCATTCTAACATAAGCTTTGCGCTCTGTCAACTTCTTTTCACTTCTCGTTTTCGCTTCTCGACAACTCCTGTTACTTTAACTCCTGTTACTTTTACCGTGAGCGAAGCCTGCCTCGCCTGCCGACAATAAGCGCGGGAGACACCACGTTTATGCCGCTACTGACAGACGCAGACCGCCGCCCGTGCGTCGACAGGGTCCGAGAGCTGAAGGCCGGCGCACCGCCGCTTGAAATCTCGCACGATGCGCTGGAATACTTGATTGAAGGCTACGCCCGGCTGGTGGAAGGACTGCTGGACCCCCGCGCCTCCGCGTCCGGGATTGAGTTCGCCTACAGCCGCCTGCTGGGAACACGCGGCGGCATCTGCCGCCTTTGCCGCCCGGAGGACATGGGACGCCTGCCGCTGAAAGCCATCCGGCGCTGGGAATGGGCGGAAACGCACCTGCGCGATTATCTCGGCAAAGCGCCTCAGCTCGAAGAAGTCGTCGCCGTCGCCCGCCGCGTCGAAGACGGCTGGTCGGACAGCATTGAGCGGTATGTGCTGACGCTGACGGCGCATCTGCATGAAACGGAAACGCCGGACAAGATCGGCATCTTAAAGGGGATTGACACTGTGAGTATGCACCTCGCCCAGCGCGAAGTGTTTGCGCTGTCTCAGACGCTTGCCATTCCGCTGGAAAACACCAGCGCCGTGAAGCTGCGTATCCGCCTGCTGGCCCTGTTTCTGACCCTGCACCGCTGCGGCTTCTGCGCGGCCTTCCCAGCCATCAAAAGCTACCGCGAAACTTTTCGAATTCACGATCCGCTCGCCTACCCGTGGTGGTTCGTGGACTGCCGCCTGACCGAGCGGCAGCTTAACTGGACTCACCGCCGCATTCCCGAAGCCGATTTAGGATGGCGGTTTTAAGTGGAGAATGTGCCGTAAAATATGCCATAATGGAGCGGCTTTATTCCAGGAGGCTTATTTATGCGCTGCACCGCCCGCGTTTCTTTGGTTTCACCACTTTTGCTTTTGAGCGCCCTGCCCGCACTGGCAACAACGAAAGGACTAAACCAGATTGTCACGCCGGACGTTCAGCCGGACGGCGTTCTCTCGCTGAGTTTGCAGCAGCAGGACCCGGACATCGCGAACCGCTATGAAGCGCAGATCGAGCTGGGACTGACGAAGCGCTTTGAGATTGCGATTTTCCAGGGAGCGTCGCCGCCGGAGCAGGTGGCGAATGCCGAGTACGCCGTTGTCGCCCAGGGGCCGTACCTGCTGTCCACGGGGTTTTTCAACTGGACCACGCAAGGCTCCGCGCCGCAGCCGTACTTGGAAGGGGGATACTACAAAGGGAACACAAAAGCGATGCTTGGGATCGCCCGCGTCGTCACCGAGCAGCCGGATGTCGCCGGGCTGATCCAAAACAAGCATCAGTACCAGGCGATCCTCGGCTGCGGCTACCAAATCAACCCGCGCACTTTGATCCAGCTTGATTACCAAAGCGGCACGGCGAATTCGGCAACGGCAGGCTTCACTTACAATGTGACGCCGCAGCTTCAGTTCAACCCCGCGCTGTACGTCTCAAACGCCGCCGGGCATAAGGTCTGGGGCTATGCCGTGCTGACCTGGAACATCAACCTCTTTGCCCCGCGCCCGGTCCAGCCGCCGCATCCGGCAACCCTTCCGGTGACGCCGGGGCAGGCAAACACGCCCCATCAGTAAAACTTTTCCTAAAAATTGTCTTAATGCGGGCGATACCAGCCGGACGGGCGTGGTTTGCGGGGCGCATTCTCTTCGGTGCCGTCTTCCCCGTGGCCGCTGAGGGCGGACAGCGGCACAATCTCTTTTGCCGCGACTTTCAGCAGCGAAATATCGGAATGGCTTTTGCGGGCCAGATCATCCACCGTGAGTTCAGCGGCGGCGATCCGGGCCGCTTCCGGTGACTCGGCCTCCATCTCTACCACGGCTGTCCCTTGAAATGCGACGCTGACTTTGTATTTAACCGGCATGATTTTCTTTACACCTTTCCATTTGGACAGGGCCTAGCCGCCAAACAGCCGGTGCCAGAGGGAGTCGCGGCGCGGCGCGTTGTTTTCCAGTGACTTCAGACGCGCAATTTCGGAGTCTTTGACCGCAACAAGCTCTCCTTTGTGCGCCCGTTCCTGTGTCAGCGCTTCCCGAAGCTGGGCCAGATGCTCCGAATGCAGCATGTCCATGTGCGAGAGTGTTGCGCGGGTCGTTTCTTCACGTTCCCGCAACAGCTCCCGCAAAGAGTGCGCTTCTTCTTGCGCCCTCTGAACCGCCCGCTGAACGTCTTCAAACCGCATCGCCCAGAGCGCAATTTGTTCGCGGTGCTGCGCTTGAATCTCTGCAATGGCTGTCGCAACCAAAGGAGAAAGGCTGGTAGAATACGAGGAAGGCGCAACACCGTGCAAATTCATGACCGAACGAGTTTGCGCCTCGCGCTGCGTGACACGCTCAAAAAGCGCACGAACCCGTTCCCGGTCATAGCGCGGCAGCCCATCTTCGCCCGTAACGGTGTTGCCGAAATCGCCGCGCGACGCACGGGCGCGTATGTTTGCTGCGGATTTACCGAAGATCGCCGCAACTTCGCGCGTTGTCAACTGCTCCGGCTGCTGTTCCCACGGAATATGTTCGTCAAGGCGCACAGGCGAAACTGTTTCGCGTTGCGGTGTTGCGGGTTCGGTTTCCATAACAGCATTTTAGCGAAAGTCCTGCAATTTGTCAAGCAGGACCCGAAAATAGAACCGGCATTTTTTATGGAAGGATCAGGAAAACCAATGGCGCAGCGCGAGTATCAGTCCGGATGTGAGAGTAAATGACATGCTTCCCATCAGCGCAAACTGTGTTGCGCCATTTTCTGTGCGCTGTGCGCCTGACGGATTGACGAACAGGCCCAGCGTGCTGGCAATCAAATATATAAATCCGCCGCCGACATTGGCGAAAATCAGGCCGAGCAGCAGAAGAGATGCATGGCGCAGGGCAAACAAACCCAGCAGCGCCCCCGCTTCCGTGGCCGACTCAATCGCCGCCGTCATCCAGAACGCCTTGCGCCGGCCATATCCCGCCCCAATCAGCAGCAGGGCCAGTGCCAGCCCTTCCGGCAGCTTGTGGAACGAGACCGCAAACAGCAGCGCAAAGTTCGGGTGTCCGGCAATTCGGTCGCCCACCACCACTGCAATGCCGTCCATTGCGCTATGCAAGGCAAGCGCGACGGAAAGAAGAAGCACGCTTCGGCTCAGCTTCTCCGTCGTCGCTTGGTCAAACGCGCCTACGGAACAGGCAGGGCAAAGATGATAAACATACTTGCCGACTGCCCAAAAAAGAACAAAGCCGCTCGCGGATGCCCCCAGGAACTCCGGCCAAGTCAGCAGGTCTTTCGCATCCGGCAGAACATCGAAAACTGTGACCGCCAGCAGTACGCCCATGGCGGCATAAACCAGAAGCCGCAGCCGCCGCGCGGCCCCCGCTCCCAGCAGCGCTCCCATCCCGCCGCCGACAAACGCAATCAGTGTTGCGAGCGTTGAGCGTAACAGAAGATAAGTCATGGAAGGACAGCCATCATAAAATTTTCATTTTTTCTGTTGCGCTTTTCTTTTTGGCATGGTAGAATGCGAACTGTGAACCGACTGCATACAAGCAGGCCGCATGGGTTCCTGCGGAAGACGGCGCTGATCATGGCGCTCATCTTCCTCGGAATCAGCGGCGGAACGACCTTAAATCATACAGAAGATTTAGGGATCCTGCTGCGCGTCCATGCCGGAGCCAGCACGATCACGCACGGCGCCGCCGGCGGCGTCCCCGACACTTGTTCCGCCTGCCAGTGGGAGAACTCCTTGTTCAGCCCGCAGGTTCCCGCCATTCCGCTTTCTCTGCCCGTGTTTGCTGCCCTGCCTGTGCTTGCCGCAAGCGTGCAGACCCGCCGCCCGCATCCGTTTGACCACACTTCGCCACGCGCTCCCCCGCGCGTTTCTTAAACCCTCCTCTTGTTTCCTGCTGAGACCCTGTCTCAGCGCCTAACTTTATCCCTGTCCGGGGCCGAAAAAAAGCGCGAGGGTGCTGGTAACACCCTCGCGCCTGGCGAACGCGATGCCGTCACGAGTGACTTTTGTCACGTCCGTTGCCACGGTGATTGTATCACGTCTCTGCCATTTCGTCTACCCCGATTCCGCGCCCCGCCGCGGGCGCTCCCTCGCTGCACGAAAGAGAGACCTATCCATGACTCACCGACGCTTTGTAAAGCAGCGGCATCTTGCCGGCCTGCTTTCTGTTTCCTGCCTGCTCCTTGCCGGCAGCGCCTACGCGGACGTTTTCGGACGCCTGCACTTCACTGTCCACGACGCCGCCGGCAAGCCGGTCCAGGGCGCAAACATCATTTTCCACGACACCGCCGGCGTCAACCCCGACTTCAACGTCGTTTCCGGCGCGGACGGCACTGTCCTCAGCCCGCCGCTGGAAATCCGTCCCTGGCAGATCACGACCCAGATCGTGACGTTCAACACCGATACGCGCACGGTGAATGTCGTCGCCGATACCAGCACAGACATCAATGTGACGCTGACCAAGCGCGTCCTCCGCAGCTCCGGCAGCGTTCTTGTTCCAGGAAACAAAACTACGACATCTACCGAGCGGCCCCTGCAATTCAACCAAGCCATTCCCGCGACCGGAGCCAACCCGCAGAACTTACCGCGCCTGCTGCTCACCGCGCCCGGATTTGTCGAGTCGTCGGTCAACGTCGTCCACCCGCGCGGCGAACATGCGTCTACGACCATCTATATTGACGGCTTCCAAGTTCCCGGCGCACTGCAAGGCCGGGCCGGACCCATCCTCAGCCCGGACATCATTCAGAACGCGGACATCCAGACCGGCGGCTTCGCGCCTGAATACGGCAGCGAAACAGCCGCTGTCCTGAACCTCAGCTTGCGGGCCGGAACCATCAAGCCTTTTCAGACGGTTTCCATCGGCGCGGGCGGCTACACGACATTGGATCAAGAGCTGACGTTCGGCGGTCAGGCCGGGGCCGCGCCCGGCCAGGCCGGCCCCATCCGCTACTTGTTCAACTTCATTAACCGCACCACCAACAATGCCGTCGAAGCGCCCCAGCCGGGCGACCAGAGCGCCCACAACCACGGCAAAGCCTTGACCGCCTTCGGCAACATTGAGTATGTGGCGGGCCGCAATGATCAGTTGTCCCTGCTGCTGAATACCGCGCCGGCCCAAACCCAGGTGGCGAACCGCGCCGGCCTGCCTAACAGATTTGCCCCGGTCGGCCAGGGCTTCGGCTACGGCGGCGCCCGCAACGCCGACGGCGGGGAGGCAGGCGCCAGTCCAGACCCTGGGGTCCTCGGCAGCCAAAACCTTTCTCTCGGCTCCCAGCAGGCCGACGGGCAGGATGTGTACCAGAACGACGAAAATAAGTTCGGGGCATTGAACTACCGGCACAACTTCGGCGGCGCTTTGACCGGCCTGCTGTCGCTTGGAACCTCCTCGTCTCGCCTGGACATCCGCAACAACAATCCGTCCATCAATCTGGATTCGATTGATCCGGTGACCGGCTACCTGACCACAATTGATAACTCCATTGAGTTTAACCCGACCATCCAGCGCAAAAGCGCCCAAACGGAAGTGTCCGGCAGCTTAAACAAAACTGCCGGCTCGCACACTTTCAAGGCCGGCTTGCTGCTCACCCGCCAGTCCGGCGACGAGCTGTATCACATCAATCCCCAAAGCCAGCTTGCCCTGGACGCCGAAGCCGCCAATTCCCCGATCCTCGCCCCAAGCGGCACGTTCCAGATGGATGCAAGCGGCAACCCGGTCACGGACGTGCTGGGCAACCAAATCTACACCATCACGCCCGGCGCGACCGCTCCCACGGTTCTCGTCCACCGCTCCGGCTACTATAACGCCGGCTACTTGCAGGACACCTGGCAGGCGACCCAGAAAGTGACGCTCAACTACGGCGTCCGCTATGATTCCTACTACGGCAAGCAGAGCCTTTCACCCGACAACGTCAAAAAGAACTACCTGTCGCCGCGCGTCAACTTCGCGTATGCCTTTACGCCGGCAACTTCGGTGCGCCTGAGCTACGACAAGCTGTTTTCCCAGCCGCCGCTGGCCCAGGGCGCGATCCTCGGCACGAACCTGGTTCCCCAGACCACCGACCTTTACGAAGTGGACGCGCTGCATAACTTGTCCCGCCAGCAGTCGCTTAAAGCCTCGTACTACTATAAAAACGCCCGCAATGAGTTTGATACCGGCCTGCTGATTCCATACACGCAGTTCGGCGCCTACACGACCCTGCAATACACCAGCCAGGGCGTTCACGGCGTTGAGCTGTCCTACAACTTCGTCCCGCGCGGGCCGGTCGGCCTGGACAGTTACCTCGCGTACACTAACTCCATCGCCAAGCCGAATGGTCTGGATCAGACCGGCGCACCCGCGCCGATTGTCAACGACCACGATCAGCTTAATACTCTCAGCGCCGGTGTCAGCTACACATTTAAGTCCCAAGCATTCGCAGGTCTGGACGCTTACTACGGCAGCGGCGAAGCATCCAGCGTTCTCGCGCCGATTGGAACCAGCAACACCAACGTCCTGAACGCCGGGCAGCGCAACTCGCACTACTTCCTCAACCTGCGCCTGGGCCAGCCGCATTTGTTCGGCCCGGCGGGGCTGGAGCTTGACATTGAAAACCTCACCAACGATGTCAGTGTTCTGAACTTCAACTCCGGCTACAGCGGCACCCGCTTCCAGCAGGGCCGCCAGGCGATTGTGCGTATCACCGGCAGCTTCTAACTTTGACCGGCAGATTTCAAGTCTGCCGGCCTTCAGACGGCTGGCCGTGTTCAGGACGGCCATCCGGCGCTGGGGACTCACGCTTGGCCCGCTCCCCCCTCGCGGGCAAAGCGGGGTTCCCAGCGATCCACATTCTCGCATCAACCGAAATCGCATCAACCGAAATCGCATCAACCAAAACAGGAGACTAGCCATGAAAACATCGTTGAGTTCGCTTTTGACGGCCTCCGCCGCCGTGCTTGTTCTGCTGACGCTGCCAGTGGCGTCCCAGGCCCAGCATTCTTCCCGGTCTTCTTCCGACCGCCAGTACCACCGCTCGGATCGGGCGTTCCATGCCGAGGATGCCCGCTTCCACGCCGCCGACCGGGCCTACCATCGTTCCCGTCATCATACGGCGGCCCAGATGCGGGAAGACCGCGCCCTGCACCGCATGGACCGCGACCTTCATGCGTCCGACCGTGACCTCCATGCGTCCGACCGCACCTTCCACCATCAGTAATTTCTGACGGCGTTGTTGCATAAATCGGAATGCCATC
>CAXUBO010000120.1:2441-12639 GCA_964249345.1 uncultured Armatimonadales bacterium | reverse complement strand
ATTTGACAACAGCGGCAGGTTTCAGATATAATGGAGCGAAGGACACGCATTCCCTCCATGAACCTCCGCTCTGCTGTACCCTCACCTATTTTGTGTGCTGAGACAAACTAAACGTGCTGCAAGATAAGACAACGCCGCAAGACAAACTCACCGCTGCGCCGCCTGACGAAATTATCGTTGACGGGGCGCGTCTGCGCCGGGCATTGCGGCGTCAGGGCCGGCTCTGGCTCTGGCTGGGTCCCCTCGCGGCTGCGGCGGCAACGCTTATGCTGGGCGCACTTGTTCCAAAATCCTACACCGCGCAGACTTCCGTCGCGCTTCAGCAGCCCTCGTCCCCGAATTCCACGCTCGCTTTGCTGACAGGAGGCGGGGGCGGCAGCGCAAGCAACCGCTACCTCGGCATTCTGAAAAGCCGCGCCCTGGCCGCAAGCGTAGAGCGCCATGTCCAGCTTCAGCAGGTGTACGGCGCCAAGACCTTTCGCACCGAAGAAGATGCGATTGAATTGCTGGCAAAAAGCGTCAAGCCCGAAGACAGTCCCGCCGACGGCCTGCTGTATATCTCGGTCACGCTGCCCGGCCCGCCGAAGTTCGCGGTGCATCCGTCGCCCAGCGTCACGCAGGTGGAGGACGCCGCCGCCCTTGCCGCCAATGATTATGCGGCGGCGCTGAAAGAATACTACGCTACCAGTGACACGGATCAAGGCGCGGTCCTGCTGCGCGGAGCCGATAAAGCCGTCCGGGACCAGCGGGCCAGCTACAACGCCGCCCTGGCACGGGCGCAGCGCTTTACCCTCAGCCTCAGCCGCGTTGACCCGCGCTCCGCGCCGTCTGCGTCTTCGGCAGCAGGCGCTTCCAGTCCAGATGCCTCCACCTCGGACACGGCTGCTCCCGGAAGAAGTTCGGGGAGCGGGGGAACAGACGCGGCCACGGCGGCGTCCGGGCTGGCCGGGCTGTACGCGGCGCAGGACAATGTGGAAGCGGAGCTGAGTTCAGTCCAGGCGTCCCAGGCTGCCGGGCAGCAGCTTGTCGGCAGCCAGCTTCGGGACCTCGCCAATATCCCGACCGATGATCCGCTGCTGGCGAATGCCCGCGCCCGCGTTACCCAGGACCAGTCGGCTTACGATGCCGCTTCCCGGCTGTACGGGCCGGAAAACCCGGCAGTCATCACAGCCCAAACCCGGCTGGACGTAGACCGGGCGGAGCTGGACCGGCAGATACAAGGCGTCAAGCGCAGCTTGACGACCCCGGATGTCCGCACTACCCAGGAGATTACCGGCTTGACGGCCCGGCAGGCAAAGCTGACCCAGCAGATCGCCGACGCCGAGCGGCATCTCGGCATCAGCCGCAGGCTGTCCGGGGAAGCCGGACGCTTGCAGGCGGAAGTCGGCATTCAGCTTGACCTGCTGAAAGCGACGCTGAACGAAGCCGAGAAAATCAAGCTGGACAACGCGGCGTCGCTGAACCGCCTGGCCGTGGTTGACCCCGCGCTGCCGCCCAAAAGCGGCGAGCCGGGGCTGGGCAAGTTCGCCGGCATTTGTCTGGCGCTTGCGTTTCTAGCGTTCCTCGTAGCCGTCGCCCGCGAGTATCTCCGCCCCGCCCCGAAGCCGGCAGGGGACAGCCGCCCTGCCGCACTGCCGCCGGTCCACGGAAACGGCAGCGGGACATTCAGCGCCGAAGACAAAGAAGACGCCGCACTCAGAGCCGCGCAAAAGTAGCGCCGCGCCAAAGCTGCAACTGAGCAAGAAAAGCAAAGAAGCCATGAATGTCGTGATACTAGCCGGCGGTCTCGGAACGCGCCTGGCCGAAGAAACTGAAATCAAGCCGAAGCCGATGGTGGAAGTCGGCGAGCACCCGATTGTCTGGCACATTATGAAGTCTTACGCCCATTACGGCTTCACGGACTTTTTTCTGGCGCTGGGGTACAAAGGCGAGATCATCAAGCGTTACTTTTTGGACCATTATTCTCTCGGCGGCTCCCTGCGCGTGAACCTGGCGAGCGGCTCGGTGGAAGACCTGGAAAAAGACACCGAGGACTGGATCGTGCAGCTTATGGACACGGGGCAGAAGACGCAGACCGGCGGCCGCATCAAGCGTTTGGAATCCTACCTAAACCGGGAAACATTTATGGCAACCTACGGCGACGGCGTTTGTGATGTCAACCTGCGGAGCGTGCTGGATTTTCACAAGTCGCACGGCAAAATCGCGACGATTACCGCTGTCCGCCCGCCGTCCCGCTTTGGGGGCCTCGTGTTTGAGGGTGATTTAGTGCGTGAGTTCAGCGAAAAGCCGCAGATTGGCGAAGGCTGGATCAATGGCGGCTTTATGGTTTTAGAGCCTGGCGTGTTTGAGTATCTGGAAGGCGACGGCAGCGTGCTGGAAGTAGACGGCCTGGAGCGCCTGGCGGAAGCCGGACAGCTTGCCGCCTACCGGCACGAAGGCTTTTGGCAGTGCATGGACACGCTGCGCGAGAAAAAAATCCTGGAAAATTTATGGCAGTCAGGAAAAGCGCCCTGGAAAGTATGAAAGTAGTGAAGAACGGCTTTTGGCAGGACCGCCCGACATTGGTGACGGGCGCGACAGGTTTGGTAGGCGGCTGGCTGGTGAAGTCATTAGTGGAGGCCGGAGCCGATGTCGTCTGCCTGGTGCGCGACTGGATTCCCGGCTGCGAGCTGGTGCGCTCCGGCGCTTGGGACAAAGTGAAAATTGTCCGGGGCGACATTGTGGATCAATCTACGCTGGAGCGGGCGCTGGGCGAATACGAGATTGACACGGTCATTCACCTGGCCGCGCAGACCATTGTCGGCATCGCGAACCGCAACCCGGTGTCTACGTTTGAGGCGAACATTCAGGGGACTTGGTGCCTGCTGGAAGCCTGCCGCCGCTCTCCCAAAGTCAAGCAGATCGTCGTTGCGTCGTCGGACAAAGCCTACGGCGACCAAGAAATCCTGCCGTATGACGAGGCCACGCCTTTGCAGGGGCAGCACCCGTATGACGTTTCCAAATCCTGCGCCGATCTCCTCTCCTACACTTACGCCAAGAGCTACGACCTGCCGGTGACGATTACCCGCTGCGGCAATTTCTACGGCGGCGGCGATTTGAATTGGAACCGCATTGTTCCCGGCACGATCCGCTCGGTCCTGCGCGGCCAAGCGCCCGTGATCCGCTCCGACGGCTCGTTTGTCCGCGATTATTTTTATGTGGAAGACGGCGCGGCGGCGTACATGCTGCTTGCGGAACAGATGGCGGCCAATCCCGGTCTTAAAGGCGAAGCGTTCAACTTCTCCAACGAGCTTCAAGTGACGGTGCTGGAGCTGACCCAGAAGATTTTGGACATGATGGGGTCTGAATTAAAGCCTGATGTTCGAAACGAAGCGAGCAACGAGATTAAGCACCAATATCTAAGCGCCGCCAAAGCCCGCCGAATGCTGGACTGGGAGCCTCTGTACACGCTGGACGGGGCGCTCCAAAAGACAATCCAGTGGTACACTGATTTTTTGACGGAATAAAATTAACCCCCCAGCCCCCAATAATGGGGGAGCAGGACAGAAAAGGGCCATCTTGGCCTTAATCTGCCTTCCTCATTATTGGGGGCTGGGGGTAAGCATTAGAAAGATTTGCAATGACCGCAAAAGCCGATGCGCTCCGGGCGCAGATTGCCGATTTAGTTGTGGAATATCATGCCGAAGCCTTTGCGCCCCAGCCGTTCGTGCCGGGCGAAAGCGCCGTGCCGGTGTCGGGCCGCGTGTTTGATGCCGTAGACGTGCAGCATCTTGTGGACTCCGGCCTAGACTTCTGGCTGACCACGGGCCGGTTCGCCGCCCAGTTTGAGCGCGAGTTCGCCCGCTTCTGCGGTGTCCGCAAGGCGCTTTTGGTCAACTCCGGGTCGTCGGCGGATTTGATTGCCCTGACGACGCTGACTTCCCCTACCCTCGGCGACCGGCGGCTGAAGCCCGGTGATGAAGTCATTACGGTGGCGGCAGGCTTTCCGACCACAGTTAATCCAATTATTCAGAACGGGCTTGTGCCGGTCTTTTTAGATGTGACGGTTCCCGACTACAACCTTAACATTGACCAACTGGAAGAAGCGCTGTCGCCCAAGACTCGCGCCTTGATGTTCGCGCACACGCTCGGCAATCCCGGCAACATGACGGCGATCTCTGAGTTTGTCAAAAAGCATGACCTATTTTTAGTGGAAGACTGCTGCGACGCTATCGGCGGCACCTACAACGGCCAGAAACTCGGCACGTTCGGCGACATCGCCACGGCATCGTTTTACCCCGCGCACCATATCACGATGGGCGAAGGCGGGGCCGTGTTTATGAACAACGTCAAGCTCAAAGTCCTCGCCGAATCGTTCCGCGACTGGGGCCGCGACTGCTGGTGCGAGCCGGGCAAGGACAACACCTGCGGCAAGCGTTACGAGTGGCAATTGGGCGACCTGCCCTGCGGCTATGACCACAAGTATACCTACTCGCATATCGGCTACAACTTGAAAGTGACCGACATGCAGGCTGCCGTCGGCGTGTCTCAGCTTAAGAAGCTGCCGGAGTTTATCGCGGCCCGGCGGCGCAACTTTGCGTACCTGCACGCGGGAATGCAGGATTTACAGGAGCATTTGATTTTGCCGGAGCCGACGCCGAACTCCGAGCCGTCTTGGTTTGGCTTCCCCATTGCCGTCCGGCCTGAGGCGCCGTTCACCCGTGATCAATTGGTGCGGCACCTAGATTCCAAGAAGATTGGGACGCGCCTGCTGTTTGCGGGCAACTTGCTGAAGCAGCCGGCATATGCAAACATCGTCCACCGCAAGATCGGCGATTTAGCAAACACGGATTTCGTGATGAACAATGTCTTCTGGGTCGGCGTCTATCCGGCGCTGACCGACGCGCACAAAGACTACATGATTGAGACCATCGGCAGCTACGTCAAATCCGCCCGGCGCGAGCTGGCGGTTCTTTAGCGTGCGCTGCCTGGTAACGGGAGCGTCGGGCCATGTCGGGGCGTTCCTTACGAAAGCGCTGCTGGCGCGGGGCTGCGAGGTTGCTGTGTTCGTGCGTCCCCAAAGTGACTTGTGGCGCATCGCGGATGTTCAGGACCAAGTCACGATCATTCACGGGGCGCTCGGCGACCTAGCGGACGTACGGGCAGGACTAAATGCCTGGAAGCCGGAAACGGTGTTTCACTGCGCCTGGGAAGGCGTCACCGGTGCCTACCGCAACGACCCCGCACAGATCACGCGCAATGTTGCGGGCAGCCTGGAGCTTTTTGAGGCGGCGCGGGATGCCGGCATGACCACTTGGGTCGGCCTCGGCTCGCAGGCAGAGTACGGGGCAGTGGAAGGCAGGCTGTCCGAAGACCTGACGCCGAGGCCGGTGACGGCGTACGGCGTCGCCAAGCTCTGCCTCTGTTTGATGACCGAAAAGCTGTGCGCCATGACGGGTACGCGCTTTTTGTGGCTGCGCCTGCTGGCGGCGTATGGGCCGATGGACGACCCGCGCCACCTGCTGCCGTCGGTCATCAACCAGCTTTTGGACGGTCGCCGTCCGGCGCTGACCCCCGGCGGGCAGCGCTGGGATTATCTGTATATTGATGATGCCGCCGAAGCGATCTGCCGATTAGCCTTGAACGCAAACGCGGCAGGCGTTTTTAATCTAGGATCGGGCCACGCGCCGACTGTTCGGGCTTTGGTCGAAGCCGTTCGGGATTCAATTGACCCAAATTTGCCGCTCGGCTTCGGCGACGCGGCGTACCGGCCCGACCAGGTGATGCACCTAGAAGGCGATATCGCAAAGCTGACCGCCGCGACCGGCTGGCAGCCCCAAGTGAGCTTAGAAGACGGATTAGAGCGTACTCTTGCCTGGCATCGCGAAGCGCGTCGGCCCAGGATTGAAAACGCCCAGGATTGAAAACGCCCAGGATTGAAAACGCCCAGGATTGAAATCCTGGGCTGAAGGGCGCTCCGCGCCGACTGTCTTTCAGACAGACAGAAGTTTTTGGAGCAGTTCTTTTGTCCGCAGGGCAATCAGCCGCAGGCTATTCAGCCCAGGATTTTAATCCTGGGGACCCAGAAAGAACTTATGAAAGCAGCAGATTACATAGCGTTGTATCTTAAGGAGCGCGGCGTGCCGTGCGTCTTTGAGATGGCCGGCGGCATGATTACGTTCCTGCTGGACTCGATTTACCAAATCGGCGGTATTCGGATTGTCTCAGTTCACCATGAGCAGACGGCGGCGTTTGCCGCTGAGGCTGCCGGGCGCATTTCCGGCATTCCCGGCGTCGCCATGGCGACTTCGGGGCCGGGCGCGACCAATTTACTGACAGGCATCGGAAGCTGCTACTTTGACTCGACCCCGACCGTGTTCATCACCGGGCAGGTCAACCGGCACGAGCAGAAAGGGGATCGGCAAATCCGCCAGCTTGGCTTTCAGGAGACGGACATTGTGGCAATGGCGAAGCCGATCACAAAAGCCGCCTGGATGGTCACGGACGCCCATGCCCTGCCTCAAATGCTGCATGACGCTTTCGCGCTGGCCGTCTCAGGCCGTCCCGGCCCGGTGCTGTTAGATATTCCCATGGACGTTCAGCGGGTGGATATCACGCCGCCGGAAGGGTTCACCTCGCTGCCGGAGCCGCATCAAAGCGTTGACCCGGCCCAGATGGACGCGCTTTTGACGCAGATGGCGGCGGCCAAGAAGCCGCTGATCTTGGTGGGAGGAGGCATTCGGTCGGCGCGGGTGGCCGGAGAGCTGCGGGCGTTTGTCCGCGCGGTCCAGATTCCGGTGGTCAATTCGCTGATGGGTGTTGACGTTCTGCCGTATGATGACCCACTGCGAATGGGTTTGATCGGTTCTTACGGCAACCGCTGGGCGAACCATGCTATCGGCCAGAGCGACTTTCTGCTGGTGCTGGGCAGCCGGCTTGACGTGCGCCAGACCGGCTCGGAAACCGACGAGTTCAAGGGCGACCGGACCATCTTCCATGTCGACGTGGAGCCGGGCGAAATCAACAACCGCGTGACCGGCTGCGAGGCCATTGTCGCCGACCTGCCGGCGTTCTTTGAGGCGGCGCTGCCTGCCGCGCGGGCGTGGGAGTGGCCGGACCAGTCGGCGTGGCTGGAAAACATCGCCGCGCTCCGGCGCGAGTGGCCGGACACCAGCGAGCTGCCGGATGTTCCGGGCATCAATCCAAACGTCCTGATGCACGCGCTGTCCGCGCACTCCCGCGCCGCCGGGGCGTATGTGATTGATGTCGGCCAGCACCAGATGTGGGCGTCGCAGTCGGTGGACGTCGGCGCGGACCAGCGGTTCCTTCTGTCGGGTGGCATGGGGTCTATGGGCTTTGCCCTGCCAGCGGCTATCGGCGCGGCGGCGACCGACCCGCGCCCGGTCGTGCTGATCGCTGGCGACGGCGGCTTCCAGACCAACATTCAGGAGCTGCAAACGGTTGCCCGGAACAGCCTGCCGATCAAGCTGGTGATTGTCAACAACCAGTGCCACGGCATGGTGCGCCAGTTCCAGCAGTCGTATTTCCATGAGCGTTACCAGTCTACCTTGTGGGGTTACAGTGCGCCGGACTTCGCGCGGGTTGCCGAAAGCTACGGCATTGCGTCCGCAACGGTGGAGTGTGACGCCGATCTGGAAGACGCGCTGGCGGGGCTGTGGGCGGACCCAGGCAAGCCGGCCCTGCTGCAAGTGATGATTGATACTTACGCGAACGCCTACCCTAAGCTGGCTTTTGGCCGGCCCATGACCGAAATGGAGCCGCTGGCAAAGCCGCTGGAGATGGAAGGAACGTGACACAGCCGGCCTGCCAAAAACGATTGTCGGTTTGTATCCCCACCCACCACGGGCGCGGCGAAACACTGCGCGAAGCCATCAGCAGCGTCCTCAGCCAGCTCTCGGAAGCGCTGAAGGATCACATTGAAATCTGCATCAGCGACAATGCCTCGGAGGATGAAACTCAGCCGCTTGTTCGGCAATATATGGAGGAGCATCCGGGGCTGTTTCGTTACCATCGCCATCCGCAGAACTTAGGCTTCACCCGCAACTTGATGCAGGCGGTCGGGATGGCCGAAGGCGACTTTTGCTGGCTGCTTTCTTCCGACGATGTCATGGCCCCGCAGGGCTTGACGCGCGTTTTGGAAGTGCTGGCCCAGTTCCCGACGCTCACGGGAATGACCTTCACCACGCAGGCTTACGACCGCACGCTGACCCGCAAGATCAAGGCGGAGTACCCTCCCTCCCTGCTGCCGCAGAACCCGAAAGAGCCGCATTTTTACAGCGCCCCCGACCAGATTTTCCGGGAATGCGGCTCGGTCATGGGATACACGTCCACCCAGGTCTTTGACCGGCGTTTGTGGCAGGAGTGTTTGGCGGAGATCGGCCCGGAAAAGTTTGCGAGCTTCACCTACTTCCCCTATTTGTATTTGTTCGGCAGGATGGTCCGTAAAAAGCCGCAGTGGCTGTGGCTGCCGGAAAAGCTGGCCTTTAGCCGGGCCGACAACGATTACCTTTCTTCGCATCTGAGCTCCAACATGCTGAAGTACCATCGCCTGACGATGGAAGAAGCGTCCCAGGTCTGGGGCCAGCTTTTTGGGCGCGGCAGCGCGACCTACAAAAGCCTGATGCGGGACAATTACGTCAACTTTTGGAGCGGCCCGTCGTTGCTGCGCTACAAGGCGTTCACGCTCTGCACTCCGGCGGAAGAGTGGCGGGCGCTGCTGTGGTTCCCGCGCCGCCTGTACTTCCTGCCAAGCTTTTGGGTATTTGCGTTTCCGGTGCTGCTGACGCCGCATTCATGGACTCAGGCGGCGGCATCCGCCGTGCGGGCGCTGGGGCTGCGGGACACTTTGCGCTCCGTCAAGCGGCGCTTTTTCCCGGTTTAAGAGGAGCGCCGCGATGACTGCTTCTTCTTTGGTTGCTTCTTTGCTGCGCCGGGCGGGAATTGACCGGGCTATCGGGTACACGCTCTTTGCGAACGGGTGGGCTGCTCTTTCCGGGCCGGTGACGCTGCTGCTGGTGGTGCATTCGCTGGGGCTGAAGCAGCAAGGATTTTATTACACGTTTTCCGGCGTGCTGGGTTCACTGGTGCTGCTGGAGCTTGGCTTGTCGTTTGTTTTGCTCCAAACCGCAAGCCATGAGTGGGCGCATTTGCAGTGGACGGAAGACGGGCTGCTGGCGGGTGACGAGCGGGCAATGTCGCGCCTGGCGTCCCTGCTCCGCACCAGCTTGCTTTGGTACGGCGCGATTGCGGCGCTGTTCTGCTTTCTTGTTTTGCCCGGCGGCCTCCTGTTCTTCACCCTGAAAACGCCTGCCGGCACGCAGATCGCCTGGCAGGGGCCGTGGATTTGGATTTCTTTAGTCAGCGTCGTCAGCGTCATTTTGACGCCTCTCATGGCGATTTTAGAAGGCTGCGGGCTGGTTGCCCAAATCTCCGCGCTCCGCATCCGGCAGAACCTGTTTTCCACCGCCGGGCTGTGGCTGGCGCTGGGGCTGGGCTGGGGGCTGTACGCCGCGCCGTTCAACGGCACGATTTCCCTGCTCTGCACCCTGTACTGGCTGTGGCGCACCAAGCGCGGCGTGGTCGGCGAGATGCTGCGCCGGGCGCGGTCCCTGGGTCCGGGCGAAGGGCTGGACTGGCGCAAGGAAGTTTGGCCGTTCCAGTGGAAGATCGCCCTCAGCGGCATCAGCAGCTACGTCATCTTCCAGATGTTCATTCCGATTTTGTTTGCGGCGCGGGGACCGGCTGCCGCCGGGCAGCTTGGCCTGAGCCTCAGCGTCATGCAAACGCTTGGCAGCATGGCAATGTCCTGGCTGATTACAAAAACGGCGCCGTTTGGGGCGCTGATCGCCCGGCGGGACTGGCGGCGGCTGGACGAAGCGTATTTCCCCACCCTCTGGCGGTCGCTGGGTGTCGCGGCTCTTTTGACCGCCGGCTTTTGGGGGCTGGTGTTTGCGCTGAACCACTTGGGCTACCCTATCAGCCATCGCCTGCTCGGCCCGCTTCCGCTGGGGCTGCTGGCGGCGGCAACGGTAGTCAGCCACCTGGTCAGCGCGGAAGCGATGTACCTGCGCGGCCACAAGCAGGAGCCTTTTCTGGTCCTGTCAATCACTGTGGCCGTTTTGATCGGCTTGTCCAACTTCGGGCTGGCGAAGGCTTACGGCGCGGCGGGCATGATGCTGGGCTACTTCTTGGTGTACCT
>CAXUBO010000120.1:0-2341 GCA_964249345.1 uncultured Armatimonadales bacterium | reverse complement strand
TGCTGGACCACTCCCTGCGGGCCGTTCTTTGCCAGATCACTCCCGCGCTGGCGGCTGAGGTGGAAGTGGTTGTGCTGGACAACGCTTCGTCCGACAGCACCCCGCGTGTCGTGGCTCAGGCGCAGGCCGATTTTCCGGGCGCTCTGCTGCGCTCCGTGCGGCGCGAGACCAATATCGGGCCGGATGCGAACTTCTGCGATGCGCCCCATCAAGCGCAGGGGCTGTTTTTACTGCTGGTTTCGGATGATGACGTTCTGCTGCCGGGCGCGGTGCCGCTCCTGCTCGACCTTATCCGCGACCATCCCGACCTGGATGCGGTCGCGCTGAACACGCGGCCTTTTCGGGAAACGCCTGCCGAAGAAACGGCGGGGGTGTACCGTATTCCCGCCGACCGGTGGCTGCGGGGGCGCGATGACGCGCTTTTGTTTCTTGGAGCGCATGTCACGTTTTTGTCGTGCATTGCTTTTCGCCGCGCAAGCGTCTTGGGCCGGGATTACGCGGCGTACTTTGCCACCAACCTTGCCCAGTGCTACATGTTCCTGGATGCGCTGGCTCCGGGCAAGGGCATGTACGCCACCCGGCAGCCGTACCTCGCGCAGCGGGCGGACAACAACAGCGGCTTTGACTTCTTTCAAGTCTTCGTGACCCATTACCATGACCTTCTGGTCCATGCCCGCCAAATCGGCTATTCGGAAGCGGCGGTGGACCGCATGCGCGTCCGGCAGCTCCGGTTTGTCATTTACTTTGTCGCCGCCTTTAAGTCTCAAGGCACCCTGGGGCAGCTTCGGCCAAACTACCGGGACGGGTTTATCCGCTTGTGGCGCGTCTACGGGCCGCATCCGGCGCTGCTGCTGGTTATTGCGCCCATGATGCTGCTGCCGGGCAGGGTTTATACCCTGCTGTTTGACCGGCTGTACGCGGCCTTTCGCCGGGTTCGGAGCTGGCGCACACGGCGGGTGCATCGGCCCTCTTTGACTTTTTTATTCTTATGACATGGCTTATTCTGCTGCTCCTGCTGTGTGACATCGCTGCGCCGGTGGTGTTTGTGGTTCAAAGCTGCGCCTCACGCGGGCGGCTTGAGTTCAACCATGTCCTGCTGTTTAGCCTGGGGTTTGTTGTTTACTGGATTGTGCCGATTGCCGTGGGCCAAAGCGGCTTGTTCGCCGCCGCGCCGGTGATGGACGTGTGGTACGGCCTGTACCGCAAAATCCCGGAAACGACGCTGGCGCTGTACCTGCTGATGTGCCTGGGCGCTTATGGGTCGTTTGCCGGCGGCACCGTGCTGTGCCGCCGGCTGCGGCCCGGCTTTTACACTGCGCCTCGCCCCATTTTCTTTGACCGCCGCCTCCTGAACTTCTTTTTGGGGCTGGGTGTCCTGGCCGCCGCCCTTTACGCGGTGCAGCTTCGGGGGGACTTCTTCCGAGGCTACACGTCCGGCGACGTGTATTCCAATGTCGGGGAGCGCGGCTCGTTTGTCGCCATCAGCGTGTTTTTGCTGTCTTTGGCATTTCTTTACAGCCTCAAAAAGCAGGAAAAACAGCCGGACCTTTCGTTCCGGCAAGCCATCTCTCACCACTTTTTTGTGATCTACTTTGTCGTAGGGATTTTAGTCCTTTCTCTTGGTGGTCGCCTGAACTTTTTCTCATCGCTGCTGATGCTGCTGGTTTACTACACCGTCTATTTTCAAAAAATCGCTCTACGCTTCTTCTTTCTTGTTGTGTTCGCTGGCCTCACGCTGTCTGGCTTGGTCGGGACACTCCGGCTGGGAGCCGGATTTTCCTTCAGCGAAGTGCTGTTCAACCTGGCTGCCGAGCCTTTGTTCAACAGCATCTCGCTTTTGCAATTTCTCGTGGACGGGCGGCTTGAGTTGGTGAACGCGCCGATTTTCCTGCTGGGGGACTTTATCAACCTCATCCCAACCGCACTGTTTCCCGGAAAATCGGCGTTTTTGTTAAGTCCGGACGACTACGGCTACCATGTGTTCAGCCCGCTTGGCTCCCTCAGCACGTTTTTCTCGTTTATGATCAACTTCGGGATTTTAGGAACCATGCTGTTTATGTCCCTGCTGGCGTTCGGCATGCAAATGCTCCGGTCGCGCGGGCGCAGCCTGCTGTCTAAGACGATCTACATCATGGTCTCCGGCTGGCTTGCGACGACGTTCTTTCGTGACCCGTTTTCTATTTCGTTAGTGAAGTCCATCCTTCAATACTCCATTTTGTTTCCCGCAATCATTGTGTTTTCGGCGGGGCTGGTGACATACTTCTTGGTAGAAGGGCCGCCTCGCGCGGCGGAGCTGTGATGAAGTTTCTTTCGATTTCTTTGCTCCAGCGCCGGCCGTGCC
>CAXUBO010000119.1:0-12751 GCA_964249345.1 uncultured Armatimonadales bacterium | reverse complement strand
CGGGCGCATTGGTCAAGGGCGGGGCGGACGCGGGCGCAAGAGGCGGGGCATTGGTGACGGCGGGGGCAGTCATCGCTGCCGAGCCGGCGCTGTTCAAAAGGGACGACTGCTGGCGGCTGTGGGCGGCCAGGACGGCAAGCGCGGCGGCCAGTACAAGAATGGTGACAATGGCGGCGGGCAGCAGCAGGGAACGGGACTTAAGCGCCGCCGTATCCAGCGGGTGCGCGGTGAGGCCGGACGGAGCGGGCGAGCTGGGAATGGACACTGTCAAAGGAGCCGCGCAGTTTGGGCAGAACTTGGCTGTGGATGAGACTTCCTGACCGCATTGCGAGCAAAACCGGGCTGCCATTGGCGTGTTTCCCTTCCCACGTTTCCTTTCTATGATACCGTCATTTTTTTGCTCTGTCAAGCGGGTGTTTCGGAACAAAGAGTAGACGGGAAACGTCTAATTGGGGTACAATAGGACATCTGTTCGACCGTGGAAAACCCCCAAATGACAACACAAAATCCAAGCGAATTGACCAACACTCTTACGAACAAAGAAATGGCGCAGACGCTGTTCAAGATCGCGACGCTGTTAAAAGACCGGCAGGACAACCCCTACCGCATCCAGGCGTATGAGAACGGCGCACGGGCCTTGATGGGCCGGCGCGACGACGCAGTTTCGGTTCTGCGCGATGACACGCAGCACCTGCGCCGCCGCAAAGGCGTCCTGGGCGAGCGGCTTCAGCGCAAGCTGTCGGAGCTTGCCCGGACGGGGCGCATGGAGTATTTTGCCGATCTGTGCGCCGATCTGCCGCCCCATATCGGGGCGCTGATGGCCGCGCCGGGCGTCGGCCCGCGTTTAGCTCAGCGCCTGCACGAGACGCTCGGCGTTTCCTCAGCGGAAGAGCTCGCGGACGCAGTGCGGTCGGGCCGCGCTCAGGGCGTGTACGGCGTCGGCCCAAAGCGAATGGAGCAGTGGGGGCAGTTGTCACTGTTTGAGGAGTAGAATACCCCCTAGCCCCCAATAATGGGGGAACCAGATGTTAAGATAAGGCCATTCTGCTTTCTTCTCTGGTTCCCCCATTATTGGGGGCTAGGGGGCCTCGTTGTGAAAGAGAAACTATGCCGGAATTGACGGAAATTGAGCTGGATTTGTTTGCCGCTGACTTTGAGCGCGATAGCGATGAGATAGACGGCGAAGACGCGGAAACGGCGTGGCTGGAAGCGGGAAGCGACGAGTATGCACTGCCGTTTGAGCTGCCCGCGCTTGGCGTAACGCCCCGGCCTTACCAGAAGGACGCGCTGACGGCATGGGGCCGGGCAAACGGGCGCGGCGTGGTCGTGCTGCCGACGGGCGCAGGCAAAACGGTGGTTGCGCTGATGGTCATGGAAGCCATGCGTGTGGCGACTCTGGTCGTCGTGCCGACGATTGATTTGATGCACCAGTGGCATGACACGATCTGCGCGAAGTTTGGGCTGACTGATGCCGAAGTCGGCATGATCGGCGGCGGGTTTAAGAGCGAATGTCCGGTGACTGTCATCACCTATGACTCGGCGGCAATGCCGAAGCGCGATTTATCACGGTTCGGGCTTTTAGTCTTTGATGAAGCCCACCACCTGCCGTCGGCGTCGTACCGGACGATTGCGACCCGCGCCGATGCGCCGTTTCGCTTAGGTTTGTCGGCGACGCTGGAGCGTTCGGACGGGCGGCATGATGACCTCGCCAATCTGGTTGGGCCGACGGTGTTTGAGCGCCAGCCGGCGACACTGGCCCGTGATAAACATATCGCGGACTACAAAGTCCAGCGGGTTTCGGTGGATTTGACCGACGATGAGCAGGCCCGCTACGACCGCTTGACGGCGGAGTTCTCCTGGTACATGGCGGCCAATCGCACAAAGCTGATGATGACCGGCGCGGCAAACTTGTTTGAGGCGCTGATACGGAGCGCCGGGCATGACCCGTCGGCGCGTCTGGCGCTGCGCTCGCACCGGGAAGCGCGGATGCTGGCGATGAACGCAGAGCGCAAGGTTAAGGCGGTGGAAGAGCTGCTGGCGGAGCACAAGGGCGACAAAGTGATCGTGTTTTCCGAGTGGAATGTGCTGGTGAACGATCTTTCGCGCCGCCTGTGTCTGCCGGCGATTACCTACCGGACTCATGCCGACGAGCGCCGGGACATACTCGACAAGTTCCGGCAGCAGCGCTATTCTAAGCTGGTGACGGGGCGGGTGCTGAACGAAGGCGTGGACGTTCCCGATGCGAACGTCGCGATTGTGGTGTCTGGGTCGTCTACGACCCGCGAGTATATTCAGCGTTTGGGCCGGGTGCTGCGTCCGAAGCCGGGCCATGCGTACCTGTACGAGATCGTGTCACGCGGAACCAGTGAAGTGAAAACGGCGCGGCGGCGCAAGCCGGTGGAGAAGGCGGAAGGGTAGCAAGCCCCCTAGCCCCCAATAATGGGGGAACCAGAGTGTCAGGAGCAATCACAGATGGCGTTTCGGCAGGAAGATTTCAAGAAGACATCGCGCAAAAGCAGCGTTGCGGGCGCATCGGCGGCGGTGTACCCGCATCAGCTCAAAGACAAAAAAGCGATTGCGCGATTAGAGATTGCCATTCGCACCTTTGACGCGGCGGCAGGCAAGCGGCGCAGGGACATGGACGCGCAGGCGATGACGGACTTTTTTGGCGATCCCCGGCTCGCGCGGGGCATTGTGGCGTGTTTGGGGCAGTTCTACAAGTATGAAACGCCGGACTTCCGGCAGCTTGTCGGGCGGGACAGCGCGGCGCGTCTGCGGGAAGCGGAGCTGACAAAGCCGGTGGAAGTCCGGGCGTTCACCTATGCGTCTGTGAATGAGCGTCATCACGGCTTTTTGGCGGAAGGCGAGCGGGCGGCGTGTTATGAGGCGCTGGCGCGGGAGTTTTGTTTGACGGCGCATCAGTGGGATACCTTGCTGCATTCCGATGCGGAAGACAACCAGATTTTGACCCGGCTGGGGGCGGTGCCGACGCCTGCCGACATTGTCGCTTTATATAACTTTCACTCGCTGGATACGGTTCTGCGGCGCTCAGCGCTGATTGTGCTGCTTGGACTTTCTTTGACGACAAGTGACGCTGCCGAAGTCCGCGCACTGGCGCGGGCGCTGGGCGTCAAGGCCGTGGTCAGCGTGGATGCCGGGACGGTTTCGCTGTCGGAAATGGACGTGCATTCCATTCTGCCGCAGCGGGCGGGGCGTTTGGGGCGCTGCCTGCTGCATCTTGTCGCGGCTTATGCGACTCGCAGCACCGGCGGCTACGCTGAAGCGCGGCTGGGCGGGAAGCCGTTCCGTTTAACATTAACCACGGATTTGCTGCGCGTTTTAGGGCTGCCCCTGAAATCGGCGTCAGCGGAGAAGCCGGCGTTCAAGAAACGGTTTGAGGCGGGGCTGGCGCTGCACAAAGACCTGCTGAAAGAAGCGGCCCAGCGGCGCGTGGCGGGCGACTTAAACGGCTGGCGGGTGAAGCGCCTGCCGGAGCCGTCGGTCTCTGCGCTGGGAATACAGATGCCCGACTTTGTGCTGCGCCGCGAGGGCAGCAAAATCACGCTGATGCTGGGCGCGGAGCCGGGGAAAATGGAAGACATGACGAACAACATGACGCTGGCCCTGCCGCTGGGCCGGAAGGCGCTGACGGGAGCGGATGTGCTGGCCCGCGCGGAACTGGCGGCGGCAAACTTGTTTCTTCTGCCGGAAGCCGCGCCCCCGCCGGTCCCTTCCGATGTTCTGGCGCTGTGCGACCGGGCGGCAAGTGAGGGAATGGTCAAGGCGGCGGACGCCCGCCGGACGCTGCATCTGCTGGACGATTCGCCGCTGATTGAATGGATGCGGCTGGCGGCGGACCCGCGTGTGCGCTTCATTCCCGGCGTCGGCATTCTATCCGAGTCGATGGTGACGACAATTCGGGGAGAGTGAAGAAGCCAGGAACCGGCACTGCAATGGCAGACCTGGAAGGCTTCCAGTGCCGGTTTCCTTTGAGACAGAAAAAGGACAACGATATGCACAATTTGAGAGGCGTTCAGCCTTCCTTCAATGAAATTGACCTTTCTTAGCCGCTGAAGCTGTGCCATTTCTGCATTTTAGGTGTGAGGCTGCTGAGAAGATTGTTCTTGACATTGTGCTCTGCTTGTGATATACTATATTCACGTTCGTAATTCCGAGGGAACAAAGAACGAAAGCGAAAGCCTTCCAGCGGCTTTCGCCTTTTTTGTTTTAAAGTATCCCCATCTGTTTGGGAACCTCCCCACCCCCATCAAGCGTTAAAAACATTATGAAAGCACTTCTTTTTGTTCCCGTGGCCGCCGTGCTGGCTTCGGCGGGATCGGTTTATGTTCATCATGCGCTTCCGGCAGCCCAAGTGCGGGCCATTCCGACGGGAAAAAGCCCGGTCGGGCCGCTGCTGACCGGCGATGCGGCGCTCGGCGACTGGTCTTCGGATTCGCCGGGAGTTCGGCGCAAACTGTCGGTGACGCAGCTTCCGCCGCCGTTTGAAACGCCTTCGTCGGACAATGGGCCGCGCATGGTCCCTCGGCCTGACGGCGTGATGCCGCAGGCGCCGGCTGGGTTTGAGGTATCGCTGTTTGCAGGCGATCTCAGCAACCCCCGCAAAATTGTCACGGCTCCGAACGGGGATATTTTCGTGGCGGAAAGCGGTGCGGGCCGGGTCAAAATCCTGCGGGCTGCCGATGGGGCAAGTCACCCGGAGACGGCTTCGGTTTATGCCGATAATCTGCACCAGCCGTTCGGCATTGCATTTTATCCGAGCGGGCCGAACCCAAAGTATGTGTATGTTGCCGATACGGACGCGGTTCTGCGGTTCCCCTACGCCAGCGGCGATTTAAAGGCGACGGCAGACGCACAGACGATTGTGCCGGACATTCCGGGCGGCGGGCGGCTGCGCGGCGGCGGGCACTGGACGCGGGACATTGCGTTCTCGCCGGACAATTCCAAAATGTTTGTGTCGGTCGGCTCACATTCCAACCATGATGACGCGGACACGCACCCGGAAGAGTTTCACCGGGCGGACATTTTAGAATATAACCCGGACGGCACGGGGCTGAGCGTGTATGCGTCGGGCATTCGCAATCCGGTTGGGATCGCGTTCCAGCCGGGAACCGGGCAGCTTTGGGCTTCGGTGAATGAGCGGGACACGCTGGGCGATTATTTGGTCCCGGATTATATTACCCACGTTCAGCCGGGCGGCTTTTACGGCTGGCCCTGGTACTACATGGGCCGGCACCAGGACCCGGATTTGCCGGACGCGCACCCGGACCTGAAGGCGCGGACCCTGACGCCGGATGTTGTGCTTCAGCCGCACATGGCGTCACTGGCGCTGACTTTTTATGAGGGAAATCAGTTTCCGGCAAAGTATCGCGGCATGATCTTTGCCGCCGAGCACGGCTCGTGGAACAGGTCGCACCGGGCAGGGTACAAAGTGATCTGCGTTCCTGTTGACAAGAACGGACAGGCGTCAGGAGAGTTCGACGACTTCTTGACAGGCTTTTTGACCCCGGACGGGAATGTTTGGGGGCGTCCGGTGGGCGTGACAGTGGCGCACGATGGATCGCTTTTAGTCACGGATGACGGCTCCAACAGCATCTGGCGCGTTCGTTATAGTGGGAAATAAATACAAAAATAATCTGTCTTGTGTTATAATAAAGACATGAAGACTTCGGTGAGTGCCAAAAGATGTCCGGAATGCGGGAAAGCGGCAATGCTGCAAGCTTCCTTTTGTCCTCTCTGCGGCCATCAGTATCGAACGCATTTTGTGGAGCCGCCGGTGGAGCGGACGGAGGCATTTACGCTGGTGGCTGTGCCGCCGGTCGCTCCGCGTCCGCCGCGCCGCAGCAATGCGGCCCGAACGGCCCGGCTGGCCTTTGCGAGCAGCTTTCTGCTGGTCGCGCTGGCGAGCGGGCTGCTGTTCCTGGTCTGGAACCTGCGGCAGCAGCCGCCCGCGCCGCCGCAGGCTGCGGCAGCGCGGGTGCGTCAGACGGACGATCTTGAGGCGGAAGACAAGGAAGCGATTCGTCTTTTCCAGACGATTGGGCCGATGATGTCACTGTATGATTTGGACAAGGCGGCGGGCGGCACGGGGCGGGTCATCCGGGCGTCGGACCCGCATCTGCTGGTAATCTTCTACGATTACCCGCATCATAGTGTCCATGTTTTTTTGTCTCGGACCGATCTGGCAGGCGGCGATTATCAGGTGCAGGCGGTTGCTTTGTACCGGGGCAAGACCCTGGTTCAGCGCCATGCTCAGATTGATTGATGTGCTGCTTTCAAGCCGCCTGGACTTCACGGGCGGCAGCCGGTGCGGGGCTGAGCAGGACTTCCAGGCGCTCCGGCGTCACCGGCGGGCTGAACAAAAAGCCCTGCATGTAATCGCAGCCGAGCCGGCGCAGCGTATCGCGCTGGCCGGCGGTTTCCACCCCTTCTGCAACCACTTCCAGCTCCAAGGCATGGGCCATCTCAACAATCGCGCGGACAACGGCCTGATCCTGCCGGACGTGTGGATTTGTTTTTTCCAAGCCTTGAACGAAGGAGCGGTCCACTTTCAAGACATCCAATGGAAAGCGGCGCAGGTAAGCCAGGGACGAGTAGCCGGTTCCGAAATCGTCGAGAGAGATTTGAATGCCAAGCGCCCGCAGCGCGGCAAGGCGATCTCGCCCGGCTTCACCCTGCGCTACTAACGCGCTTTCCGTCAGCTCCAAATCCAGCAGATGCGGGCTTAACCCCGTTTCCTCAAGGGCTGCCTGCACGCTTTGGACTAGTCCCGCCTCCGTGAGCTGCCGGGCCGATAAATTGACGGCCTGACGCAGCGGCCTTCCTTGGCGTTCCCACTGGGCGGCCTGACGGCAGGCAGCTCGCAGCACCCACTCCCCCAGCGGCACGATGAGGCCGGTTTCTTCCGCCAGCGGAATGAAGCGCGACGGTGCGATCAGGCCCATCTCCGGGTGCTGCCAGCGAACCAGCGCCTCGGTGCCGCTGATTTCTCCAGTTTCCAGCGAGACTTGGGGCTGGTACAGCAGGATCAGCTCTTCTCGCTCGATGGCCTTTCGCAGACTGCTTTCCAGTGTCAGCCGCTCGCGGGCGGCTTCGGTCAGCGCGGGGCTAAACTGCTGCCATCGTCCCCGCCCGCTTTCTTTGGCCTGGTACATGGCGAGGTCGGCATATTTGAGCAGAGTTTCGGCATCCACGGCATCCTCCGGGAAGCGGCTAATGCCGATGCTGGCGGCGACATGCAGCTCATGGCCTTCAATGAGGAGAGGCTGGGATAGGGCTTGGAGCAGGCTCTCCGCCTTGTCCGGCCCCTCAGCTTCCTCGGATGTTTTTGCAAGCAGCGTGAACTCATCCCCGCCCATGCGGGCGAGAAGATCCGCGCCGCCGAGGCAGCGTTCAAACCGGGCCGTAACTTCCCGCAGCATTTGATCCCCGGCCGCGTGGCCGAGGCTGTCATTGACATACTTGAACTGGTCTAAGTCAATGAAAAGAACGGCAAACGAGGCCGCTTTTTGGATTGCTTCTTCCAGTGCCTGCCGGAAGCTGGCCCGGTTCGGCAGGCAAGTCAGCGGATCGTTATAAGCCTGCCAGCGAATGAGCGCCTGAGTTTTCTTCTGCTCGGCGATGTCCCGTGTGATCGTAGACGCGCCGGCCACTTCCCCGGAAGCATTGAGAATGGGCGAGGTGCTGACCCAAACTTCCAGCAGCCGCCCGCTTTTGTGCCGGCGCAGCGTGTCCGGCAGCTCAATAGGCCGGCCGGCGCGGAGTGTCTCGCAGGCAGCCTCCGCTTCCATCCGGCGCTCGTCCGGCATCATCTCTAGGATGGAACGTCCCAGCATTTCTTGTTCGGTCCAGCCGTACAGCCGCTCCGCGCCGGGGTTCCAGCTTGTGATCCGCTTTTCGGCGTCCCAGCCGACAATGGAGTCATGGGACGAATTCACGATAGCGGCGAGGCGGTTCATCCCGGCTTCGGCTTCGCGCCGGGCAGTGATGTCCTGCACAACGGCCATGCAGGCCGTGTACCCTTCCCATACCAGCGGATGCAGGACGACATCTACCCAAATGATGCTGCCGTCCTTTCTTTTGTGACGCCTCTCGCCGGTGTTCAGGGTTTCGGTCACCACTTTGCCGTGCGAAAGGTCAAACGCCGGCTTCTCACCGCCGGCCCGAAAATCTCCGAACTTCATTGCCAGGAATTCATCGCGCGTATAGCCGTAGCTGCGGAGGGCGGCCTCATTCGCTGCTAGGATTCGCCGCGTGCTCTGGTCAAAGACCCAGATTGGGTGCGGATTGCCTTCAAAGAGGACCCGGTAACGTGCCTCACTGTCGCGCAAGGTATCCTGGACGCTTAAAACCGTTTGGACGCCGGTGGCGGCGGTTCGGGTGACAGTGAAAGCAATCAGCAGAGAAAACAGCAGGATCGCGCCTTGAACGACTTCGCCGATGAGAAGCGTCCGGCGCTCGGCCTGGTTTTCGGCGGCGGCTGCCTGGACACGGTAGGCGTTCAGCCCGCGCGGCGCGGCATCCGGGTACTGAGTAGGGTTGACGCCGGCAAGATCGTCTAGCTGAACTTCCAGGTTATCGCGTCCGGTAGTCCCTTCCGATTGCAGCAAGTCCTGTGCTTTGCGGGCCTGGCTGTGGTCCACCAGCGCAATTTCCCGACGCTCCAGCGGCTCGCAGATGTCCCGGTTCTGGCGCTCGGCGGCGGTGCATTGGGCTTGGAGCGAGGCGCTGCCGGGAAGCAGCCTGATTTGGGCTTTCAGGCTCTTGAACCCGGCCCGCGTGCTGTCCTGCTGCTCCCACTTCTGGTCACGGTCCCCGGTGTTGCCGGAGTAGACATAAGACAGGGTGTAAAACGACGTATCATGGGAATGCAGGGTGACATCTTCGGCAAGAAAAATGCAGGCGTCAACACGCGCTTCAATTTGTTTGACACGCCGGTCGGCTCCCTGCATGGCCTGGACGGTCTGGAAGTAGCCAAGCAGTCCGAGCAGTATGACAAGAAAAAATCCGGCGGCCAGCGTGTTTTCGACGCGCCATGCGAAGGTGCGATCTTGAGTAGTCGTCATAGGTTTGGTCTTGCCCTGGCGTCATCGGCAGGAACCGCTTGGCTTTCGCAGAAAACAGCAAGCAGGACCAAGAAGCCGGCATTTGCTTCTACCATGTTTGACGCTATTTCTTCTTAGGAATTGTTGCCAGCCGTGGCATGAAAAATAAGTAGACAAAACGATACATAATTTGCTTGACAATGATGCGAAACAAATGTATACTAATTCTGCTCCTGGTCGGCAGAACTTCTCAGCTCTCCCAGACTGCCGGCCAGGGCAATACTGCTCGCGAATAGAAAGGAAAATGCTGATGACTGCCTTGTCGAGTTCCTATGATGCCAGGCGCAAGGACGGCGCTTTGGTTTCTTATCCCCTGGGTGCGGGGGTGCATGTCCGCAAAGGCGGGCTGCTTGCCGTCGCGGCGGCGACCGGGCTGGCCCAGCCGGCGTCGGACAGCGCGGGTGTGGTCTTTATCGGGGTTGCGTATGAAGAGGCGGACAACACGGGCGGAGCGGCGGGGGCGCTTTCCGTGCGTGTTCTGAAGACGGGGGTGTTCACTTACGCCAAAACAGCGGCGGCGCAGGCGGACACGGGCAAGGCGGCATTTGTGGTGGATGACGGCACAGTCTCTACGGCGGCCACGACGGACAGCGTCGCCTGCGGAACGGTTGTCGGCGTCCCCAATGCGCTGACGGTGCAGATTCGCATTGATGGAAAGGTGAGCTAGATTATGAGCGAAACGCTGGAAAGCGAAGACGTAATTTTAGAAGCGCCTTCGCCCCTGACCCTGTCGGAAGAAGAGATGACGAGCGAGCGTCCAGCCCGGCTGCTGGAAGCTGGAGAATACGCAGACAAAGCCCTGTCGCTGACGGAAAGCGATTTGGACGCGATTGTGTCCCGGTTCACGGCAGGTGTGCCGGTGAAAGTGGAGCATACGGACTCGCCGCTGGACCCGCTGGGCCGGGTGCAGCGGGTGTGGCGCGAGGGGAACGCGCTGCTGGGCGTGCTGGCGTTCCCGGATGATCTGGCGGGGTTTTTGCGCCGTCGCGGGGCGGCAAAGCTGTCAGTCGGCTTGTCGCGGGAGCCGCTGGCTTTGCTGGAAGTCTCGCTGGTGCTGAAGCCGCGTGTGGCATCGGCGGCATTTTTGGGAGAAAGCACCCTAAATGCCGAGATTGTCCGGCTGCGGGCGGCGCTCTCAGCGCGGGAAGCGGACGCGCAGGTGGCGGCGTTCAAGGCGCAGGGGCGGATCGTGCCGGCGTCGGAAGCGGCGGCGCGGGCACTGCTCGCTTCCGACTGTGGCCATGTGCTGCTGGCGGGCGGGGCGGAGCCGGTCGCGTCAGTATTCCGGCGCTTTTTGCAGGCGCAGCCGCCGGTGGTTCTTTTGGGAGAAACAGCGCCGTCGGGCGAATCTGACGGCTTCACACACTACGAACATACGTTCCTATCGCGGCTGGGGATCGACCCGGCCAAAGTGGCGGCGCTCTTGGAAGAAGAGCAGAAAGAGAAGCTCCATGCATATTGACTTGCAGTTTTTGATCGCGGCGGGCGTCGGCTCGCACTTGCTGGCGGCCCTTGCCAAGACCCTGTGGAAGACGCCGCAGCGTCAGGCGCAGGTGGACTCGATTGAAGCGAAAGTGGATGCGGTGCTGGCGGCGCTTCAGCCGGAAGGGAAGTCCTGACCTACCCCGCCGCAAGCGGCGACCCTCCCTAAAGGGAAGGTGAAGAGTTTTCGGATGCGGGCGAAGACCTTTCGCCCGCACTTCTGACAAGAAAGAAGAAATTTGAAATGACACTGGTGAAATCGGACATTCCTGAGCTTTTGACGGCGGGTTTGAAGACCCTCTTTTTTCAGACCTTCGGCGAGACGCCCGCGCAGTGGGACCGAGTCGCAACGACCGTTCCTTCGGAGCGGGACACGGAGCAGTATGCGTGGCTCGGCGCACTGCCGGGAATGCGCGAGTTTTTGGATGAGCGGTCTCCGGCGGACCTGAAGCCGTACTCGTATGCGATCACGAACAAGACGTGGGAAAGCACGCTTTCCATTGACCGAACGGCGCTGGAAGACGATCAGTACGGGCAGATCGCGCTGCGTATCCGGCAGATGGCCCTGGTCGCCAAGCAGCATTTGGACAGCATTGTGTTTGGGCTTTTGGGGCAGGGGTTCACGTCGGACGGCTACGACGGGGTGCCGTTCTTTGGCGTCCACCAGTCCCTTTCCTTCGGAGGGCAGGGAACGGCGCAGTCCAACAAAGGCACGGACGTTCTTTCGGCGGCGTCTTTGCAGACAGCGATCACGGCGATGATGCGCTTCACGGACGATCAGGGGCGGCCCATGGGAACTCGGCCAAATCTGCTGGTCATTCCGCCGGAGCTGTACTGGGAAGCGACTCAGCTTCTGAATTCCAGCTTTTTCCCGGACCCGGCTCCCATTGGGAACCAGGATTTAGCGATCAACCCGCTGCGCGGGATGCTGACGCTGCTGACGACGCCGTATCTTTCGTCTTCAGCAAACTGGTTCCTGCTGGACACGGGGCGGATCGTGCGGGCGGTGGTCCTCCAAATGCGGAAAGAGTTCGAGTTTAACGCTTTGGAAGGCAGCTCGGAAAACGGGTTCCTGCGCGACCAGTTCTTATATGGGGTGCGAGCGAGGTACAACGCCGGGTTTGGCGACTGGCGGGCGGCGTATGGGGCGCAGGCGGGGTAAGCGAGGAAGTCCCCTGCTCCCAATATTAGGGGGCAGGGGACTCTCGCTGACATAAAGGAAACCAATCATGTCGATTTTGCCACTGACGATAACCGACCTGAAACCGCTGCTTGCGATTGCGGCGGCGGATACTTCGGCGGATGCCGATCTGACCTTGCTGCTGGCGGCGCAGCAGCCGGCGCTGGAATACAGCTTGGACCCGGCGATTTTGGCCGCTTCTGCGGGAAGCGCGGGCCTCCTGGCGACGCTGCTGCTGGGCATGGCGGAAGCACTGGCGGGAGAATATCTGCGGCGGCAGGCGCGGGCGCCGGGCGCGACAGATGATTTTCACTTGGGGCCGCTGACGGTTTCAGCCTCGCGCACGGACAATCCCGCCCAGCTTGGCGAGAAGCTGGCCGGGCTGGGATTGAAGCGGCTGGCACCGTTTGGACGCGCGGCCCGGCAGGTGGTCGTGGATGCGTCGGCAGGGCTGCCCGACGGCTCTTCTAAGACAGCAGTCTTGATCCAGTCCGATTTGTCGGTGTCCGCTGCCGCCACGCCATCCCTGTTTGACGATGTGTTCGGCGAAGGCAGCTTGGGAGGCTTTCAATGACCGACGTTCCCGTGGATGATGTGGTGGCAGCCGCCCGCGCCCGCCGCGTTTCGGCTCTGTTTGCGAACTACGGCGAAGCCTGGACACGCATCCGGGCGGGTGTCAGTCGCACGCAGGTAGGATTGTTCACGCCGATGGACGGGCTGACGATAGGCACCTACTTTGACGGCAATGAGGCGGTGGGCCTGCTGCATCCGGCGCTGGCCTTGTATTCCGACGGCGCGGACCCCGACCCGCCGGCAGCAAGCGACGTGTTTTACCGGGACGGACGGCTTTGGACAATCCGTAAGACGCAGGTGTTTCGCCTGGTCAGCACGCCGGCGCTGATTTTGTCCCTGTGCGATTAACAAAGACAAGAGGGCGAAGACAAGCTTCGCCCCTACGGAAAGGCTT
>CAXUBO010000118.1:0-13175 GCA_964249345.1 uncultured Armatimonadales bacterium | reverse complement strand
CAGCGCGATGGCCTGGCCGCCGCGCGACGGCGACGCGGCGGCGCTTGTCACGGTCCCAACTTCGCGCCCCGGCTCCGGGCCGTCTTCCGGCACATGGATGGTTGCTCCAAGAGGAGGCACGGGAGCGTCTTCGGCCAGCAGAATCCGCCGCAGCGCTTTGTTGGTGTGGCCCCGCGCCTGCAAGCGGGCGACAATCTCCTGCCCGACATAACAGCCTTTGGTGTAAGAAACGGCGTCGGGCATCTCGGCTTCCGGCAGCAAAATGGCGGGCGAAAGCTCGGCTCCCCACTTCGGAATGCCGGCGTCCACCCGCAGCGCTTCGGCGTCTTCGGCAGTAAGTGGAACCGCCCCGGCGTCCAGCAGAGCAGCCCAAGCGGCATCTTTCTCCAAAAGCGGTATCCAAAAATCAATGCCACCAGCAACCGAAAAGGAAGTGGAAGAAGCCCGAAATTTGAGTACCGGCAGCCGTTCAATTCCATGAGCCCCAAACAGGACCGAAACAACTGCGTAGTCGCTGGAAACGTCAGTGACCTGCACGTCTTCCATGATCAGGAACTTGTTCAGCGTGGCGGACAGCGTCTCTAGGCAGGCCGGATCGGTTTCAACGACAAACTTGTCAGGGTGGGCATGAATGTGCAAATCGGCCAAAATATGGCCGGTAGTGTCAAGAAGCGCGGCGTGGCGCGTGTCGCCTGCGGGCAGTCCCACAACATTGTTGGAAACCATGCCCTGCAAAAACGTCTCACGGTCAGCGCCGGTCAGCTCCAGAATGCCGCGCGGCGAACGATCCCAAATTAAAAGCTGCGGTGATGAAGAGGTCATGCGTGACTTGTATTCAACTTAGGAAATCGGGTTAGGAGATCGGGTTAGGAGATCGGGCGACCGGCGCGGCGGTCAATCGAATCCAGGACGGTAATCTTGACGGCAGCGGCAGCGGCAGCAAGCAAAGCGCCAAGAAGAAACCCGGACTTAGAAACAGGCGGCAGCGAGACAGACAGTGGCATTGACACAAGCGACATCGACTTTGTACCTTTCTTCACAATCTCCATACGCATATTGTGGCATTTTTCACAAACTTTGTCAACGCAAAACGACCAGGCTTTTTCTGCCGGCTATTTTGGGTAAATGACACCTATGCCTACAATGACAAAACACGCTTCCCAGCCCGCAAGTTCCCCTGATTCGGGGGCAGCGAATTCCGAAACTTTAGCCGAAGTCAAAGCCGCCGGACTGCGGCATGTCACGGACCGGCAGCCGGGCATCCGGCGCGAGCCGAACGGCGACAGCCATTTCCGCTACTTTGCACCAAACGGCACGGAGATCACCGATGAGAAAACGCTCTCACGCATCCGTTCGCTTGCCATTCCGCCCGCCTACGCCGATGTTTGGGTCTGCCCGTCCGAGAACGGCTACTTGCAGGCCACCGGCCACGATGCTAAAGGCCGCAAGCAGTACCGCTACCACCCGCACTGGCGCGAAAGCCGCGACGAAACCAAGTTTGAGCACATGATGGCCTTCGGCACGGCCCTCCCTCATATCCGGGAGCGTGTCGATGCCGACCTGCGCCGCCCCGGAATGCCGCGCGAGAAAATCTTAGCAACGATTGTCCGGCTGCTGGAAACCACGCTGATTCGGATCGGCAACGAGCAGTATGCCAGAGAAAACGCGCATTACGGCCTAACGACGCTGCAAACGGAGCATGTCGAAGTCACCGGCTCAACGCTGCATTTCCACTTTGTCGGCAAAAGCGGCAAAGAGCATACGATTGACCTCAAAGACAAAAAGCTGGCTTCCATTGTCGCCAAGCTCCATCATCTTCCAGGCCAGGAAGTCTTTCAATACGCAGGCGAAGACGGCGTCCTGCACTCCCTCGGCTCCGCCGACGTGAACGCCTACCTGCACGAGATCGCCGGCTCCGAGTTCACCGCCAAAGACTTCCGCACCTGGGCCGGGACCGTGCTGGCGTCTTTGGCGCTTCAAGAGTTCGAAGCTTTCGGCTCCGCGACCCAGGCCAAGCGAAACGTCACCGCCGCCATCAAAGCCGTCTCTCAGCGCCTCGGCAACACCCCCGCCGTCTGCCGCAAAGCCTACATTCATCCCGCCGTCTTTGAGACCTACTTAGACGGCACCATGCTGGAATCGCTGCGCCAGGAAACTGAACAAGAACTGGCCGACTCCCTGCATTCGCTCAAGCCCGAAGAAGCCGCCGTCATGGCGCTCTTGGCCCGTAGGCTTGCGGCGGAGGCGGCGAAGTAGAGGTTGATGGATGAGGGCATGAACGACGAGGGCATGAACGACGAGGGCGTTCACGCCCTCGTTAATCAACTCCGCGCTTTTTCCCTGCCGCTTCCCGCAACCCTACCTCTTCGGACATGGCACTGCGGGAAACCCATAAACCCGGTTTAATTCTTCGGCAAGGGCGCGGCTTTCGGCAACATAGGATTTATCTACGACAAAAGCACTTGAGCCTACGGAAGCCAAAGAGGGATTGCTGATGATGACCCGCATGGTTGCCCTTCCCGGTTTCGCAATTAACAGGACAACATTGTTGTTCGGCGAGAGACACACGCCCATTATATCTGAAAATGGCCCGGCCCGCGTCGTCGGCTTCCACGGCCATCCTATCGTCTGCTCATAAGTAAGCCGCTCCCCATCCAAGCGGATGTCATTGGGACCTACCACACGGTAAAGGAACCAAAAAACCCAGCTCAGACCTACTAAAACAACGACAGCCCAAAGCGGTTTCCCAGTCAGAACCGCGCCGACCAGCGGCCCAACAACAAGCTGAACAAAAACACCAACTGTCAACAGAGTTTCCATCCGTCGTACCACAGGCGGCTTACGGAACAACATCGTCTTTCCATCCTGCAATGCAAGGTAGCTTTGATAACTTTTGTTTGTGGTATTGCTTTTCAACTTGTCTACTTCTACCCGCACACAAAAGCAGGCAAACACACAGTCTTGCCGGCTTGACAATCTTACCCTGCTTGGGCTAAAGTAGACGCATGGAACACTCGCTCTTAGACGCCGAACAGAACGCCGAAGCGGTCACGCTGGACGTAATTCAAAAATACCAGAAGTTTGTCAACCCAACGCAGGTGGCCCTGCTGAAAGTCGGCGGCTTTGACCACATTGAAGCGTCTGCCGAAGGTGTAATGCTGACCGATCTCGACGGCAATTCGTACATTGACTGCCTGGGCGGCTACGGCGTTTTCTCAGTCGGCCACCGGCACCCGAAAGTCGTGCAGGCCGTCAAAGACCAACTCGACAAAATTCCGATGGCGTCTAAGACGTTTCTGAATAAGCCGCTGGCGGACTTGTCTGCGAAGCTGGCGGAAATCACACCGGGCGAGCTGCAATACTCGTTTATTTCGAATTCGGGCGCGGAAGCCGCCGAAGCCGCATTAAAAATCGCCCGCATGGCGTCGGGCCGCACCGATTTTGTGTCGACGATTGGCGCGTACCACGGCAAAACGATGGGAGCGCTGTCGGTGACAGGCCGCGAAGTGTACCGCAAGCCCTTCGAACCCATGCTGCCCGGCGGCAGCTTCGCGCCGTTCGGCGATGCAGACGCGATTGAAGCCCTCATTACGGACCGCACCGCCGCCGTTATTCTGGAGCCCATACAAGGCGAAGGCGGAATACAAGTGCCGTCGGACGACTACTTCCCGCGCGTCCGGGAGATTTGCGACCAGCGCGGCGTCCTGCTGATTATAGACGAAGTGCAGACCGGGCTAGGCCGCACCGGCAAGATGTTTGCGATTAACCACTGGAACGTCGCGCCGGACATCTTGATTCTCGCCAAAGCTCTCGGCGGCGGCGTCATGCCCATCGGCGCGACCCTTGCCACCGAAGGCATCTGGGGCAAAGTCTTCCGTGAAAATCCGTTCATCCACACCACCACGTTCGGCGGCGGCGAAATGGCCTGCGCGGCGGCTTTAGCGGCTTTGGAAGTCACCTGGGAAGAAGGTCTGCCCGCAAAAGCTGCCGAGAACGGCGCGTACTTCCTGCACGGCCTCAAACAAATTGCCGCCGAGCATCCGAACATCCTCAAAGAAGCGCGGGGCTTAGGGCTAATGCTGGGCGTCGAGTTCACCGACAGCGACATCGGCAAGCTGGTCATCGGCACCATGGTCCACCGAGGCGTCATCGCCGCCTACACATTAAATAACCCCAAAGTCATTCGCTTCGAGCCGCCCCTCATCATCACCCGCGCTGAGATAGACACCGTGCTAGGCGTCTTCGCCGCCGGCGTCCAGGACGCCTTAGACCTGCTGGGAGATTTGATTTAGAGCGGAAGTGGCCGCACATGCGGCAGCATCATATCTCCAAGCGCTTTGCCTTTCGCCAGCGCGTCAGCGGCCTAAGCAGTGGGCAGGGTTCTACAACGACCTCAATCTGAGTCATGCCGGACGCTGTCGTGTGATTGGAAACAATTCGGCCTTGATGGTGCTGATCCTTCAGCTTTTGAACAGTTTCGAGTGTCAGGTCAATGTCGGCTTTCGCAGCGAGTGTTTTGACGTGCAGTTCCCGCAGCAGAACTTCAGTTCTGAGTCCCTCGGCCACAGCGACAGACCGCAGTTTTTCTTGCTCAGCCGGGGTCAAGGTTCGCATGACAAAATCCACAAATCCCATCGCGCCGTTCTGCCACTCCTGCGTCAGCGCGAGGTCTTGCAGCCGCACCAAAAAATCTTGATCTGTGAAATCCTGGTTCTTTTCAGTGGTATCATTCATCGGTTGTTCTTCCCAAAATGACTTGTGGAACTCAAGCGTTATTGCCGCAGTTGGAATGACAAAAGACGCGCTAACATAAACCTGAGTTCCGGCATCTGCAAGATTGCGGAGCCGAAACAACTGAGCAAGGCGAACAATCAGGTCAGCTAAACGCTGGGTCGCCAGCAAGTAGTCTGACTCTTCTACGACCCGAACCAGTGCCTGCATTTCACCGCCGGAGAACCAGCGCTGCACATTGGCAAGGCTTGCAGGCGAAGCCACGGCATCCAGCGGGCGAAGTCGCGGCCAAATCTGCGAGACGACAGCGGCAAGATCACCGGAGCGCCTCAGTGTCAGGCGAACCCTTGACGGCTTTGCTCGCTCTGATGCCTCCGCACGGAGCCGCCGAAGCAGAAGCAGTTTCTCCGGTTCGGTGAGGTAATGCGGCAGCAGATCGAACAGCCGAGCAGTTGTCGCGTTTTGGGAGGCGCGTCGCCCTTCCCGCCAGTGATGACAGGTAAGAAAAGCCAGTTCGCGGGCCGGTCGGCCATGCCGCTGCCGGTATTCTTCCAGCAGATTCGCGGTTCGGCTGCCATCCAAAGAAAGCAGCGCGGCTTTAAGCGCTTCCAAACAAGCAGCTTCGGCATCCGCCGTTGAAGACGGCTGTTTTGGCTGAGGCTGCACTGCTGCTTTCCGCATCGCCTGACCTTTTTGTTTTGGAAGAATACTGAGAAAAATGCTTCAAGTTAATTTTAGTCAAACTGACTTGGCAAGTCTCGTGAGCCGTGGAGGACGCGCACAATTTCAATGCCGTTGTTTATGGGGCGGTAAAAAATGAGGTAATTGCCATGCGGAATGCTGCGAAGGCCGGGAGAAAGATCATCACGGCGTTGCCCCATGCCCGGCATCTCCGCACAGTCCTGGCACTTGCGGCCAATCGCTTGAATCATGCTGTTGGCTGTTTCTGTGCTTCTCTCGGCTGGGTAGACCCAGATTTCCATCAGGTCAGCATTAGCTGGAAGCGATCTTATGACTTCAGCCATTACTTGCGCGATCTTTCTGCCAGACGCTTGTGGCCTTCCGCAATAATCGCTTCAACATCTAATGGCGCAACTTCTCCTCGGTCCGCTGCCTCAATTCCAATGGCGATGTCTTTGCGAAGCTGCTCTCGCTTAATTTGCCGAAGCATATCCTGCTCTTGCAGAAGCTGAATCCCCGCCCGAACGACTTCCCCAAACGAGTTGAACTGGCCGCTCTGCACTTTGGCGTTGACATATTCTTCCAAGTCGGCGGTTAAGGCAACGGTTGTCATAACTATTCTGCTCCTTGTGATTGCTGTCTGTATTATAGGCGAAGCAATGGGGAATGTCAATTCGTTCACAATTACGGCTGAACGTGGCTCTGCTATTATATACCTTCCTGCTTGCCCCGCGCTTACCCTGTCGGCTATAATCAAGGCATGAGAAGTCTTCATTTGGGTCTGCTGACTTTCGCGCTTTCTATGTGTACGCTTTCTCCTGCGCTTGCTCGCTCCCCTGCCCCGGCTGTCAAATCGGCAGTCAGCTACGCGGAAAAACCGGAGCTGCGGGCGTTTTGGGTGGATGGGTTTAACGATGGGTTTAAGACGCCCGCGCAGTGCGATTTGCTGCTTCATCGGCTGCGGGCGATGCACGCGAACGCGGTGTTTGTGCAGATGCGGAAGCGGGCGGAGGCGTATTACCAGTCGCATTACGAACCCTGGGCAACAGATGACCGGGCGCAGTTTGACGCGCTGGCGTATCTGTGCGCCCAGGCCCACGCACCGGGGAAGCCGAGAATACAAGTCCATGCCTGGATTAATGCCTGCGCGGTGGGCGGGAATGCCACGGCGGGGCCGCTGACTCGGCTGCACCCGGAATGGCTGTCGCTGTCGGATACGGGGGCGGACTTTGACGGCGAGGCGACCAAGATTGATCCCGGCAACCCGCTGGCCGCCGACTGGACGTTCCGAGTCTACATGGACGTGGTGCGGCATTACGACGTGGACGGTATTCACCTGGACTTTATTCGTTATGGAGGGGAAGGAAAGAATGCCGGGCATTGGGGGTACAACGCCGTCTCGGTGGCCCGGTACAACGCCCGCTACGGGACTTCGGGGCAGCCGCTGTGGAACGACCCGCGCTGGCAGGCGTGGCGGCGGGAGCAGGTCACGGATTTGGTGCGCCGGGTGTATGTGTCGGCGACAGCGCTGAAGCCGAAGCTGATTGTCAGCGCGGCGACGATCTGCTGGGGCGACGCACCTGTGAGCGACAAAGCCTATGAAACAAAAAGCGCGTCGTATACGGAAGTGTTTGCGCCCTGGCGGGACTGGATGCGCGAGGGAATCTTAGATTTAAACTGCCCGATGGCCTACTTCGGCCTCCAAAAGTCAGCAGCCCGGTGGGACGGATGGAACACATTTGCCAAAAACCGCACTTATGGCCGCGAATGCGCGATGGGCGTCGGCGGCTACCTGAACCCGGTGCCGGAAACGCTGGCAGCGATCAAAGACAGCCGCCGGCCTACGGCTTTGGGACACGCCGCGTCCGGGGCGGTCGTCTACTGCTACGATACGTCCGTGGGGCAGAACGGACGGGAGATTGAAGGCAGCACGGCTTTGTTCGCGGCCCTGCCTAAAGTTTGGACCCGCAGCGTGCCGGTGCCGGCCATGCCCTGGAAGCAGCAGCCAAAAACGGGCGCACTGATGGGAACGCTGCTGACGGGGGACGCATTGACGCCGATGGACGGCGCGGTTGTCACCCTTTCGCGCGGCGGACAGGCTGTTCGAACCGCTGTCGCCGACGGCAACGGCTGCTTTGAGCTTGCGTCCCTGCCGCCCGGCGATTACCAGATCACCCTGCCGAACACTTCGCCTGCCGATGTCGCAATTGGGGCCGGGCGGGTCGCAATCTGGACGCCGGACTTAGACAAGGCGCTTGCACCTTCGGTTGTCGGACTGGGAGAACTGCCGGAGGGACGGAAAGTTATTCTGAAAGTTGTCGTTTCCAGCGGCTCGGACCGGCTCGGCGACCACTTCTTCGCGGCGGACACGCTGGGCCGGCAGCCCATTGAAGTAGATGCGCCGGGCCTGCTGCCGCCGGTCATTCAGGGAGACAAAGTCGTGGTGGCGGGAACGCTGCACCGCACGCCCAGCGGCGTGATCGTGCAGGCAAGCGCCGTGCGCCTCGTCGGCATGGAGGGTGTGGGAATAGAGCGTCCGGGAGCGCAGTGATACGGCTACGGAGCCGCGCTTTGCGCGTTCCGTCGCCGCGTCCGCAGCGCGTGGCCGAGCGCAGTGCCTCCTACGCAGAGCGCCGCCCAGGCTAAGACCACGATGGCCTGAGTCAAAATGAGCGAGGCTGGCGCGGCAATTTCAACCTGCTGGCCGCCTTCGTGGGTATTCATCGTGTTCTGCTCAATGATGCCGCCGATCCACTCAAACGCAAGGCAAGCCAGCGGAAACCCAAGACCCAGCCCGGCTCCGGCCAGCAGGACGCGGCGGCGGGACACATAACTCGGCGCAAGCCAGCCCACCGCGAAACCGCCGCAAAACAAAGACAAGGTGCTGCCAAACAGCACGTCTTCCTCGGAAACTTCTTCATAAAGCTGCTGGTACAGCGGGCTGATCGGCAAAGTCGCGCTGGGATTGTAATGCACCAGCATGTAAAACTCCCGCAGGGCCGAATGGGGAAACAAAAACTGAACGGCGACAATCAGTGTCGCCACCGCAAGCGTCGCCGCCAGACCCCAAACCACCGCGACCCCCAGCGGCTGCTCCCGCTTCTTTACTTTTCCGCGTACCCGTGCCGCGCTCAGTGTTCGTGCCATTTCTTATTATAACCCGAACCAAGCGCCGCGTCAAGCAAGACGCTTCCCGAAGCAAGACGTTTGCCTAGCAGCAAGACGTTTGCCTAGCATGGGGTATAATAGCGCCATGCCACGAGACATTCCCATCGGCAACGGTAACTTGCTGCTGACTTTTGATTCCCGCTACACGCTGCGCGACGTTTATTATCCCTTTGTCGGCCAGGCGAACCACACGCGCGGGCAAGCCTGCCGGTTCGGGGTCTGGGTGGACGGCCAGATGTCCTGGATTTCCGAGCCGGCCTGGCAGAAAACCCTGCGCTACGAAAGCGAAACCCTGGTCACGGAAGTGACGGCGGTTCATTGGGGCCTCGGCCTGCGGCTGGTCTGCCGGGACTGCGTGGACTTTGACCGCGATCTTTACGTCCGAAAAGTGGAAGTCGAAAACCTGCTGCCGCAGACGCGCGACCTGCGCTTGTTCTGGCACCACGATTTCAACTTGAACGAGTCGTCGGAAGGCAACACGGCTTACTACGCGCCGAACTTACAAGCCATGATCCACTACAAAGGCAAGACGTGGATGCTGGCTTCCGTCAGCGTTGAAGACGGCAGCCGGGAAGACGGCCACCCGGACTTCGGCGTCCACCACTACGCCATCGGCGTTTCCCATGCCCACGGCGCGGAAGGCACCTGGCGCGATGCCGAGGACGGCGTTCTCGGCATGAACACGGTCGCGCAGGGGGCCGTAGACAGCACCATTGCCGCCCATGTGACGCTTAACCGCACGGCGACGGTTTACTACTGGCTGGCGGCGGGCGAGGACTACGCCGCCGTGAAGCTGATCCACAACCTCGTCAAGCAGCGCGGCGCGGAGTTTTTCCAGCACCGGGCCAGAATCTACTGGAACCGCTGGGTCAACAAAGACGACATCCCCTACGGCGACCTGCCGGACCCTTTAGTGACGCTGTACAAGCAGTCGCTTCTCATTTTACGCACGCAGATTGACAACCGAGGCGCGATCATTGCCGCAAACGACAGCGACTATTTGACCTTCAACAACGATACCTATTCGTATATGTGGCCGCGTGACGGCGCTTTAGTGGCCTACGCTTTGGATTTAGCCGGCCAGCCGGAAGTGGCCCGTAACTTTTACTTGTTTTGTAAAGACGTTCTGCTGCCGGAAGGCTACCTGCTGCACAAGTACAACCCGGACCGCTCGCTCGGCTCCTCGTGGCACCCGTGGGCGGACGGCGCCGGGCATTCTCAGTTGCCGATTCAGGAAGATGAAACGTCGCTGGTCATCTGGGCCCTGTGGGAGCATTATGCCCGCTACAAGGACGTCGAGTTTATTCGCGGCCTGTATGCGCCGCTCATTCGCCGGGCCGGCGAGTTTATGACCAAGTACCGCGAGCCGCACACCGGCCTGCCGGGGGCGTCCTATGACCTATGGGAAGAGCGCCACGGCATTCACACATTTACCGTCGCCGCTGTCTGGGCCGGCCTGAACGCTGCCGCCCTGTTCGCCGAGACATTCGGCGACGAGGAACACGCCGCCGCGTTTCGGACCGCCCAGGAAGAAATCAAAGCCGCCGCTTTGGAACATCTGTGGAGCGACGAGCATCACCGCTTTGTGCGCCGCCTCACCGTAGACCGAGACGGCAGAATTGAAGCTGACCTTAATATTGACGCCAGCTTGTACGGCGTCTTTCAGTTCGGGATGCTGGAAGCCGATCACCCCAAAGTCGTAGCGACGATGGAGCAGATTGAGGAGCGCCTGTGGTGCAAGACCGACATCGGCGGCGTCGCCCGCTACGAGAACGATTACTACCACCAAATCAGCCAGGACATCGGCGCAGTCCCCGGCAACCCGTGGATTATCTGCACCCTCTGGCTTGCCGAGTGGTACATTGCCAAAGCCGAAACGCTGCCCGATCTGACCCGCGCCTTAGATATTTTGGAATGGGTCCGCAAGCACACGTTAGAGTCGGGCGTTCTCGCCGAGCAAATCCACCCGTACAACGGCGACCCGATTTCTGTCTCTCCTTTAACTTGGTCCCACGCCACTGTCGTAATGACCGTCCGCGAGTACCTCGCCAAATTGGATCAGCTTTGCGAAGCCGAGTCCAAAAATGCCTTGTTGACCGGCGGCATGGACTTGTACGAGTTGGCAGATTAAAAACCAGCAGTTGAAAACCAGCAAAAGGAACACTGATGACACTCACCCTGGAACTTAGCCCGGAAGAAGAAGCGCGGCTGCGGACAAACGCGGCAATGCGCGGTCAGGAAATCAAAGAATACCTGCTGACACTGGCGGAAAACGACCGGGTGATTGATTTGTCCGAGTTTGAAGACCAAGCCGACTTTGATGACTCAGTCGCCGGTATCCGTGCAGGACTGGCGGATTTAGAGGCAGGGCGCACTTATTCGCTTGAGGAGACGTTTGCCTACCTGAAAGAGCAGCGAGACGCACGGCGGAAACGGAAGGAAGCGCAAGCCAGCCAACATTCCCAAACGCCGGTGACAGCTTAATGCCACTCGATAACGATCCACCAATCATTTGGGCAATCCGCACAACAAAGCGGGCGCGAAGCGACATGGAAGCGGCTGAAGAGCGGCTTGCAGACCTTGCGGATGAGGAAATTGCCGAAGCTTGGAGCGAGGGGTTAAACACCGAAATCGCCAAGCTGGCGCAGATTCCGACATGCTGGCCGCTTGCCGAGGAAGACAAGCTGTTCCGGGAAAGCGTCCGGCGAATGCTGTACCGCCGCACGGCGGGCGGTCCGGCGTACCGAGTGCTGTTCGTCCTCCGCGAGAACCCGGATGATGCGCCGGCGGTGACGATTATTCATGTCCGTCATGCCACGCAGAAGCCGATGACGCGCAAAGAAGCGCGGGAGATTGAAGCGTCCGAATGAGAATATCAGAATGAGCATACAAGCTGTTATTTTTGATGCCGATGGTGTGCTGGTATTTCCTGATAGGTTCGCCGAGCACTTGACGCGGGAGCACAAAATCACGCAGGAAGCGACGCGGGCGTTTTTTCAGGGCAAGTTTCACGACTGCTTGTTAGGCAGCGCCGACTTGACCGAGATTCTGCCGCCGTACCTCAAAGAATGGGGCTGGCAGGGTTCGGCAGAGGAGTTCATGCAGCTCTGGTTTTCGGTGGAAGATGCGGTAGACGCGCGGGTGCTGGAGTCGGCAAAGGCGCTGCGGGAGGCGGGCTTTGTCTGCTGCCTGGCGTCCAATCAAGAGCCGCATCGGGCAAAGTATATGCAGGAAGTCATGGGATTTTCCGCCTGCTTTGACCACTTGTTCTTTTCCGGCGTGCTAGGCATGAAAAAACCGGACGCAAAGTTTTACAAGGCGATTGAAACGGCGCTTAATCTGAGCGGCGATCAGATTGCTTTTTGGGACGATTCGCCCGCGCACATTGAGACGGCAAAGCAGCGGGGATGGCAGGCGGAGCTGTACACAAGCTACGAAGAGTTTCAAGCGCAGGCGGCAGAGCTGCTGGAAACGAAGAAGACCAATTGACAGGAAAGATAGATTGACAGGAAAGATAGATTGACAGGAAAGATAAATTGACAGGATGGCGCAAACAACCAGTCGGCGATCTGCCGCTGTACCAAGCCAAAACGATGGCGTGGCTGCCGCGCATCACGCAGGGATTCACGACTCGGCGCGGCGGGGTCAGCATCGCGCCGTATGATTCGCTCAATCTGGGAACGCATGTCGGCGATGATTTGGCCCAGGTGCAGGCAAACCGGCGGCGCGTGTGGCATGACCTGGGAACGCCGGAAAGCCGGGTCGTGCTGGCGGAGCAGGTGCATGGGGATGGGGTGGCGATTGTTTCAGAAGGGGCGGCAGCGGTGCCGGTGGCCGGAGCGGACGCGCTGGTCACGAACACGCCGGACCTGCTTTTAATGATGCTGTTTGCCGACTGCGTTCCGGTTTATTTGGTAGACCCCGTTCGCAAGGTGATCGGACTGGCCCATGCCGGCTGGCGCGGGGCTGCCGTAAACATCGCCGGCAAGACGCTTCAAGCGATGACCGCCGAGTTCGGCTGCGTGCCGTCGGCCTGCTTTGCCGCCGTGGGACCGTCTATCGGGGAGGGAAGCTACGAGGTGGGGGCGGAAGTCGCAGACCGGTTCCGCTCCCTGCCCGGCGCACGCTCGGCCAGCGTTGTGACGCCGCGCAGCGAGATGGGCGGGACGTACAACCTGAACCTGCGAGCGGTTGTCTTTGGTCAGCTTCTGTACGCCGGCCTGCTCGCCGGGTCCATTGCGGTCTGCGACGAGGACACGTTTCGCAACAAACGCGACTTCTTTTCGTATCGGCGCGACGGCATGACCGGGCGCATGGCGGCTTTTTTGGGGATTAAAGGAAACTAAGATGAAGCGTTTGTTTGTCTTCGCCGGTCTGGCGATCTTGATCGCGGCCCTGGTGTTCTTAAATCAAGGCATGAAAAAAACGGCCCTGCCGGACCAGGATGATGCACCGCCGCCGGCGGCCGCACAGTCCGCGCCGCCTCCCGCTTCGAGGGCAGCGTCGGCGGCCCAGCCGCCCGCGCCGGCCGGACCGCCCGCGGAACAAACGCGCGGCAACCCGGCGCCCGCCAAGCATGACGTTTTGATCGGCTG